>JAFAQA010000353.1 GCA_019246665.1 Hyphomicrobiales bacterium
GGAAAACGCCGCGGCAGGACTGAAGCTGCTGGAGGAAGGTTTCGCGCGTCAACGCGAGATCGTGACGGCCGAGGATTTTCCGGTCTACCTTTGCCTTCTGGCTGAGGCGCTCATGGCCGCTGGTCGAGCCGACGAAGCCGTCGAGCGCATCGAGAAGGAGCGCTTGGAATTCGAGCGCATCGGGCTTGCGGTGTGGATGCCGGAGCTGCTGCGGGTGCTGGGCGATACGGTGCTTGCCTCGGACCCGCACGCGGACATTCGGGCTCGCAAACTCTATGCAGAGGCCGAGGCCATGGCCATGGCGCAGGATGTTCCCATGCTAGGGCTGCGCGTGGCGATGAGCGAGGCGCGGCTCGCCTTGCGCACGGGAAATTCGGAGGGGGTCGGCATTCGGCTGCGCAACACTCTGAAGGCGCTCCCTGAGCAAGAAGGCCAGGATTTCAAGGAAGCTCACCGCCTCGTTTCCGCGCTCGACAAGGCTTTCGGAAGCGTCAGCATGTAACCTCGCCAAGCGCATCGAGCCTTCGGCCTTGGGCCGTCCGGCTCTTCCCTCGCTGCCTCAAGCCCGCTATAGAGCCGCGCCAGCCCGTAATCTTGCTTGAAATTCGTCGCTGCGGCGCGCCGCGCGAACCGGCACGCAGGCCGGACAAGACTGCCCTTGGATCGCCATGCCCAAACGCACCGACATCTCGACGGTCCTGATCATCGGCGCGGGGCCGATCGTGATCGGCCAGGCATGCGAATTTGACTATTCGGGAACCCAGGCCTGCAAGGCGCTGAAGGCCGAGGGCTATCGTGTCGTGCTGGTGAATTCCAATCCGGCGACGATCATGACCGATCCCGAGCTCGCCGATCGCACCTATGTGGAGCCAATCACCCCCCAGATTGTGGCGAAGATCATCGAGGCGGAGCGCCACGCGGTGCCAGGCGGCTTCGCGCTTCTTCCCACCATGGGCGGACAGACTGCGCTGAACTGCGCCCTTTCGCTCAAGCGGATGGGCGTGCTCGATAAATTCGAGGTCGAGCTGATCGGCGCTTCCGCCGCCGCGATCGACAAGGCAGAGGATCGCGAGCTCTTCCGCCAGGCTATGATCAAGATCGGCCTCGACGTGCCGCGCGGGCGAACGCTCAAGGGCTCGCTGCGCCAAAAGAAGGATCCCCGCGGCAAGCCGGTCTATGATGAGAACAACGAGCCAGTGATGGAATTGTCGCCGGACGCCCATGCCAACGCGCTGCAGGCGCTCGACCATGTCGGCTTGCCCGCGGTGATCCGGCCCTCTTACACGCTCGGCGGCACGGGCGGCGGGGTTGCCTATAACCGCGAGGAATTCTTCGTCGTCATGGAGCGCGGCATCGATGCCTCACCAACCAATGAGGTGCTCGTCGAGGAGAGCGTCGCCGGCTGGAAAGAATTCGAGATGGAGGTCGTCCGCGACCGTGCGGATAATTGCATCATCGTCTGCTCGATCGAGAACGTCGATCCGATGGGCGTGCACACCGGCGATTCGATTACGGTGGCGCCCGCCTTGACGCTGACCGACAAGGAATATCAGCGCATGCGCGACGCCTCGATCGCGGTGCTGCGCGAGATCGGCGTCGATACCGGCGGCTCGAACGTGCAATTTGCGATCAATCCCGCGAACGGGCGGATGATCATCATCGAGATGAACCCGCGCGTCTCGCGCTCCTCGGCGCTCGCCTCGAAAGCGACGGGCTTTCCGATCGCCAAGGTCGCTGCCAAGCTCGCGGTGGGCTACACGCTCGACGAGATCGAGAACGACATCACAGGAGGCGCGACGCCGGCTTCCTTCGAGCCGAGCATCGATTATGTCGTCACCAAGATCCCGCGTTTCACCTTCGAGAAGTTTCCCGGTGCCGACGCGGTGCTCACGACGTCGATGAAATCCGTCGGAGAAGTGATGGCGGTCGGCCGAAGCTTCAGCGAATCGCTGCAGAAGGCGCTGCGCTCGCTCGAGACGGGCCTCACCGGTCTCGACGAGATCGAGATCCCGGGGCTTGGCGTCGGCGATGACCACAACGCCATTCGTGCCGCGATTGGCACACCGACGCCTGATCGTCTGCTCAAGGTTGCGCAGGCGATGCGCCTCGGCATGGATGCGGCGGAGATCTACGAAGCGTGCCGCATCGACCCCTGGTTCCTGGGCCGTATTGGCGAGATCGTGGAGACCGAAGCGCGCCTCAAGTCTCATGGATTGCCATCGACGCCAGGCGCCTTCCGCTCGCTCAAGGCGATGGGCTTTTCCGATGCGAGGCTCGGAGTACTCTCCGGCAAGAGCGAGGCCGAAGCCAAGAGGGTGCGTCTTTCCCTCGGCGTGAGACCCGTCTTCAAGCGAATCGACACTTGCGCCGCCGAATTCGCCTCGCCCACCGCCTACATGTATTCCTGCTACGCGCCGCCCTTCGCGGGGAAGACGCGCAACGAAGCGCGCCCCTCGAATGCCCGCAAGGTCATTATTCTGGGCGGCGGGCCGAACCGGATCGGACAGGGCATCGAATTCGATTATTGCTGC
>JAFAQA010000373.1 GCA_019246665.1 Hyphomicrobiales bacterium
CTCTAGCCTCGCCAGTCCAACATGCTCTCGCCCGGCGAAGCCCCGTGTCGTCCGAACCCCCGACCCGTTCCGCCCTCGCCGAGACCAAGGACATCAATGCGAGAGCGATTGAGGAGGAGGAAGGCGCGACGCTTTTGATCATCGGAGAGCGAGGCATAAAGCGGGGCGGCGGCATCGGCGAATTCACGCATGCGCCCCGCGCGAGCCGCCATGCGATTCGCCTCGTTGCGTAACCTGGCAATCGGGTCGAAGGCGGGCGCCAAGGCGTCGCGGTTTTCCGCCGCCCGATTGCGCATCTCCTGTAAACGCTGGTCGCGCAACGCTGCATTCTTGCGAATGGCGGCCTCCACCGGATCCCAAAGCTTCTCCTGGTCCGGCGAGAGCTTCAGCGCGGCCTTGATCGCCCCGATCCGCGCATCGAGCAGGACGGCGCGATCCTCGGCCGAGGATCGCATTCCGGCCGTGCTCGAAATGTCGGCAGTAGAAAGCCCCGCGGCGGTTCCGCCTGCGGTCGGGTTCGGCGTTTGTGTCTGTGCAAAGGCGAAGGCGATTGCGCCCACCAAGCCAACAGCGGCAGCGGACATCACGGCCTTGTTCATGGTGGCAAACCTCCGACTGAGGTGTCCCGGCGTTGAAGTCCTCTCAATCTACCCCACAAACTGAGGCGCGCGCGTGACCATGAGATATAATTCGATCAGCCTACGATATCGTTCCCGCAGAAGAATTGGGCGATCTCGGTCGCGGCATTCTCGCGACTGTCCGAGCCATGCACGGAGTTTTCTCCCATCGAAAGCGCAAAACTCTTGCGGATGGTGCCCTCCGCCGCATTGGCCGGGTTGGTCGCGCCCATGACCTCACGGTATCTCGCGATCGCGTTGTCCGCTTCGAGGACCTGAACCACCACTGGCGCCGAGCTCATCATCTCGACGAGCTCGCCGAAGAATGGGCGCTCTTTATGGACGGCATAGAAGGCCTGCGCCTGCGCCTGCGTCATGAGAATGCGACTTTGCGCCACGATGCGAAGCCCCGCCTTCTCGATCACGGCGTTGATGGCGCCTGTCAGATTGCGCCGCGTCGCGTCGGGCTTGATGATTGAGAAGGTGCGTTCGATGGTCATTCTATCTTCCTGAGATGGTTTGATATTGCGGTTGGCTATATCGACCCTGGCGCTGACGGGCAACCGGCTTTGCGCAGCCGGATTCGATGCAGGCTGAACGCCTTCCAAACGCGAAAAACGAGCTTCAGCCCGTTGAGCTTATGTTCGAAGATTTATCCCTGCCGTAGAAGCGCTGGCAGAGCCTTGATGGCGAGCCATGACCTGCCAGCGGCCAGAGGCCGAACGGTTCGATCAATAAGCGCGCACCCAGCCCTCCGGCGTCAGACGCTCTTGCGGGGTGAATCGGCTCTTGTAATCCATTTTCCGCGAACCGGACACCCAATAGCCGAGATAGACAAAGGGCAGGCCCAGCGCGCGCGCTTTTTCGATATGGTCGAGGATGAGGAAAGTGCCGAGGCTGCGCCGCTCGCAATCCGGATCGAAGAATGAGTAGACCATCGACAGCCCGTCCGCGAGGATGTCGGTCAACGCCACGGCGAGAAGCGGACCCTGTCCACGCCCGGTGATCCTGGTGTCGGGCCCGCGTTCGCGATATTCGATGATGCGGGTTTGCACATGGCTTTCACGCACCATCGTGGCGTAGTCGAAAGCGCTCATATCGGCCATGCCGCCTTCGCCATGGCGGGCGTCGATATAACCGCGAAACAGCGCGTATTGTTCGGATGAGGGTAGGGCCGGCAAGATCGCGCCAACGATATCCTCGTTGCGCGCGGCAATCCTGCGGTAGCTCCGCGTCGGCGAAAATTCGGATGCGACAACGCGCACGGAAACGCAGGCCTGGCAGGATTCGCAAGCTGGCCGATAAGCGATGGTTTGCGAGCGGCGAAAGCCGCCTTGCGTGAGAATGTCGTTGAGGCTCGCCGCGCGTTCCCCCACGATATGCGTGAACACCTTGCGCTCCATGCGGCCTGGCAAATACGGGCAGGCCGACGGGGCGGTCAGGTAAAATTGGGGTGTATCGCGGGGCTGGTGCGTCAAGACTTCAGGTCCGGCAATTGCTGGTCCTCAACTCCCGAACTGGCCTGTTCGGGCGAGAGGACATTTCCCAACCGGATGGCCGGGTCAAGCTCTTCAAAGATAACGAATGGCGCGTGCCGCTCAAGAGCGGCGCCGCTAATCCTTTTTGGGAATTCCCCGTTTTCGACAGTATTACGGGATCACCGGCGCGAAACGAGGCGCACGCGCAAGACGAGGTCATGCAGCAAGGCCCGATCATGCCGGAAAAGCCCAACGAGATTGATGAGCGGCGTCATGGTCGATGTAAAAATATAGAAGAGAAGCGTATGCCCGGCGCCGATCACAAAATCGACGGGACCGCCTTCCACCGTTCGCATACGCAATCCGAATAGCCGCATGCCGAGCGTCGCCTGCGCGGGCGACGACAAGGTGAGGCCGGAATAGAGGACCGGAATGGCCGCGCATACGGGGAAGATCAAAAACCAGCTTGCCCCGAAGCTCAAGAAACCAAGCACGAACAAGGCCATGGTCAGCACGAATGCGAGGACGCCGACGACAAAAAGGTCGACGAGATAGGCAAGTATCCGCAAGAACAACGAGCCTGGCGCGAACCCGCTTGCTGTCAATGGGCCGTTCCAGCCGGAACTCGGCATGCCCGCAAGCTCAGCCTTGTATTCGGGAACGCTCGTTTGCATGACACCCGCCAAATGAAAAAGCCCGCCACACGATGGTGGCGGGCTTCAGATAAGCGGTCAACTCTTGAATTCAACTGTCCAAGCGTGGCCCGACAGTCGTCGAGACCTCGGTGATACGCTCAGTTCGCGATTTCGTTGTTTGTATAATCGATCGCACCCGAACTGTTCTTCTTCCAGACATACATGACGTAATCCGGACGGGTGATGTCGCCCTTCTTGTCATAAGAGATGTCGCCGATGACGGTTTTGAACGGCTTACCCGAGTGCATGACTTCCGCCATCTTCTTGGTATCGAGCTTGCCGGCCTGCTTGGCTGCCTCGGCCATGATCTGCACGGCCGCATAGGAGTAGAGCGTGTAGGCTTCAGGGTCGTAATTCTTCGCCTTGAACTCGGCAACGACCTTGGCGGCTTCCGGGTGCTTGCGCGGATCGGGCGCGAAGGTCATGAGCGTGCCTTCGGTACCGGGGCCGCCGATCTGCGCGAACTCCTTGTCGGTGATGCCATCACCCGACATCATCGGAGCGTTGAGGCCTTGATCGCGCATTTGGCGGATGATGAGCCCGGCCTCGGTGTGCAACCCACCGAAATAGACGAGGTCGACATTGGCCGCCTTGAGCTTCGACACGAGGGCCGAATAATCCTTCTCGCCCGTGTTGATGCCCTCATAGAGAACCTCGGTCACTCCGCCCTTGTTCATATTGGCCTTCGTGGCATCGGCGAGGCCTTTGCCATAAGGCGTCTTGTCATGAACGATGGCGATCTTCTTGCCCTTGAAATGGCTGATGATCCAGGCGCCCGCGACCGCGCCTTGCTGATCGTCACGGCCGCAAGTGCGGAACACGTTCCAATAGCCCTCGCGATCGGTGAGCATCGGGTTCGTCGCCGAAGGCGTGATCATCAGCATTCCCGACTCCTTGTAGACCTCGGAGGATGGGATGGTGACGCCGGAGTTGAAGTGGCCGACGATGAGCTTGACGCCCTCGCCCGCATATTTGTTGGCAAGCGACACGCCCTGCTTCGGATCGGAGGCGTCGTCGCCGATTTCGAGGACGACCTTTTGGCCAAGGATACCGCCGGCCTTGTTGATGTCATCGACGGCCTGCTGCGCGCCCTCCGTGAGCTGCTTGCCGAAGGTCGCATTCGGACCGGTCACCGGACCCGCTACCGCAATCTTGAGATCGGCGGCAAAAGCGCCGGTGGAGAAGGCAAGTGCCGCCCCGAGCGCAAGTCCTGTCAACAACGTCTTCTTCATATAGTCTCTCCCTCAGAGGGTTGCTTAAAGGGCTCGAACCGCGAACCCATCGGCGATACAGCCGCACTGAAATCGATCATGGCGATTTTCAGGCGCGCTGTCACTCCAAAACGCGCACAGACATTGCGCGAAACGGCTGATCACGTGAGGCGAGCTCCATCCGAGCGGGCAACGGCGGCTCTCCAGGTGAAGGGACTTGTCGCCTCGTAAAGCCAGCGGTAGCGCGCGGTCATCTGCTTGACGCGCGTGAGGCGAAAGCCGACGAAACCGGCGAGCAGCACCAGCAAGGTGTCGATCACATAGTACTGCACGGTGAGAAAGCTCGCCTCGAAAAGCGCGTAGTGAATGAAACGTACCGCGACCCCGAGCGTCAGCGCCGAAACGACGAGGTGCCAACCCGGTCTCCAGGTCTGAGCGATGGCTCGGCCGGTCGAGAAGCCGGCCGCTCCGCCCATGACCAATGTCACCAGGACGAAGATCCAGAAGGAAAAATCGTCGTATAGAATGCCCTGCATCAATGCCTCCCGCCCTCGAGATAGGCGGAACGCACCGAAGGGTCGGCCAATAGCTCCTTGCCGGTGCCGCTCAGCGTGATCGCGCCATTCACCATGACGTAGCCGCGATGGGCGAGCCTCAGCGCGTGATAGGCGTTCTGCTCCACCAGAAACACGGTGAGCCCCTGTTCGGCGTTGAGCTTTCCGATCGCATCGAAGATCTGCCGCACGATCAGAGGCGCAAGGCCGAGCGAAGGCTCGTCGAGCAGAAGAAGCCGCGGCCGGCTCATCAGCGCGCGCGCGATCGCCAGCATCTGCTGCTCGCCACCGGAAAGCGTCCCGGCGGCTTGCGCGGCGCGCTGGGCGAGGCGCGGAAAAAGCGCGAACATGCGCTCAAG
>JAFAQA010000459.1 GCA_019246665.1 Hyphomicrobiales bacterium
CAGCATCGCATGCGTGACGCGGTGCTTCTCGGCGAGCGCCAGGAATGAGGCAGCGTCGAACTTCCCCATCAGCACGAGCGTGCCGCCATGCACGATGGTCGGGAAGAAGGCGACGAGCGTGGTGTTCGAATAGAGCGGCGTCGAGACGAGCGCGACGGCGTCACGGCCATAAAGGAAGGTCTTGGCTCGCTGCACTTGTGCCCAGCGCATCTGGTGTGGCTGGACAATGCCTTTGGGCGTGCCGGTCGTCCCTGAGGAGTAGATGATGTTGAAGGGCGTTTCGGGCTTGATCGCCACGGGGAGAGGCTTCGTGCCTAGCGGCGCGAGCCAGTCATCGAGATCATTCTCGGCGTCGGAACGGTCGAGCGCGATCATTCTTCGTTTGCCACCCCTGGCCATGCCGGCCCTCGCCAGGCTTTCCGCGCTCGCCCCGTCGACGAACACCAGCCTTGCGCCGCAATCCTCGACCATTGCGCCAAGGGAAGCAGGCGTCGATGAAGGGGCGAGCGGTGAGACCGCGACACCCGCGCGCAAGGCCCCGAGGAAAACGGCCGCATATTCGATCGATGTGGGGGCGACGATCGCGATGGCCTCGCCGGGACGAACGCCGTCGCGCTGCAGGGAGGTGGCCACCCGGTCCATGGTGGCGTCGAGCTCGCCATAGCTCAAGCGCCTCTCATCTTGGATGAACGCGATGTGGTGCGGGCGTTCCTGCGCGTGCAAATGGACGATATTGGCGATATCGCCGAATTCGCGCGCGATGAGCATGTCGATCGATGACATTCCTGTCGCCTGGCGCATCGACAACGAGCCGTCAAGCCGCGAACCTCAGCGCGGAGTGGGCGGCCGCTTCACCTTCGCGCCGCGCTTTTGCGCGAATTCCGCCAGGCGTTGCGCCGCCTCCGGCCCCGTCTGGGAAAGGGCGGCCATGAGGCTCTCGACGAAGAGCCCGTCATCCTCGCTCATATCCTGGATGCGGGGTAGCGCCTGCAGCACCCCGAGCGCCGTAAGCGGCGCGGTCGTTGCAATCTTTCGGGCGAGCTCGACGGCCTTGCTCTTGGCTTCGCCCTCATCGACCAGGTAATTCACGAGACCGATCCGCTCGCCCATGGCCGCGTCGAGCACACGGCCGGTTAGCATCATGTCCGCCATGCGCGAGGCGCCGATCAGGCGCGCCACATGCACGGAGGCGCCGCCCCCGACATAGATGCCGCGCGAGCCTTCTGGCAGCGCGAAGAAGGCGGTGCGATCCGCGACCCGCAAATGGCAAGCGGCGGCAAGCTCGAGCCCGCCGCCGATCGTCGCGCCATGCAGGGCCGCAACGGCAGGCACAAGCCCATGCCGAAGCTTTCTGAAAGCGCGATGCCAGCTGCGCGAATGGTGCAATACCTCCTCGGCGGGCCGCGTCTCATGCTCGACGAGATCGAGCCCGGCGCAAAAGCACGGGCCATTGCCGTAAATCACCATGGCGCGCGCTTCTCGCTGGGCACGCTCGACCGCCGTCTCGATGGCGGCGATCACGGCGTCGTTGATGGCGTTGCGCTTTTCGGCCCGGTTGAGCCCGATCAGCGCGACCTTGCCCTCGAGGCTGAACGTCACGAGCTCATGGGTCGACATCGCCTTCCTTTCGTGTCTCGAGCCCGGCAAAGCGCGCACCTGAATAGCTCGGTTCCTTGTCCGAGGACAGCCGCCCGCTTTGCCGGCTCATGCCTTGGGGGCGACCTCTTCCGGCTAATTAGAAGGTCCCAGCTCACAGAATCGTGTTTAGAGCAATGGTCGAGAGCGATGCGAACATGGGAGCAGGCAATCGTTAGACCGAGCAAGCGGGACCGAGCCGAATCGTCATCTCGCGAGCCGCAAAAGCCCGTATGGAGCATCATCATGACGTCTTTGTTTGAAAGCTGGGAGAAGTGGTCGCCCCAGGTTCTCAGCCTCGTGCGAATCATCGCGGCGCTTTGTTTTCTTCAGCACGGCTTACAAAAATATTTCGGCTTCCCGTCGTCCACGC
>JAFAQA010000424.1 GCA_019246665.1 Hyphomicrobiales bacterium
GACGGCACCAAGAGCTTCGCCATCGTGGTTTATGATCCCGATGGCCAGAAGGGCCTAGGTTCGGTTCATTTCGTCGCTTATGACATTGCCGAAACGGCCCGTAGCTTCGCCGAAGGCGGGGGTTCCGGCGCCGCGCAAGGCTTCGTCGGCGGGACGAATACGAGAGGCATGAACAGCTATTCCGGCCCTTGCCCACCTCCGGGCGATCAGCCGCACCACTACGTGTTCAGCGTGTATGCGCTCGATCTTCCGTCCGGAACGCTTCAGCCCGGTCTCACGCGCGATCGTTTCCTGCAAGCCGTGCGCGAGCATGTGCTCGCCGCATCGAGCATCGTCTTGCGTTATGCGAGGTGAAATCGGCGCATTCGTGGCGATAAACAAGGAGGCGCCTAGCAAGCGCCCCTTTCCTTTGCCCTCACATCATCCCAGCAAAGGGTGACCAGGCATCAGATCGTAAGGAGGCTTCCATCCCGGCAAGGCCTTGATGCGCTCGCGCCAGGCATCGATCGCCGGATGAGATGCCTTGAAATCGAAGCCGGTCTCCTCGGAAGGGAAGAAGACGTATCCCGCCATCGAGATGTCGGCGATCGTCGCTCTCTCGCCGAGCAGGAAAGGCTGCTTGGCGAGATGCTTGTCGGCGATCGCGAAAGCCCGCTCGGCGCGTGCCTTGAGAAAAGCGAGCACGGCGGGATCGGTGTCCTTCATGAAGGTGCGCAGAAAACGATAAACGGACAGGTATCCCGTGAACTTGTGGTTATCGAATAGGAGCCAACGCCAGCACTCGGCTCGCTCATCATCGTCTTTCGGGCCGAATTTCCCGGTCTTGCGCGCCAAGAGATCGAGGATGACCCCCGATTGGCTGATGCGCTTGCCATCGGTTTCGAGAACGGGCGCCTCGCCGAGCTCATTGACCTCGCTTCGGTAACGCTCGCCCCGGGTTTCGCCCTTGAAGAAATCGACGAAGACCGGCTCCCAGGGAAGTCCGGTGAGCGCCAGCATGAGGGCCACCTTGTAGCAATTGCCGGATTGGGCAAAGCAATGAAGCCGATACATGGCTCTTTCCTCGCTGATGAAAGTCGGGACAGAAATCTTGTCGCGCGAACAGTTCCCATTTTTGCGGATAGGCCTCAAGGAGGTGGCGAGTTGAATTTGAGGAGAGGCAGCATCGCTCATGTCTGAGACGGAATGGTTGAGCGTGGGGGAGGGCGATGATGCGCGGCGCATCGCAACCTTGTCGCGTGACGGGAAAGGCGCGCTCGTGGTCTGGCTCGGCGGCTTCAAATCCGACATGGCCTCGACCAAGGCCGCCTATCTCGACGCCTGGGCAGCGCGCAACAGCCGGCCATTCCTGCGCTTCGATTACTCGGGCCATGGGGTGTCCGAGGGGCGTTTCGAGGATGGCACCATCGGCCGTTGGCTCGAGGAATCTCTTGCTGTCATCCGCCGCAACGCGAAGTCGCGTCCGCTTCTCGTCGGTTCCTCGATGGGCGGCTGGATTGCCTTGCTCGCCGCGCGCCGGCTCGCGAAGGAGACGCCGGAGCTTCGCCCCGCCGGGCTCGTCCTCATCGCCCCGGCAGTCGATTTCACGCAAGAGCTCATGTGGAAGGAGCTGTCTCCGGCGGCGCGCCGTGAGATCGAAGAGAAGGGCGTGTATCTGCGCCCCTCCGCCTATTCGCCGGAGCCTTATCCGATCACGCGAAGTCTCATCGAGGAAGGACAGCGCCATCTCCTGCTCGGCGGCACGATCCACACCGGATGCCCTGTCCATGTCCTGCAAGGCATGCGGGACCCTGACGTGCCTTGGCGCCACGCCTTGACCGTCATGGAGCATATTTCGGGCGACGAGAGTGTCATCACCCTGATCAAGGATGGCGACCATCGCTTGTCGCGCGAGGAGGATTTGGCGCGGCTCGTCGCCGCGATCGAGGGTTTCGATGCGGCTTGACTCTTGTTTGCCGGTTTTCCACGAGCTTGCGGATTGGCTTTTCCTGTCGTAACCCAGCGCCATGGCTCAGAACCGGGATATGTCTGTTCCTGCCTCGGCCGATACCGGCGGCGGATTGTTCACGGTGATCAGCGTCGCGGTCCTCGTGGGTACCGAGGTCATGGGCGCCGCGCTCGCCGCCGGCTGGGCGCTTGCCGGCCTGCTCGAGCTCGGCCCGACCCTGACCTATGCGCTGATGGCGATCTTTGGCGCAGGCGGCATTGCGCTCCTCGTCATGTTCGTGCGCAGCGCGCTACGGGTCGAGTCCGCCGGCCGAAGGCGCTGAGCCAAAATTTTCCCGCACACATGCTGAGCCGCAGGCATATGTTGCAGGCAATCGCCGCATCCGTGCTCGCCGCCCGCGAGGCACAGGCGAACCCCACCTCGCTTGAATTCGGTCCGCCGGCGCCGTTTTCGCATGATGCATTGAAGGAGCGCGCCAAGGCGCTCGCCGCCCAACCCTTTCAGCCACCGCCACGCCCGAATCCCGAAATCGTGCAGAAGCTCGACTATGACGCGCATG
>JAFAQA010000481.1 GCA_019246665.1 Hyphomicrobiales bacterium
CATCATGACGCCATCGGTCGGACCCTTCGAGATCACATAAGGAAGCTTGCATTGTGCCCGAGCTTGCGCTTCCGTCCGCGCCTTGTCTTTGTCCTGGCGATAAGAGGCGACGCCCCATTTGCCGATGAGCCGGTCCACGGGATAGGCCGCTGGCGTCGCGCGCGGCAGGGCAGTCTCGCCGGGCGTGCCCGCGCAACCCGATAGCGAGACCGCTAAGGCGAGGAGGACAAATATCCCAGCATGTAGCTTGATGGTATTTCTCGGCGAAGAGAAGAAACTTGGTGGCATGACGATCTCCCGACGCGGTGTCGCGTCATTGAGCCAAATCGACGCCCTTCCGCAGCCGTGGGAAGCTAGCTTCTTCTCTTGCTGCCCATGTAAATGGCGGCGACAGCGCTCGGCTAATGATAGCTGCTCGCCTCGGCACATTGAACGGGCGGAGCACCTCATTGAGATTCAATCCGCGAACTTTGACGTGGGCGGCAATTGATTGAACGCCTCTGACGACCGGCGGATGCTGATCGAACCTGCCTATCTTCGAGGCGGGGCTAGGGGCAGTCATTCCCGGTGCCCATTTTGAAGCTTTGTGGGAGCATCCATCCGAACGCCGCTGCCCCAGGCGCGCGCAACCAGCCCTCGCCCGATGAGGTAGGGTACAAATGCCAGGAGCAATGCGATGACGACCGCCTCCCCAGGATAAAACTCACTGAACACCATCACCTGGTAAATCACGTCCATCGCGATCCCGAGCAGGATGATCTTAGCGGTCGCGTTCAATCCCTCATTCAGCCGTTGGACGCGCTCTTCGGGCGCGCGCAGGATCGTCCAAAGATATGGCGAGCGGCCGCGGCGCCCATCTTCGAGACCGTCGTGAATGGCAGCGATTACAGCCATCGACGGCTGAAGGATGAAGCGAAACGACATCGCGCTGCCCGGCCGATCCACAAGGTTTTGCCAGAGGCGCAGGATGTTCTTGATGGTGAGGCCGTGCCGCATTACACCGGCGACGATCAGCAGGGCGCCGAGGGCCATCACGAGCTTGGCCAGCGAACTCATTTTGTGAGGCCCTGGTCCAACCATCAAGCCGCTCCCGCCTGCCGTGCGACGCAACGAAATCCGACATGGCTCGTGCTGGTATCGATCGGCTGTGCGTGACGCGCGGCGGGCCGGTAGCGCCGGCAGTAATTCGGCGCGCACAGATGAGATCCGCCCTTGATGACCTTGCGCGGAATCCGCAGCGACGGATTGCACGGGTCAAAGCTGCCGTCCTCGCTCCCACCCAGCGGATTCTCCGGAACGCAACAAGGCTTCGCCGCGTCTGCGACATGTCGGCCCGAGAACCAATCGGTCGTCCACTCCCAAACATTGCCGATCATGTCGAATACGCCATGACCATTGGGCGGAAAGGCGAGAACCGGCGAGGTCCGCCTGTACCCATCGCTGGCCAGGTTCTCGTGCGGGAACCCGCCTTGCCAGGTATTCGCCATGTGTTGGCCACCCGGCGCCAGTTCGCCACCCCATGCATACTCGGCGCCGTCAAGGCCGCCACGTGCGGCGTATTCCCATTCGGCTTCCGTCGGGAGCTCCTTGCCGGCCCAACGCGCATAGGCCTCGGCGTCACGATAGGCGACGTGCACCACCGGGTGGTCATCGAGGCCGCTGATCGAGCTGCGTGGCCCATGCGGGTGACGCCAATTGGCGCCAAACCTGAACGTCCACCACTGCCCCCAGTCGTGCAGATCGACGGGATGTTCCGGCGGGGTGAACACGAGAGAGCCCGCCTTCAGCATATGCGGCAAAGCGCCAGGATAATGCTTGGGATCGGGCGCGACCTCCGCGAAGGTGACGTAGTTCGTGGCATTCACAAACTTGCGGAATTGCCCGTTCGTGACCGGCGTGCGATCGACTAGGAACGAGGCCACTGTCACGCGGTGGACGGGTGCCTCTTCAGCATAATGGCGGTCAGAGCCCATCCGGAACGTGCCACCCTGGATCGACACCATCTCGCCACGAGAAAAAGCCTCACGGGCTTGAGGTTCGGGGCGCCATTCCGTGGAGAGACTCATGAAGTCCTTCTGCTGGCAAGATCAAACCGATTTTATTTTCTTCGTCGTCGCCCAGCCATCGTCCTGTTCTATTTCGACAGCACAATACCGCGTTTGCTTCTCATCTCGTCGAATATGTGTCCAATCGCTTTGATAATCTTTTCGTCCGGATGAGCTTTACAATAGACGATCGTCTCATGCTCCGCTTCCCGTGAACGCGGTATGTTGATGAAGTGTCTTTTCGCCAGTCCATTGTACCAGCCGCTATACCAAGTCGTCAGCAGGTCGGCATCTTCCTGAAAGGTTCCAGCAAGCTGGGCGCAGGTCAAGGCCTGAACGTTTATAAAGCCGTCTGAATCCGCGTAGGTTTTTAGCTCGACTTGGGCATTCGCGCCCGTGGCAACGCAGGTTATCAGGCCGACGAGCGCAAGCGTCCAAATTCGCATTCTTCTTCTCCTCACGATGAACCGGATTTGCATGTTCGAACACGTTTTTTTTCGAGGCGACATGCATGCTGCCCACTACGGCGAGCATCGACAATTGGACCTTGGTCCCACTCGCGCGCATTACTTGAGCAAGCTCGGGACGGAGGCGTGTAGAAAGCGGCCGTAATACTAGTGACGGGCTGATCTCCCCGACCACACTGGGAAATGGAAGGGAGGCACTGCCCACTGTTCAATTAGTGGATAATCCGGGTCTCTCTGCTTGGGCAGCGAGTGGATCGGTTCCGACGGATAATCCCCATTCGTCGGCAAGATCTATCCACGATGATAATATAGATTTGTTGTCAGGCTTTCCCGGCAAATGGAAACCACTGTCGGGCCCGACCACTAGGTGAGGCGAAACAGCACCGCAAGAAAGGCGAACAGCCCGACCAGAATTAGGAGAATAGCAACGGCCAGAACGGGC
>JAFAQA010000243.1 GCA_019246665.1 Hyphomicrobiales bacterium
CGACATGAGCGTCGATTTCCCCGCGCCATTCTCGCCGACGATGCCATGGATCGAGTGTTTGGCGATCTCGAGCGTGACATTCCGATTGGCGCGCACCGGACCGAAGCTCTTGTCGATGCCAATGAGCTCGACCGCAGGGGTGGACGCCGAAAAAACGTCGCTCATGGCGGGCAGGAACGTGTCGCCGCCCAATCCGGCACGATGAGGGCGCCAGCCGCGATCGCCCCCTTCGCCTTGCTCAGAGCGGAGCGCATTTCATCCGTCACGAGCGGCTTGTCGACATCATCGATGGCGATGTCGATTCCCCCCTCGGCAACGCCGAGCAGGCGGGTCCCCGGCTTCCATCGGCCCGACGCGGCATCCCGCAGAGCAAGATAGACCGCATTGTCGGTGCGCTTGAGCAAGCTCGTGAGCACATGGCCGGGAAAAAGTCCGTTCTGGTTCGAATCCGAGCCGATTCCAAGCACCTTGGCGTCGGCCGCGGCGCGCAATACGCCAAGCCCCGTGGCGCCCGCGGCCTGGAGCACCACATCGGCCCCTTCGCCGATCTCCGAGCGGGCGAGCTCCGCACCCCGCGCGGGATCGGTGAAAGCGGCCGGCGTGTCCCCCGCATAAGTCTCGAGCACCGAGATGTCGGAGCGAGCGGCTTTTGCGCCTTTTTCGTAGCCGCAGGCGATGCGGCGAATGATCGGCAGGTCCATGCCTCCGACCATTCCGATCTTCCCGGTCTTCGAGGCCATCGCGGCCATGAGTCCCACGAGGAAGCCACCCTCCTGCTCCTTGAAAACGACCGATTGCACGTTCGGCTTGTCCACTACGGCATCTACGATGACGAAGCGCGATTTCGGGAAATCGCCCGCGACCTTCTCGATGGACGAAGCAAAGGGAAAGCCGATCGCGATGATCGGATCCTCGCCGCGAGACGCAAAGCGCCGCAGCACGGCTTCGCGCTCGACGTCGCTCTTGACCTCGAATTCGCGATAATCCGTTCCCGTCTCAGTTTTGAAGCGTTCGATTCCTCGGTAAGCAGCCTCATTGAAGGAGGCATCGAACTTGACGAGATCATAGAGAATGGCGGGACTGAGCGGTTCGGCGGATGCCGTGGAAGCCACTCCGAGCTCCGCGGGCGTGAACGCGAGAACCAGCGCCACCGCGCCGAGAGCGCGCGGGGGGAGAAACCTTCTTGAATTCAGAAGCTGAGCGATGGAAGTCAGGATGATGATCCGTTCGCGTCTTCGCAAAGCCTCGCCGGCGCGCTCAATCGGGGCACTTCTGGTCGGCCATGTAGTCATGCACCTTGATCGTGCCGGCGACGATGTCGGCTGACGCCTTGTCGGCAGCTCCCTTGATCTGCGGTGTGACAAGCGCCTTGTTGCTGTCGTCGAGCGCATAGCCGACGCCGTTTTCCTTCAAGCCGAGCACATAGACCCCTGCCGTGAACTGACCGTTCTTGGCGTCGGTGAAAGTATTGTAGGTGGCGACATCGACGCGCTTGAGCATCGAGGTCAGCACATGGCCCGGGAAAAGTCCGTCCTGGTTCGAATCGACCCCGATGCCGAGCTTGCCGGCATCCGCCGCCGCGCGCAGCACGCCAAGTCCAGTGCCGCCCGCCGCGTGATAGACGACATCGGCACCACGATCCATCTGCGACTTCGCAAGCTCGCCGCCCTTGACCGGATCATTCCAGGCCGCGCCGGTGGTCCCGGTCATGTTCTGCATCACCTCGATATTGGGCTTGGCGTATTTTGCGCCCTCGACATAGCCGCAGGCGAATTTGTGGATGAGCGGAATATCCATGCCGCCGACGAACCCGATCTTATCGGTCTTCGAGGCGAGCGCCGCCATGAGCCCGACGAGGAATGACCCTTCCTGCTCCTTGAACACGATGGAGCGGACATTCGGCTTGTCGACCACGGCATCGATGATGGCGAACTTGATATCGGGGAATTCGGCAGCCACTTTCTCGAGCGCGCTCGCCTGGGTGAATCCAACGGCGATGATGGGAGAGTAGCCGTCATGAGCGAAACGGCGCAACGCCTGCTCACGCTGCGCGTCGTTCTGGATTTCGAAGTCGCGGAAATCGATCCCGGTGTCCTGCTTGAACTTCATGGCGCCATTCGCCACGCCTTCATTGAAGGATTTATCGAATTTGCCGCCAAGATCATACACGATCGCCGGCCTGATCTCGGCCGCGACGGCAAACGATGCAGGTCCGATCGCTGTGGCCAAGGCAAGCGCGAGAATGGATGCGAAACGCGCCATAGTTCTCTCCCCTTGATCCGATCGCCGCCGCATGGATTCGGCAACATCGTGTCTGGTCTTTGAGCCCATGTTTCCACAGACCCAGTCGCCGGGCAAACCGGGGCCGCCTTCATCTTTCCTTGCGGTACTGAACAAAGCCGGAGAGGGTGGCGACGCGGTCGTAGAGGGAACGCGCCGTCGCATTCGTCTCATGGGTGTGCCAATACACTCGGCTAGCCGCAGAAGCCCTGGCGCGCGCATAGACTTCCTCGATCAGCCCCTTGCCGACCCCTTTGCCGCGCGCCTTCTCGGCCGTGAAGAGATCCTGGAGATAGCAGATCGGTTCGACCATCCAGGTCGAGCGATGAAAGAGGTAGTGCACGATGCCGATGAGCTCCGAGCCCTCTTCGGCGACGAGCGCTTGCATCGGCTCGAGCCCATCGAAGAAGCGCCGCCATGTCGTTTCTGTCACCTCCGAAGGAAGGTCGACCTTGTAGAAAGTCTGGTACCCTCGCCAAAGCGGCTCCCACCGCTCGCGGTCCCCGGCCTCGACGGGTCTGATGACGAAAGAGCTCGGCAAGCTTTCCTCCTCGTGAAAATAATCGCTCGCAGTCAGACAGGTTTCGTCTCGCTCCAGGGCGT
>JAFAQA010000545.1 GCA_019246665.1 Hyphomicrobiales bacterium
GTATTGGCGATTCCATCCGTGACCGTCCCGCTAGTGATGATGATGCCGCCGGCTGGGCCGTTGGCCGAGATGGCGGCGATCGCGCCGGCGTTGCTGACCCCGCCACCAACGCTGGAATTGATGCGGTCGTGCCAAAGACCAGCTTTCCCGGCGTGATCGTTCCCGCATTCGTGACGGCGCCCATCACGGTCGAGCCGGTGATCACGATCGAGGTCGTGGAATGGTTTACCGGGTTGGTGACGGTGGCGACCGTCTGGTTCGTGATCGTCTGCCCCGCTTGCGCCGGCGCGGCAAGAAGCAGCGCCGCGAGTGAGGTCGAGGCGAGAAGCGCCGGCGGGAGGGCTTTCCTCGGCGCGCGCTTTTCTATTGGATCGAACGAAAAGACCGGCACGAGGATCCCCTTATTTTTTGCGCAAGCGCCGTCGCGTCGATTCTAATTAGCGCTCATGCCTTTTTTAGTTAGCAAAGGGGGAATAAGAGGTAAAGGAGGGCGCCTGTCCAGCCCGGATAGATAGGTAACAAAACGGACCGCCGGGCATGACGCGGGGGCACCGCCAATCCGTCATGGCCGGGCTCGGCCCGGCCATCCACGCCTTCCCCCTGCCCATAGCGGTGGAAAGGAAGGCGTGGGTGCCCGGCCCAAGGCCGGGCATGACGAGGGGGCACCGCCTCCCCGTCATGGCCGACGCGATTACAAGGAGCGCGCCTCAGGCGAAGGCGATGCGGATCATGTTCGTCGCGCCCGGCGTGCCGAAGGGCAAGCCGGCGATGATGATCACGCGCTCGCCGGACTTCACGAAATCCTCTCTGCGGGCGATCTCGACGGCGCGGTTCACCATGTCGTCGACGTCATGGGCGTCGTCGGTGACGACGGCATGCACGCCCCAGCAAAGCGCCAGGCGACGGGCCGTGCGCACATTCGGCGTCAGCGCGAGGATCGGAAGCTCGGGCCGCTCGCGCGCGATCCGAAGCGCGGTCGCGCCCGACTCGCTCCAGGCGATGATGGCGCTCACGCCGACGGTTTCCGTGATCGAGCGCGCCGCCGCCGCGATCGCGTCGGCGCCCGTCGCTTCCGGTGATGAGCGTTGCGCCGCGATGATGACGGCATGGTTCGGATCGCCCTCGACCTCCTCGGCGATACGGCTCATCATGGTGACCGCCTCGACCGGGAATTTTCCCGCGGCGCTCTCGGCCGAGAGCATCACGGCGTCCGCCCCTTCGAAGACGGCGGTCGCGACATCGGAGACCTCGGCGCGGGTCGGCACCGGGCTCGAGATCATCGATTCCAGCATTTGCGTCGCGATGACCACGGGCTTGCCGGTGCGTCGCGTGAGCCGCGTGATGCGCTTTTGAATGCCCGGAACCTGCTCGAGCGGGAGCTCGACGCCGAGATCGCCGCGCGCCACCATCACGGCATCCGCAATCTCCATGATCTCCTCGAAGCGCGCCACCGCCTGCGGCTTCTCGATCTTGGCGAGCACGGCGCAGTGGCCGCGCGCCATCTTCTTCACCTCGGCCACATCCTCTGGCCGCTGCACGAAGGAGACTGCGATCCAATCGACCTCGGCGTCGATCGCCGCCTCGGCATCGCCGCGGTCCTTCTCCGTCATCGCGGTGATCGGGATCACCGTGTCGGGAACGCTCACCCCCTTGCGATCCGTGAGGCGTCCGCCGGTCACGATCTCGGTGACGGCACGGTCCGGCTTCGCCTCGATGATGCGAAGCGCGAGCTTGCCGTCATCGAGAAGCACCATATGGCCGGGCTCGAGCGAGCCGAGGATTTCCGGATGTGGAAGATGCACGCGGGTGGCGTCACCCTGAACAGGGTCGGCATCGAGCGTGAAGCGCTCACCGCGCTCGAGCTCGACGCCTGCCTTGTCTGCGAAAGTGCCGATGCGCAGCTTGGGACCTTGGAGATCGGCAAGGATGCCGATGGGCCGATCGAATTGCTTTTCGAGCTCGCGGATCGCGAGGACACGCTCGCGCATCGCGTCCCGCGAGGCGTGGCTCATATTGATGCGGAACATGTCGACGCCGGCGCTGAACAGCTCGCTGAGCTTCGCCGGGCTCTCGGATGCCGGGCCGAGCGTCGCGACGATCTTTACCCGGCGCCTGCGCCTCATTTGACGATTGGACCTTGCTGGGGCGTCTTCGAATCGGTGAACTGCACGCGCCAGTCCTTCTGCTCGCCCGTATCGACCTCGAAAAACCCAGTGCGGTCATAGCCGCGTGCCAGGCAATTCTCCACCCCGCGGATGGTGAACTCCTTGTCCCCCGTGCACATGAAGGATGACCCGGCCCATTCGCCGCCGCGGTCATAATCGACGCCGTAGACGTAATAATAGCGCGCGGCGAGGCGGCCCGAGAGCAGCTTCTCGCATTTGTTTGGCTTCAAATTCCACCAGCCTTCGGTCACCCAGCCTTGCTGGTCGCGATAGCCGAGCGCCACGCCCACGCGGCTCGAGGTCGAGTTGCATACACTCATATCGGCCTTCGCCGAGCCCATCACTGCGAGGCAAAGAAGCCCTGCCAGGATGCCGGATCTCAGGATCATGGCTGCCTCCAGCCTGGAGCATGATCCGCAAAAGTGGCTCCACTTTTGCAATAAGATCATGCGGAAAAACAAGATAAACCTGACGCTACTGATCTCATCCAAACGGGGCCGGACAACTGGCGCGCGTTGCGAAGAGACCCAAATCAGCACTGGCATTTGTCTTTGTTTTTCGCATGATCTTGTCGCAAAACCGGCACCCTTCTTGCGGGATCATGCTCGAGAAAGCGTGCAGCAGCCCAAGTGGCAGCACGTGGCCTTTTGCCACCAGGGCCGCACCACAACATCCGGAAAACAAAAGCGAAGCGACTTCGGCCGCATCATGGCGGCCGGGCGTGACCAAATGGCTAACGCGGAGCCAGCACCATGGTCATCTGGCGCCCTTCCATGGAGGGTTCGCTCTCGACCTTCGCCATTTCGGCCGTATCGGCCTTGACCCGCTGCAAGACCTTCGCGCCGAGCTCGACATGCGCCATTTCACGGCCGCGGAAGCGCAACGTCACCTTGACCTTGTCGCCTTCCTCGAAAAAGCGGCGCACCGACTTCATCTTCACATCGTAGTCATGATCGTCGATGCCCGGCCGGAGCTTGATCTCCTTGATCTCGATCACTTTCTGACGCTTGCGTGCTTCATTGGCTTTCTTCTGCTCCAGGAAGCGGAAGCGCCCGTAATCGAGAATTTTGCAGACGGGGGGCGTCGAGTTGGGGGCGATCTCGACGAGATCGAGGCCGGCATCCTCGGCGATCTTGAGCGCGTCGAAGAAAGGCATGACCCCTCTGTTCGCACCACTATCATCGATCAGTTGGACGTCGCGGACACCTCGAATGTCGCGGTTGGCCCGAGGCCCCTCTTTCTGGGGGGTGGGCATGGGACGGAAGGGGCGGCGAATGGCTGGCTTCTCCTCTTGCTGACTACGTGCCGGATCATTTCGGCGCAATCTCGTGGGAAGTCAACGGGTCCGCCGGTCACTTTTCCGCTCGATCAGCCTTTCATAGACGGCAAGCGTCTTGTCGACCATGCCGCGCAACGAGAAATGCGCCTCCACATGGGCGCGAGCACGCGCCTGCATGGCCGAACGCTGGCTCGCCCGCAGGGAAAGGGCTTCGGAAATACCATCGGCGAGAGCACGCGCGTCCGATGGTGGCACGCGCCATCCGGTTCGACCCGCGGCCGCAACGTCGGGAGGCGCAACCACGGTTTCCGGCACGGCTCCAAGGTCGGTCACGATTACCGGAGCGCCCATGGCCTGCGCCTCGACGGCGGAACGGCCGAACGCCTCGGGCTCGGTCGAGGCCACCGCGACTGCATGCGCGGCAAGGAAAGCGGCGGGCATGTCGGCGCAATGGCCGACGCGTTTCACGGCCTTGCCGAGCTGATGAGCCGCGATCAGCTCGTCAAGCTCGCGCGCATAGTGATCCCGCCCCTGCGCATCTCCCGCCATGATGAAGGCCGTATCGGACAAGCCCCCTGCGATGAGGTGGCGCGCCGCTTCTATGAAGAACTTCTGGCCCTTCCAGCCCGTCAGCCGTGCCGCCAACAGGACGATGCGCCGGCCCGGCTCCACGCCCCAGGCTGAGCGGAGCTTCTCGACCCTCTCGGGCGCGACGGCAGACGGCGAAAAGAGCGAAAGGTCAGTGCCTCGATGAATGACCTCGATGCGCTCGCGCGCCCAAGGGTAAAGCCGCGTGATGACATCGGCCGTGTAGCGGGAGTTCGCGATCACGGCATCGCCGCGCGCCATGACAGAATTGTAAAGCAGCTTTGGCGCGGCGCGCCCGCCATAGATGCCGTGATAAGTGGTGACGAAAGGAAGATCGAGCGAATGCGCGGCACGAAGCGCCGTCCAGGCGGGGGCGCGTGAGCGGGCATGGATCAGCGCCACGCCTTCCTCGCGACATAAGCGCTTGAGACGCGCGATATTGAGGCCGAGCTTCAGCGGATTCTTGGTTGCCGCCGGATACCGGATCCACTCCCCGCCCTTCGCCTGCAATTCCGCGACGAGGCGGCCGTTCTCGCTCGCGACGACGGCGCGCGCGCCCGCATCGACGAGGCCCGCGGCAACGTCGATCGTCGTGCGCTCGGCCCCGCCCGTATCAAGCGCGGGAATGATCTGCAGGATGGTGCGGCCGGGAAGGATTTTCTGGCCTGCGGCACGAAACATTCCGGTCTCGATCATTCCTCATTCATCGCATGAAGATAGAGCTGAGAAAACAGTTCAAGCTAGGCACTTCGGGCACGGCGCCCTCGCTTCGGCGCCTGGGCAGGCTGCCGAGCCCCGGACTCGATCCGTCTCGGGGGGTTATGGCATCCGGTTGTGATTGAGGCCGGCGCTCGTGACCCCCTCCCCCCGTTGGGGGCGGAGCAGATGACAGGTACCGGCTGAAAAAAGGTCAATGATGCAGGTTATCCAAGCGGCGTTGCCCCCCACCCGTACCCTCCCCACCACTTCGTGGGGGGAGGGACGCACCGATGCCGGCGCCTTAGCTGCCGAGCCCTGGGCTGCGCATCCGGTTCTGATTGAGGCCGGCGCCCGTGACCCCCTCCCCGCGCGACGCATGTCGCGGTGGGAAGGGTTAGGGTGGGGGGCGGAGCAGATGACACGTACCGGCTGAAATAAGGCCAATGATGCAGGTTATCCAAGCGGCGTTGCCCCCCACCCGTACCCTCCCCACCACTTCGTGGCGGGAGGGAGGTGCCCGGCGAGCGCCGGGACTTGCTGCGCTTTCCTCCTGGGCGGCCCAATATCCGACACGCACAAACCCCAATTCGATTGGA
>JAFAQA010000478.1 GCA_019246665.1 Hyphomicrobiales bacterium
TGACATCCGGGCCGCACGTAAAGCCGGCCAAGCGTGACGAGACCGTCAGGGCCGAGGTTCGCGGAGGCCGTGCCGAGAAGGGTGCTAGATGCTTCCGCGACAAGGAAGACGTGAGCTTCACGCTCGAGCGCGCGCGCCAAGCGATCGAGCCCATGCCAGGCGTTCGTGATCTCGGTCACGCGCTCGACGCCGTAAATCGCATCGTAAGTATCGTGCCAGGTCTCGACCAGGAGGTCCCGAATGCCAGCAAGCTCATCACGCCGCACCGGCCTGATGAGGAAGTCGACTTCCGCGCGGTCGCCACTTCGAGATGAGGTCTTGATGAAATTTGCGGTGTGTGGCTTCACAGGACTCGTGTGGATCCGCAAGACGAGACGCCGGCCCGCAGAGCCAACTCTATCTCGAGGAAGCCAGCGCGCGCGACTTTAGTTCTCGGCTCTGCCCTGGCCGGTCATGGCAGAGAGGCGATCGGCGAAATAGGCGATGGTGCGCGCGTATACATCCGCCTTGTTCCACTCCTTGATGACGCCGAAATTCGCGGTTCCCGGCCCCCACGGCTCGCCGCGCTGCCAGCCATAGCTCTTGAGATAATTCGCGGTCGAGGCGAGCACGTCCGGAACGCTGCGGATGAGGTTCCTCCCCCCGCCGTAATCGACGGCGAATTTAATATAGGAGGAAGGCATGAATTGCGTCTGGCCGATCTCACCGGCCCAGGCGCCGCGCATCTCTCCGGGCGTCAAGTCGCCGCGATCGACGAGCTTCAGCGCATCGATCAATTCGGCGCGGAACATGTCCGCGCGGCGACAATCGTAAGCAAGCGTCGCGAGCGATCGGATTGTGGGGAAATTGCCGTTTCCCGCGCCGAAATCGGTCTCCAACCCCCAGATCGCGACAATAACTGGGGCTGGAACTCCGAATTGCCGTTCGATGCGGTTGAAGGTGTCCGCATATTGGCGGATCAGGCTCGCGCCACGCGACAATCGATAGCTGTTCACCATACGGCTCGAGAACTGCTCGAAAGTTTGACGGAAGACGCCTTGGCCCCGGTCCCTGGATACGACCGCCGGGTCGGGCGTGATGCCGTTCAGCGCCGCAAGGCCGCGCGGACCGACACCGGCGGAGGCCGCCTCCTGCTTGAAGGCAGAAAGCCAGTTGTCGAAGCTTCCGGACCCCGGGCACGGCGCCGCTGAAGCCGGAACTGCGACCAGGAGGCAGGCGAGGGCCGCCGCCGCCACGAAAATTTGAGACCGCGTTACGAACATTGCGAACCTCGCTGCCAAAGGCGTACCGCACCGTCGCATAGTGGGAGCGATGGGGCACGGCAAGGGAAATAACGCCGGCATATACGAGAAGGGAATGTGAACCCAGGCTGAAGCAAAAGAGCCGGCAACGGCCTTTCCGAATTCAAGAGAGGTTGGAAGGTTCCCGCCGCGAGCGGAGCAGACTGATCGCTGGCGAGTGCTTGATCGCGACCTGCCCTTTGCTCGGCCGCGACGGCGAGAATTTGGCTCAAACGCCGAGTTTTCGCCGCAAGAGCTCGTTGACGGCTTGCGGATTGGCTTTGCCGCCCGTCGATTTCATCACCTGCCCGACAAACCAGCCGATCAATGTCGGCTTGGTCTTCGCCTGCGCCACCTTGTCCTGATTGGCCGCAATGATCGCATCGATCGCGCCCTCGATGGCGCCGATATCCGTCACCTGCTTCAGTCCACGGCTCTCCACGAGCTCGCGCGGATCGCCGCCCTCGTTCCACAGGATCTCAAAAAGCTCCTTGGCGATTTTTCCCGATATCGCGCCTTCCCCGATGAGGTCGACGAGACCACCAAGTTGCGCGGCCGAGACCGGCGAGCCTTCGATGTCCTTGCCCTCCTTGTTGAGACGGCCGAACAGCTCGTTGATCACCCAATTCGCGGCCGCCTTGCCGTCGCGCGTCTTGCCGTCCTGTCGCTTGGCGACCGCCTCGAAATAATCGGCGTTCGCCCGTTCCGCGACGAGCACCGAGGCGTCATAGGCGGAGAGCCTATATTGGCTCGTGAAGCGGGCGTGCTTCGCGTCCGGCAACTCCGGCAGATGAGCCGCAAGCTCATCCACATACGCTTGATCGAATTCGAGCGGCAGAAGGTCCGGATCCGGAAAATAGCGATAGTCGTGCGCCTCTTCCTTCGAGCGCATGGCGCGTGTCTCGCCTTTCACCGGATCGAAAAGGCGCGTCTCCTGCTCGATCGACCCTCCATCCTCGATGACACCGATCTGCCGGCGCGCTTCCGCCTCGATGGCCTGCCCGATGAAGCGAATGGAATTGACGTTCTTGATCTCGCAACGCGTGCCGAGGGGCTCGCCTGGACGGCGCACCGATACATTGACATCGGCCCGCAGGTTACCCTTCTCCATGTCGCCGTCGCAGGTGCCGAGATAGCGCAGAATGGTGCGCAACTTCGTCACGTAAGAGCGCGCCTCCTCGGCCGAGCGCAGATCGGGCTTGGAGACGATCTCCATCAGCGCGACGCCGGAGCGGTTGAGATCGACATGGCTCATCGTCGCGTGCTGGTCGTGCAGCGATTTGCCTGCGTCCTGCTCGAGATGCAGCCGCTCGATGCCGACGCGGATTCGCCCGCCATCGGGCGTGTCCACGATCACCTCGCCCTCGCCCACAATGGGTGATTTGTACTGGCTGATCTGGTAGCCTTGCGGCAGATCGGGATAGAAATAATTCTTCCGATCGAAAACGCTGCGATGATTGATCTTTGCCTTGAGGCCAAGCCCGGTGCGGATCGCTTGCCGGACGCATTCCTCATTGATCACGGGCAGCATGCCGGGCATGGCCGCGTCGATGAAGGACACATGCGAGTTGGGCTCGCCGCCGAAAGCCGTCGAGGCGCCAGAGAAAAGCTTCGCCTGGCTCGTCACTTGCGCGTGAATCTCCATGCCGACAATGATTTCCCAATCGCCGGTAGCGCCTTTGAGCAGTTTCTTGTGGTCGAGAGGTGAGTTCATGGGGTCCCGCGAGGTTCGCCTTTGCTTATTCGACGCGTGACGGTCCGGGTCAAGTCCGGAGACGGGCGTAAAGACCTCCCCCATCTCGCGCGCCGGCGCGCATTCGGCTAAGCTTGTCCCATGCTCGACGCGACGCGACAAAGGCCGGGCGATCCATGGTTCGCCGTGTGGACGTCGGAAATCTTGCGGGTTCTCGGGGGGCTGACGAACGTCCTGCAGGGGGGACGGCTTACGGAGCCGGTGGTGCATAAATCTCGCCGCGAGCTCAAGCGGTTGCGTTCGCTCCTGCGGCTCGCGCCCGCTTCGCTCGGCGATCTCGCGGACGACACGCGCGAGGTGACCGGCGAGTTGCGCCGGCGCCTTGGTCACAGCCGGGATGCGACCGTGATGCTCAAGACCTTGAACTCCTTCTCGGCGGACCTCGGTGAGGCCGCGTCGCGCATCAACCCTGTCCTCTCAGCCCATCATCGCCAAGCCTCGGCAATGCTTGACCGGCGCTCCCGACGCTGGGATCGGGATCGCATGGCGCGTTTCGGCGCCTTGTGGCGAGCTTCCCCGATCCAAGGTGACGCACGCGACCTGTGCAAGGGCGCGGTGAAGACCTATCGCCGGGCACGTCAACAAGCGATTGCGCTTGGAAAAGGCAAGGATGCGGCGCTCCATCCCCTGCGCAAGGCTTGCGTCGACCATCAGAACCATCTCGCCTTTTTTGCCCTCGGTGCCAAAGGCAAGATCGGCTCGCGCCATGGAAAGTTGAAGCGCCTGCGCGACCAGCTCGGCCTTTGTCATGATCTCGAGGTGTTGTGCGATTTTGTGCGCACACGCGCCGACATCTCCGCCAGCGATCTCATTCACCTCGAGGATGTCTTAATGCGACGCCATGGCCAATTGGTGCAAAAAGCCGTGAAATCGGCGGCGATCTTGTTCGCCGGCAAATCGCGTCAGTTCGAGAAATGGATCAGGCGCGAAGTCGGCAAGACGAGCATCGCCGCCTTTGTCGAACCCTCGCGCCCGCCTGTTGTCGTGCCGCCCGACCTGCAAGAGCACACCGGCTGACCGGAAACCTTCTCGAATGAGCGCAGACCCCCTCCTCCTCTACACGCTTCGGCTCGCCGACACGGCGCTCATCAATGGGCATCGCCTCTCTGAATGGTGTGGACACGCGCCGGCGCTCGAGGAAGAGCTCGCGCTCGCCAACCTCGCGCTTGACCTCATCGGGCAGGCGCGCGCGCTTTATGTTTACGCGGGTGAGCTGGAAGGCGAGGGGCGAGATGAGGACGCGCTTGCCTATCTGCGCGACGTCACTTGCTACCGCAACCTGCTGATGGTCGAGCGGCCGAATGGCGACTTCGGCCAGACCATCATGCGCCAATTTCTGCTCTCCGCCTTCATGCATCCTTTCTGGGAGGCAACCACCAGCTCACGCGATCCAACGCTTTCCGCCATCGCTGCGAAGGCTGTGAAGGAAACCGCCTATCACTTGCGTCATTGCGGGGAATGGACGGTGCGACTCGGAGACGGCACGCAAGAAAGCCATCGCCGGATGGAGGAAGCGCTCGAAGAGGAATGGCCCTTCACGGGCGAGCTGTTCGAGACGGACGAGGTCGAGCGCAGCCTCGTTGCCTCAGGGGTCGCGGTCGACCCGACAGGTCTGAAGGCAAGGTTCGACACGACCATCGATCGGGTCCTAACGGAGGCGAGGCTCGCGCGCCCGATGAACGGCTGGATGCAGACGGGTGGCCGCCAAGGTCGGCACTCGGAGCATTTAG
>JAFAQA010000546.1 GCA_019246665.1 Hyphomicrobiales bacterium
CAATTCATCAAGCAGTTCCGGAATACGGCTCCGTAACTGCTGGTAAGACACCGGCAGCTTTCGGCCGATCATCTCAACCTCACCAGCGCTGCGGCCGTCGAGCGCTCGCACGACCTCGTAGGCCGGATTGACGTCCCGCCCCCCGTAGGGTTCGAACCCGGTCAACAGCGCCCGCATCCAACCCAATGCCTCATCCCTTCGCGTTCCCGGTAGCGCTCGATCTTCGTATCAGTGCGCTTCGCACGTCAATGTTCATCTGCCGCTCGTGCTTACGATGGGCTGTCCAGGGAGTTTTGCGCTTGCTCCATGCCTTGGGGAGCAGAGGCGATGGAGATGAGCGCCTGAGGGTGCCTTGCTTCTCCCAAGGCGTAGAGCAGGACAACCGTGCGAGGGTTGCGACGCGGCACAGAGCCGGCCGTGGCAGCTCTTCCTGCATGGCTGAAAATCAAACGCCGATATACCGACGCAGCACGTCTGGATTTGCCTTGATCTCGCCGGCCGGCCCTTCATGTACGATATGTCCATTGTTGATGATGTAGGCTCTTTGGGCAAGCGCGAGCGTCGCGGCCAGATTCTGCTCGACCAGCAGGATCGTCTGACCCGCCTCGACCAGCTTGCGGCAAGCCGACATCAAATCGCGCACGATAACGGGCGCCAAGCCTTCGAACGGCTCATCGAGCAGGATGATCTTGGGATCGCGGATGAGCGCGCGGGCGATCGCCAGCATTTGTTGCTCGCCGCCCGATAAGTCCGTGCCGCGGCTGCTGCGACGCTCCTTCAGCCGCGGGAACATGTCGTAGATGCGCTCCAGCGGCCACTTGTTTCGCGCGGTGAGTCCCGCCAGCACCAGGTTCTCCTCGACATCGAGACTACCGAAGATGCGGCGGTCCTCGTGGACAAGCTGCATGCCGGCAAGCGCGATCGCATGGCTCTTCCTATCGGCGATCTCATTTCCGTCGAACCTCACTGAGCCTGTGCGTGGCCTTACCACCCCCATCAGGCTCTTCAATGTCGTGGACTTGCCAGCGCCATTGCGGCCGAGCAGCCCCACCACCTCGTTGCGTTCGACACGCAACGAGATGTCGAAGAGGATGTGACTATCTCCGTAGTAGGTGTTCAGCCCATTTACCTCGAGCAGGCTCATTCGGCCGCCAACGCATCGTGCATGCCGCCCAGATAGGCTTCTTGCACTTTCGCGTTTCCCTTGATTTCGGCCGGGGTGCCTTCCACCAGCACGCGACCCTCTTGCAGAACAGTGACGCTCTCGACCAGTTCGAATAGCGAGTCCATGTCGTGGTCGATGATGACCATGGTGCGGCCCTGGCCGATCGACTTGAGCAGCGCGACCGTCTCAATGCGCTCGCGCGGGCTCATGCCAGCCAGCGGCTCGTCGAGAAGCAACAATTTGGGGTTTGTCGCGAGCGCAAGCCCGACCTCGAGCCGGCGCTTCTCGCCATAGGCCAATGCCGAGACGGGTGTATCGACCCGCCCCGTCAGATTGATCAAATCCAGCGTGTGACTCACTCGCTCGTCGAGCCCCGAAATGCTGCGCAGATCGCGGAACAAATCGAGGCGGAATTTACCCCGCAAATCGGCGAGCGCGGCGATGGTCAGGTTCTCGCGCACGGTCAGACGGTTGAAGAGCTGGTTGATCTGGTAGCTTTTGCTCAGCCCGAGCTGGCACACGTCGGTCACTATCAGGCCGGTGATGTTGCGCCCTTCGAAGATGATCTGTCCGGAGGTCGGCGGCACCTCGCAAGTGAGCATCTTGAAGAAGGTCGTTTTTCCGGCACCGTTCGGGCCGATGATGCCCCGACGCTCCCCGTGACGTACCTTGAAATCAATGTCGCTGTTGGCGACAAGGCCACCGTAGCGCTTGGTGAGCGCGCGGGCCTCCAGAATGATGCCGGATTTCGGGTCGCCTGCGCGATGGCGAGCGGGCATGGCTGCGCTCACCGGTTCGAACGCGATCGCGTCTTTCGCGGCCTTCTCCTCGTTGAGCGTCATGTTCGTGAGTGTCTTGTCGACAGCGGGCTCGCCCTTTTTCCTGCCGCCCATCAGCCACGCATGGAGGTCCTCGATCCCACCGATCAGGCCGCGGCGGAGAAAACAGACAAGCAGCACGAAGATGACACCGAGCACCAGCTTCCAGGCGGCTCCCAGCTGCAGCGTGGTCTGCAGGAAGTCGCTCAGATAGAGCCAGACCGTGGCGCCGAGCAGCGGCCCCAACAGCGTGCCAGCGCCGCCGATCGCGGTCTGCATGACCAGTTGTCCGGAGGTATCGAACATGAAGGCATCCGGTGGCATGAAGCCTTGCATGACGCCGAGCAGGCCGCCGGCGAATCCAGCATAGGCGGCCGCAACGACAAAGGCGGTCAGCTTGTAACCGTGGATGTTGTGGCCGACAGCGGTAGCACGCAGCGGATTATCGCGGATCGCGCGGAGCACGGCGCCCACGGGTGAACGCACGATGCGCAGCGCGATCACCATGCCGATGAAGAACCAAAATGCCAGGAAGGTGTAGAGCGACTTGTCCGAATTGAAATTGATCGTGGTGAAACCGAGGTATAGCGACGGCGATGGCACGCCCGGCAGCCCGTTCTCGCCGCCCGTATAGGCCGAGAGCGGGTTGAACTCGACGAAAAAGAAGACCTCCGCGATTGCGACCGTGATCATCGCGAAATAGATGCCGGTGCGCCTGAGAGCAATCATGCCCACCAAATAGCCGAAGATGCCGGCGATGATGGTGCCGATGACGAGTGCCGCCATGACATAGGGGAGGTTGATGATCGTGAGCAGGTAAGCTGCGACCATGCCGCCGGTGCCGAAGAAGGCAGACTGGCCGAACGAGAGCAGACCGGTGAAACCGAAGAGAATGTCGAAGCCGATGCCGAACACGCCCCAGACCAGGATGCGATTGATCGTCGTCGGCGTGAACCCGAGATAAGGCAAGATGAATGGCGCCGCGATCAGCCCTGCGGCCGTCAGTCCCGCGACAAAGGAAAGGCGTTGCCTGAACATCAGATGGCAGAACTCATTCGCGCCCGGCCGTGCCAAGCAGTCCATAGGGACGCAGGACGAGGACGAGCGTCATGGCGACGAACAGCATCACGTATGAATATCCCGGGTTGAACATCGAGGTGATGCTGATGATTTCGCCTGCAATCAAGCCGCCGAGCACCGCGCCCGGGAACGAGCCCACGCCGCCGATGACCACGACGACGAAGGTCTGCACCAGGATCGCTTCGCCGACGTCGGGAGCAATCGACACCACCGGAGCGTTGATGATGCCGGCGAACCCTGCCGCCATGGCGCCGATGCCGAACACCAGCATGAAGACCTTGTAGACGTCGATGCCGAGCGAATCGACCATCACCGAATCTTCGATGCCGGCGCGCACGATCATGCCGATGCGGGTGCGGTAGAGCACGACATAGAGCACCAGCAGCGCAACCGCGACGATGCCAAGCAAAGCGAGACGATAGGTGGGATAGAACATGAACCCCAATGAGGTGATGCCCGCCAGGGGGGCCGGCACGGATTTCGACAGGCTGCCGAAGAAGAAGCGCACCAATTCGACGAAGCAGATGCCGAGCCCGAAGGTGACCAGCAGTTGGTCCTCGTGTGGGCGGCTATAGAAATGGCGAATGATGATGCGCTCGACCAGGACGCCGACGATCATCACGAAAAGCGAGCCGGCGATCACCGCCGCGATAAAGGAGCCGGTGTAGCTGTAGGTCAGCCAGCCGGCGTAGCCACCCAGCATGAACATGGCGCCGTGCGCGAGGTTGAGAATGCCGAGCGTGCCGTAGATGATGGTCAGCCCCGACGAGATCAGTGCAAGCAAAGCGCCCAGCACCAGCCCGTTGAAGCATTGCGATATGAAATTGGGCCAGTTGACCATTCGTCAGGTGGTTCCGGACAGAGGGCGCGAAGCCGCGCCGCGGGCGGCGGCACCGCCCGCGGCGCAGTGTATCACGTCATGATCAGGTGTAGTCGCCGAGGTTGCAGGCGAAGGCGTCGGGCTTCTGCATCAGCGGCGCGCCCGGCACGACCTCGAGGACCTCCCAATAATCCTCGTCGTTCTTCATCTCGCTCGGCTTCTTGCCTCGCACGATAATGACCGGGCGTACCAGCTGGTGATCTTCCTTGCGGTAATAGACGTCACCCACAGTCGAGGGGAAGGTGTCGCCCTTCTCGTACTCTTTGATGACATCCGGCGGATAGAACGAACCTGCCTCTGATACCATCCTCGCCCAGATGGCAAACGACATGTAGGAATTATTGGCACCCCATTCCGGACGATAGTTGTACTTCTTGTAGAACGCGTCGACAAACATCTTGGCGAGCGGATATTTGTCTTCCAACGTCCACCAGAAGTCGGTGGCCGCATAGACGCCCGCAGTGAGTTCTGGGCCCGTCTCCTTGGCGAGGAAAGGGATTTGGTAGGGGACGACCAGCGTCATCTTCGGCAGGATGCCGAATTGTTTCGCCTGCTGGATCGACAGCACCGCGTCGCGACCCCAGTTCACGTTCACCAGGAATTCGGCGCCGGAATTGGCGATATTGGTGAGATATTGGCTGAAGTCCTCCGTGCCGAGCGGCGACACCTGGTTGGTCACCATCGTCCAGCCGGCGTTTTTGCTCAGATAGTCGTTGACCGACTTGGTGACGGTGTGGCCGTAAGTGTAGTCCGGCGTCATGAAGGCCGCCTTGCGGTCCTTGCCGAATTGCTTGACCAGAACCGGACCAATGGCATTGGCCGCCGTCTCGCCATAGAAGTTCTGGCGGAAGCCGTAACGTACGCAATCTTTTCCGGTAGTGTCGTTACTGCCAGAAATGCCGGTGACGTAGACGACCTTCTCGCGTTGAGCGAATTTGTTGAGCGCAACGGCGACCGCGCTCGAGGTCGAGCCGGTCATCAGCACGATCTTGTTCTGGTTGATGAAGGTCTGCACATCCTGCACTGCCTGATTGGGCTTGGCGGCGCTGTCGGCGACCAGCAGGCTGACCTTCTTGCCGAGCAGGCCCTTGGTGACCTTGGGCGCAATCTTGCTTAGCAGCGGATCGCCATTGTTGATGTGCTCGACCGCGAGCTGCCAGCCCTTGAGCTCGTCTTCGCCCTGCACCGCGTAGGCACCGGTGCGCGGCACGGCGGCACCGATATAGACGGTATCCGTTTCCGAGCCGACAGGCCAGGTGCCGATTGCCGGCTTGTCGGAAGCGCCCGCTGCGAAAGCGGGCGCACCCAATGATGCTGGAAGCAGCATCCCGCCAGCCAGCCCGGCACCCGCCTGCAACAGGCCGCGGCGCGAGAAGCTGCCGGAGCGTTCATGTGTCGTTCGAGACATTCGCAACCTCCCTAAATGACATCCCGCGGGTTGGCCCCGCCGCATATTTCCTCGTCCCTCGCCTCAGCTGCCATCCTATATAGCGGCATCAGCAGTCAGGGCGATCACGACCGCAAGTGCGCTCTCCCAAGCGTAGGGTAGCGTTGCGTTTTTTACGATCCGAGCCATGGCTGATCGATCAACCATCCGTCAATGCAACTTTCGTTCATGGTTATGGTCCATCGCGAGACGACATTGGCGGGGGAGGTTCACGCCCTTGGGGGGTGGTTTGCCAGGTCTCGTTGGCCAAACGCCCGCTCGGAGGGGGGAAGGACCCGATCGGCTGCTCTGAGGCGCCCGGAGAGCAAAGGCGCCAGCCATGACGCGCGGTGTCAGGCCAAGTTTTAGTGCTGTCGGCCCAAAAGAAATGTGCTGACGATGACGGCATGCGCGATGTGCTCTGCCATGCAGCGATAGCCGAGATCGTTGAGGTGCAAGTCGTCGGCCGACAAGAGATCGACCTGCGTTGCCTGCTCGATAAACCTCATGGCCTCGAATCGACGTACCAGAAGCACATTTTCAGCACTGGCGAGCGTGCGAAGCGCGTTCCGGATAGCAGTGTAGTGCTCGTCCTTCAAAGCATGCGGCGTGAACTGAAGGCCGACGAGAACGGTGTCGACCTGATGCTCCTTCAGCCATTCCAACATGTCCCTGACGGTCTCCACGAAATCATCAACCGGCACCCTCGCAAGGGCATCGTTGGTTCCGAGCTGCCAGAGCACCAGATCGGGCCGCTCCAAGGCTACCTCGGTTTTGAGCCGTTCTGCGGTCGTGGCCGCCACTTCCCCTGACACGCCGCGATTAACGATATCGATTTGCACGCCCTTGAACATTTTCTCCAGGATCTGTTCGAGCTGCGCGGGATAGCCGTTGCTCGGAGCAGATGCGCCGACGCCAACCGTCGACGAGGAGCCTATTGCCAGCACTCGAACGACCCTCTTGCTCTCGAGAGCGGCCGCGAGGTGCGGCAAGGGCTCGGGCGTCGCAATATCGCCTGCGGGAGCCTGGCAGAAGGCGCTCAGGGCTGGAGGAGACACGGGCGGCTCATCCGCGCGGATGGCCTGCGCTGCTCCCGCAAAGCCTAGAAACGATGCCAGCAAACAGCGCGAAACGGCGCGCCAGCCACAGCTCATCCCGCTCGCAACCGCTCGCGCCATTCCGACAACCATGCCGTCGCTCCCAGACAGCCAACTCCACAAATTAGCACGGGCAAATCGACGAGGATACCGCCACCAAGGGCGTACCGCGCGACTGACCCGCAGAGACTGAGGATCGAGCCCACGCAAAAAACATTCAGCGAATTGCGCCCAAGCATCGATAGGAACTCCGCGATTGGACCGGCAAAGCGGTGTACGAATGCGAAACTTCCGGCGAAGGTGATTGCGAGCGCCAGGAAATGTAGGACACGCGCGGGGGTCGCGAACGTCTTGTCAAAGACGAAGAATAGCTTTGGATCGGGCATCCGTGTCGGGTCCGGCTCGAAGTCGATCATCGCAAGCCAAAATCCAATGATGACCACGACAAGGCCGATTGGCCGTAGCAACCCGAGATGCCGCCGGGCGAAGGCGCCAAGCCCATCATCCTTGGCTAGGACGAAGCCAAGGATGAAGACGAATTGCCAGGCAATCGGGTTGAAATACCAATAGCCCTCGGTGGGCCAGGTGCGAAAATTGATCTGCAGCGTGAGCGCCGCCACGTAAGCGCAGAATGAGAGAACCAGCAAGGCGCCCGGTAGTGCCCGATGCAGGATCGCGATCAGGGGTGCTCCCAGCATCAGCACCACGTAGAGCGGCAGAATGTTGAAGGCTCCGAGCTGGTGCGTCAGCAACATCACGCCGACATGCGTCGGAACCGGCTCCTGGAATGCCGCTGCGGCATTGTTCCATTCAAGCAGCAGTGGATTGTCGAAGACCATCGATGTGGCCGCGATGATCGCAAGGGCCAGCATGGTGATGACAATCTGAGCCATGTAGATCGTGAGGGCTCGAGCTCCGAGCCGCAGCACCAATCGTTTTGAATTCAGTGGATTGCTGCGGCTGCTCACCACCAGTCTCAAGGCCCAGCCAGCGAGGAAGACGAACAGTTCGGCCGAATCGGATTGTCCGAAATTGCGATGCGTGATCCGCTCGAAGTAAAAGCCGGGGATGTGGTTGATGAATATGCTGGTCAGAGCCAACCCGCGCCAAAAGTCGATCTCGTTCGCAGCGCGCATTCTGCCGGTCCTTTGTCGGCCACGCAAAACGAAAGGCTCTCCCGCGACTAGGACGATGCGGCGGCCTCGATGAAGAAGTGACGAGATGAGTCACCGCGCTCGCGACGTTAATCCACGGCCGACACGGTATTCATATATTCCAGGACGGTGGTTGGGCGATAAATCGGGAGCAGACGCCATGCACGATGACTTGGCATACTCCGACACTTGAGCTTCTGTTCCTCTTTGCGACAATAGCCGTTTGCGCGGGGCCTATCGCCACAAGGCAGGACTGAACTTTTGGCGATTGCTTTTCTACGCACTGGCAAAGGCAACGGGCGAACCACTATTATTCAAAGGCACCGATTTTAGCCAAACCGACATCAAGGCGGTGTAGGGAATGCCGAATCTCCGCTACGGTTACCGCCGCTTCGCCAGAACCGATGGCTCGGGCCGCGCCCGACGATGATGAGCACTATCTCTGCAATATCGCTACCTCAATAGCATTGCACAGGCCCATCGTGGCGACTGTCGCGGTCATGCTGGTGAGTGCGGCTGACGCTCGTTTTGACAAACCGACCATCGTTTCAACGATCGAGCTCGGCGCCTTGGTGACAAATCTTGCTCGAAGGACATTGCGCCAACCGAACCGGCTTCGAAGCGCGCATTGAAAGGGAACTCGTCCTGCTTCTGACCGCGTATTTTCAGACACATCTGGCCCAGGCCGGAGTGCTTCAGCGGATGCCCTCGGAAACCAAAGGACAATGCATCGTAGCTTGGCGGAGACGGAGGGATTCGAACCCTCGAGACCCCTTTCGAGGTCTGCTCATTTAGCAAACGAGTGCCTTCAGCCTCTCGGCCACGTCTCCTTGTGCTTTGCCCTATAGGGAGGCCTTCGCCCGGTCAACCGTACGCGGGTGAGGAGCACATCTCTCACCCATCTTGCCGCACACGCGATTTACTTCAGCGTGTAAAGATATGCCGTGATGTCGCGGGCGTCTTGGGCGGGGATGTTCATCTGCGGCATGGCGTTGCCTGGCACGACCCGCTGCGGCTCGCGCAGCCAGAGCGACATGTTGTCGGGGGTGTTGCGCAACACGCCCGCGATGTAGATCCGGCTTGCCATTCGCGTGAGCGGCGGTCCGACATTGCCCTCGGCGTCCGCGATGCTGGGGATGTCGTGGCAGCCTCCGCAGCCATATGTTCGGATGAGCGCCGCTCCGCGAACGGGGTTGCCGTTGAAATTCGGGATGGATTCGGCACCCGAGGGATTGCAGCCCGTCAGCAGCGGAGCAATGCCGAGGAGCAACGCGACAGGGGCGGCTGATCGCGCTGCCGACAAAATGGTCCGGTTCTCAGCATCACGAAGCCAAGCGACGAAGAGCCAGGCCGCCGCGGCGAGGTAAGCGAGCCCGCCTGGAATCCACATCACTAGGCCGGCGATCTCCTGGTCTTGCATCAGCGTGAGCCCCCAGTCGGCAGCGCCCGCCGCGTGCTCGGGATAAAGGGGGCGCGGTGCGAACACCATCAAGGCCCCCGGAAGATCCGTCAGAACGGCCGCGGTGAGGACGAACAAGAGCCTGGCGCCATGGCCGAGCCGGTGCCGTCCGCTTGACCCGATGGCGATCGCCCAGAAGGCGAGAGCGGTCAAAAAGAAGGTGAGATGCTCGGCAAGGCCGATGCTGCCGTAGCGCATGCCCAGGGCGTACGGGCCGGGCGCATGCCAGAGCACGAACCCGGCGCAGAAAGCGAGCCAGACGAAAATGGGATTCAGAAGCCGAGAGGCAGTGTTGTTGAGGCCGAGAGCTTTGGCGGCGGCGCTCGTGCGCGTGCGGATGCGGGGCGGGAGCGCGCGCAGGAGCATCGGCGCCGGTCGGCTCCAGATGATGAGCGGCGCCGCGCCGATGATCAGCATCATGTGCTGCAGCATGTGCATCGAAAAGAGCTCTCGACTGTAAGCCGCGAGAGGCGGTCCTATGGCCGCGAATGCCAATGCGCTGCCTGAGAAAAAAGCCGCCGCGCGCCCTATGTCGTGGGCCGTGAGCCCGCGTCGGCGCGCGAGCCGCGTGAGGCCCATGCCGTACCAGCAAAGCATGACGCCCAACGCGGCAAGCGCAAATCCATTCCCGTCACTGGCCCAGCCGGAAAACCCGCACGCGGCGAGCGCTGCGGTGACAGCATCTCCGCTCGGCAACCAAGACGCCGCGACTTCATCTGTGCTTGCTATCCTCAGCATAGTGGAAGCACCCACAAGCCCACGAAATCGAAAAAAGTCGCGGCCGAGAAACCGACCCCGATCAGCACGCCCCAAAGCGCGAGAAATCGCGTGCGTCCCTCGCCGATCTCAGCGAGCGGAGGGCCGGTTTCGGCCATCTCTTGCGCGGTGAGGCGGTATGTGCGCCAGGCAATGAGCGCGCTCACAAGACCGATGATGATGCCGGCAAGGTCGATGATGAGGAGGAGAGACCAGAGCCAGCCGAGCCCGGATGCGGGGCTTCTCAAGGGAACACCGTCCGGATAGCAGGCGTGGCTCGAAAGTGCGAAGTTGACGACGAGATGCGCCGACCACGCAAAACTCGGCGCAAGGATCGGAAAGATGAGCGCCAGGAGCCGAACGCGCTTGCGATGCGGTGCCGGATGGAAGTCCGCTGTTGCAATCGCGTCAGGGGCCATGGCGAAGCCCGAGATAAGGGGTGATGTAAAAGCTGAAGAAGACGGCGAGCCAGATGGCGTCGACGAAATGCCAATATATGGCGCCGATCGAGATCGGTGCGCTGTGCCGCGGACCGAAGTAGCCGAGCGCCGACCAGACGGTGAGCGCCAGAAGAATGAGCAGACCCAAAACGACATGGGCCATGTGGAAACCCGTCACGGTGAAGAAGAGCGAGCCGTACGCGTTCGAACTGAGCCCGAAAGGCCGGCTTTGCCATTCGAGGAGCTGGACACCGACGAAGATCACCCCCAGTACGAAGCCCGAGCCCAGCCCAACCACTTGCCGGAGCCAGGAATCACGCCGCGCACCGCGCTCGGCCTGCCAGACGGCGACGCTGCTCACGAGAAGAATCACGGTGTTCGGCGCGGCAAGCCACAGGCTCGGCAGCTCCGGCGGAAAGGCAATCTGCCGGGGTTGAACGGCGAAGTAGAAGTAGCTGAACAGAAGGTAGCCGAAGAGCGCGCCTTCCGTCAGAACCGCGCAGATCATGCCCCACCAGCCGATCGCATGCGAACCGACGCTCCCGACAGGAAGGCTCCTTCGTGAAACCGCAACCACCGTGCTCATGGGCGCCTCTCCCGGAGCTCGACACGCGGCCAAAGCCAGGCGAGCTGCAGCGCGAGGCCGACCGCTAAGCAGGCGATGACCAACCACCACGCCTTCACGATCAGGCCGGCGAACAGGAGCGTCAGGACGAGCGCCAGCAAGAGCGGCACGATCGAGTCCTCCGGCATCCGCAAGATCACATTCGGCTGGGCATCGAGAGAGCTCGTCCCGAGCACCTCCTTGCCATGATCGAGCGGCGTTCCCTCGCTGAGCTGCGAGCGGTAAGGCCCCTCGTTCAGGCGCTCCTCCCACAGCGGCGTGCGGCTCGCCAAGGTCGGGATCACCACGAAGTTGTAGGGTGGCGGCGGCGACGGAGTGCTCCATTCGAGCGTGGCGGCGTCCCAGGGATTGGGACCAGCGATCACACCGCGCTTCAGGCCGTAAAAGACGTTCACGACGAAAAGCAGCATTCCAGCGGCCATTATGTAGGAGCCGATGGTGATGATGAGGTTCAGCGTGTCCCAGCCCATCCCGTCCGGATAGGTGTAGATCCTGCGCGGCATGCCGAGGAGGCCGGTGATGTGCATGGGAAAGAAGCCGACATTGAAGCCGATGAACATCAGCCAGAAGTTCCAGCGGCCAAGGCGCTCGTCGAGCATCCGCCCAAACATTTTGGGGAACCAGAAATAGCTCGCACCCATCACGGCGAAGAGATTCCAGCCGATGAGCACGTAGTGGAGATGGGCGACCACGAAGTAAGTGTCGGTGAGCTGCCAATCGGCAGGCACGGAACCGGTCATGAATCCGGAGACGCCGCCGATGACGAACACGATGATGAAGCCGACGAAGAACAGGAAGGCCGTGTTGAAGATTGGCCGGCCGGTCCAGATCGTGGCAAGCCAGGCGAAGTTGGAGACGGCGCTTGGGATCACGATGAAGAGCGAGACCGCGCTGAAGAAGGCGAGCGCAATATTTGGCAATCCCGTCGCGAACATGTGGTGCAACCACACACCAAAGCCGAGCACCATGGTCAGTACGGTCGCAAGCGCGACTGCCGTATAGCCGACGAGGGGACGCCGGCAGAGCACAGGCAGAGCCTCGGAGACCATGCTCAGCGCCGGCAGCACGATGACATAGACCCAGGGGTGGCCCCACATCCAGAAGAGGTGCTGCCACAGGAGCGGCTGTCCGCTCGGAGGGCTGTAGAAATGCGTTCCGAATTGTCTGTCCAACCACAATAGGAAAAAGGCGAGCGTCACGCTTGGCATGGCGAAGAGATTGCCGACCGAGATCGTCAGGGTGCCCCAGCTCAGGATGGGCATGCGGTTGATCGACATGCCGGGCGCGCGCTGATGCAGGATGGTGACGACGAAGTTCAGCGAGCCGAGCGTCGTCGAGACGCCAAGCAGAATATTCGCGAGCGCGTAGAAATCGATGTTGAGTCCAGGATTGTAAGGGCGGGATGCGTAGGGCACGTAGTTGAACCAGCCCGCATTCGGGGCTGAGCCGAGCGCCAAGCCGACGTACAAGTAAAGCCCGGAGAACAAGTACACCCAATAGGTGAAGGCGTTGAGGCGCGGCATCGCCATATCGCGGGTGCCGAGCACCAGAGGCTGAAGATAGACGCTGAACCCGGTGAGCACCGGAAAGGCGTACCAAAGAATCATGGTCGCCCCATGCATCGAGAAGAGCTGATCATATTGCGAAGGCGTCAGCAGATGCTGGTTCGGCCAAGCGAGCTGAATGCGAAAGATGAGTGCTTCCACGCCGCCGACGAGAAGAAAAACGAAGGCCGTGACGATGTAGCGAAGCCCGATCTCCTTGTGATCGACGGATGCGAGCCAACCGATCAGCCCAGGCTTCGTAGCCCACAGGCGCTCGAGCTTTGAGGCCAGCGGTGAGGCATAGTCTCGCGGCGCGAGTTCCGGGACGCGATCAAGCTCTGTCGTCGTCATCTGCGCTCGTTCCTAGTTGAGCGTGTCGAGATAGGTCGAGACCGCGTTGAGCTCGGGACCGGAAAGCTCGAGCCGTGGCATGTAGTTCCCGGGCTTGAGATGCTGCGGATCGGCGATCCAGGCGGAGCGGTGGCCTCGCGTGTTGGGAAGCAAGGCCGCGCCGATCGCGCGGCGGCTTATCAGATGCGTGAGGTCGGGTCCGAGATGCCCCCCGGCGCGGGTGCCTCGCACGGTGTGGCAAATGCCGCATTTGGCGATGAAGGTGTTTTGTGCTTCGGCCAATTCGGAGGAGGCGTTTGGCTGAGCTTCGAGCTGGGAGTTCCACCACTTTTCGAATTCCTCGGGCGTGGAAGCGATCACTTCGAAGCCCATATGGGCGTGCTGCTCGCCGCAATATTCCCCGCACTGGCCGCGATAGACGCCGGGCTTGTCAGCCTCGATCCAGGTACGGTTGGCCTGGCCAGGAATGACGTCGGTCTTGCCGCTGAGCGCCGGCACCCAAAAGGAGTGGATGACATCGGCGCCGCGCAAGTCGACCTCGACCGTGCGCTTGAGCGGGATGTGAATCTCGTTCGATGTGATGAACTCGCGAGAAACATCCGGGCTGAGGTAACGCACCTCCCACCACCATTGGTGCCCTGTGACCTCGATCCTCAGCGCGTCATCCGTTCGAGGGGGGTTCGCGACATGCGCCAAAGTGACGACTGTCCAGACCGTCATGACGAAGAGCACCAACGTACTGATGCCGACGCCGACATAGATCCAGGAAGCGCCGCCCGGCGGGCGCGCGACCGGCATTTGCGTGCCCGGTGCCGGCGCGCTGAAGCCATGTCCGCGTCTCAGCCCGGCGAGAAGCAGCGCGACGATGATGACCACCACGACAACCGAGATGATCATTAAGGCCCAGGTAAGTGTCGCGATCGGCCGCGAGCGAACGCCATGTCCGGTGAGATAGTTCAACGGCGCGGCCGCGTGCGCGGCGCTGTCGTTCAGTGTGGCGATGAGAAACGCTCCGACCTTCGCCGCCGTCATTCGCGGACCCGCGAGATCGCCAAGAAAGAAGCGTTTCATGATCGGCTCCGCCTCTCTTCTGAGCCCTAAGGTTTCTGGCCCGAGGTGAACTTTTCCGTGTGAGCCCAAGGCTCGTCCGTCGTGATCTGCTCGGTCGGCACTTGCTCGAGATTCGGCGATAGGGGAGAGCGCGAGAAGGTCGTGCCCCATTCGGAGCTCGGCGCGTTGCTCAGCTTTCCCACATAGGTGACCAGGTCCCAGATCACGGATGTGGGAAGCACGCCGCCCCAGCTCGGCATTCCGTTTGGGCGACCTTGATAGATGGTGAGAAAGATGTTGGCCGGTTCCGAGCCGTAAACGAAGAGGCCTTTGCTGAGCGAGGGCCCCATTCCGCCCCCGCCATTGTCGGCGTGGCAACCGATGCAATTCAGGCTCTCGAAATATTTCATGCCGCGCTCGGCGGATTGCGGGTCCCCTCCATTTGGATTCTGCAAATTGGGTGCTGTCGGAACGCCTCCCGGATACAGGTGCGACACCGGAACTTCCAACATCCCTCGCGGAGCCTGTCCAACCTCTTGGGATTGCGGGAGAGGAGGTGGAGTGCCGAAGGGCTCCGGCTGTTGCGCCTGAGCGGGGCCGACGAGCCCGCTGCAGAAGGGGAGGATGAGCGCAGCTGAGATTGCCAAAAGCGCTAAGCCGAGCCTGGAGCGACCGCCAAACAGGATTCCTGCCAGTTGATTCTTGGCGATCATCGCGCCTCTCCTATTTCTCGAACGTCGCCTCATCCGGAAGGGGCAACAGGGGCACGCCATAATCGGTCAGCAAAGTCTCGATCCGCGGGCGATTTTCGGCAATCACGGCATTGAGCTTGTCGCGCAGGGTGTGATCGCCATGGCGCACGCCCATCGACACGTCGAACTCGGCCCGCAGCGGCGCGAAGCGCTCCATGCCCTCAATGGGCCTCAGGCTGAGAGCGACCGAAGATTGCTTTGCCGCGAATCCGGCGAGCGGCCCCCAGGCGGCCGCGATATCGATCTTTCCTGCCTCGACCGCGTCGATGAGCCGAGCGGGCGGATTCGCGTCTCGGTAATCACCATAGATCATGAAACCCTCGACATTGCCGGTCAGCCCCTCTTCTCCGAGCGCGTGAGCCGGAGGGGTGTTCGTTCCATCGCTGCCCATGAGGTGCACGCCGATCCTGAGGTGTCGTAGCCGCGGATCGGCGATCGAGGAGATCCCGAGCTTGCGATCGGCACGCGACACGAAGACGTAGGTCGATCGGTAGTAGGGGATGGTGGTCTCGACCGGCTCGTAGTCTGCAGGCACCCCCATGATCACATCGCAGTCGCCGGAATTCAGCGTATGGCTCGCGAAACCGCGCCGCTGAGCCCACCAGACGTAGCTCAGCTTGCCTCCTAACTTTTGCGCCGCGAGTTCGGCGAGCTTGTTCTCGAAGCCTTCACCGGTCGAATTCGAAAAGGGCAGGTTATTCGGGTCGGCGCAAACGCGAAGCAGCGCCGGATCGGCTTGCGCGCGAGCGCAGCCGCAAAAGGCGAGCAAGAGGGCGGCCGCGCCAATGCCTTCACTGAGGCTGCGCATTCGTGTCACCCGGAGCAGGAGATTGCTGCGGCTGCGGAGCCGATCCCGCGGGTTGTCCGGCGGGCGTTCCTTGAGCCCCTTGCGCTCCGAGTTCGGATGCGTCGGCGAGCTTGAAGACGAGGAGTTCGCTTCCCCCGGCCGTGTAGAAGGGCAGGTCCTGCGTTGCGCCCGCGAAACCAAGCGCGGCGTTGCGCACGCGCGGGTCGATATCGGCGCTGGCGATCGCGCCTGGCCAACCACCCACCCCTGAAAGAATCGCCACATATTGCTGGCCGTCCGAACCCTTGTAGGTGACGGGTTGCCCGATGAAGCCCGAGCCGGCACGGAATTGCCACAAGAGCTTTCCGTTCCGCGCATCGACCGCCTTGAACAGGCGGTCCATCGTTCCATAGAAGGCGACGTCGCCTGCCGTTACCAATGCGCCGCTCCAAACGGGGAGGCTCTCATGGATTTCCCAGACGCGTTTGCGAGCGACGGGATCCCACGCCATGAACTCGCCCCGATATCCGCCATGTCCGGCGTACATGTCGACAGAGGCGCCGACGAAAGGTGTGCCGGCGATGTAGCCCACCTCCGAGGTTTTCATGCTCATGCACAGATGCTGATGCGGAACGTAGAGGAGGTGCGTGCGAGGTGACCAAGCTGTCGGCTGCCAATCCTTGGCGCCTGGCGCGGCTGGGCAGATATCCTCGATCGTCTTGCCAAGAAGCGGTGTCTTCTCCTCGTTCGGGATGAGGCGACCGGTTTCGAGGTCAACGCCTTTGGATGCCGTGATTGGCGGGTCATACGCATCAGCCGACAGGACTTCCCCGGTTTGGCGATCGATCACATACATGTAGCCGTTGCGGCCGGGATGAATGAGCACCTTGCGCGGCTTGCCGCCGATCGAAAGATCGACGAGCACGTTCTCGTTGATCTCGTCATGGTCGAACTCATCATGCGGGTTGAGCTGATAGGCCCATTTGGCGTGCCCAGTGTCGGCGTCGCGTGCGAAGATGGTGGCCGTCCACAAATTGTCGCCATTGCGTTGATTGGAGTTCCATGGGCTTGGGTTGGCGGTCCCGTAGTAGAGGAGGTTGAGCTCGGGATCATAGGAAACCCACCCCCATGCCGTGGCGCCGCCGATCCGCCAGCGATCCGCCGGCCAAGTCTTCACGCCGAGATCCTTCCCCTTGAGATTTTTGTAAAAGGGGTCGAAATCATCCCCGATGAGGACGTCAGCGTCAGGTCCAGTGCCATAGGCGCGCCAGACGATGCGACCAGTTTCCTCATCGAGAGCCGTCAGCCAGCCGCGGACGCCGAGTTCACCGCCGCTATTGCCGACAATAATCTTCCCGCGCGCCACGATGGGCGCCATAGTGATCGTCTCTCCTTGATTGATCTCCCCGAGCTTTGCGTGCCAAAGCTCCTTGCCCGTCTTGGCGTCGATTGCCACGGTGTGGGCGTCGAGAGTGTTCAGAAAGACCTTGCCGTTGTCATAGGCGAGACCGCGATTGACGACATCGCAACACGCGACGCCCGCGGCTGCGGGCTCTGGCTTCGGAGCATAACTCCATTTGAGCTCGCCTGACGTCGCGTCGAGCGCGAAGACCCGATTGGGATATGGGCCGGCATAGGGACCCACGATATACATCGTGTCGCCGATGATGATCGGAGCTGCTTCTTGACCGCGATCGACGCCGACCGAGAAGGTCCATGCCGGCTCGAGTCGATGAGCATTGGTTGTGTTGATTTGGTCGAGAGGGCTGAAGCGCGTATTGGCGTAATCGCGGGCCGGCATGACCCATTGATTGGGGTCCTGCATGAGTGTGGAAAGATCGCCCGGGGGCCCGCTCGTCTGCGCGAAGACAGGGGTTGAACTGAGGATGAAAAGCGCGCAAACGACGCGCGCCGCAAGGGTCGAGAATGGGTGCCCCGCTCGCGAAAGCGCGCAACTTGCCAAGAGGTCCCCTCCTCGCGTCTGAGGTTTCGCTCCAATGCAGGAGCATCACTACGGACCGGGCAGCATCCCTTATCCGGCAATCTTCACGAGAAGTGTGAGTTCCCCATCCTCGATTTGCAAAAGCGCGGCATCCTGACGCAGGTTCGAAGACGCATCATCGCACCTCGTCACTGCTGACGCCCGCTCCCAAATCGACCGCGATCTGCGTTTCTCGTCCCACGCATTTCGGATGACCGAATCCGGAAGCGCTCTTCCCGGCGGGGCCGATGTCGTAAATGATCGCATCCTTCATATTGGGACTTACACCCGACGGCACGTGGTCGAGCCCCAAGGAGTGCCGAACGCGCCAAGCGACATTGTGGTCGGCACAAGCCGTGTCGCCGCTCACGCCGAGCGCGCCGACTATGTTGCCGCTGGAATCGTAAAGCGCGAGCCCGCCGCCGAAGACGATCACCCCACCGGAGGTCTTGCCGATCATCGGGTCTTCCCGGGTGCCGAACTGCTTGGGATCACCGGCATAGATCGTCTCCGGCACGGCCGGGTTGGCGGCGGCCGCGCCGAAAAGGAATCCGCCGGGCTGAGCCGCGGCATAAAGATTCGCAGTCGCCACGGCCTTGTTGCCAAGGCTGAAGGCGTTTGCGGTGCTTGCTTTTTCGGCCGCTATGGCTCGACTTCCGAGCCATTGGTCATCGACGTTTTTTCCGCTATGGACCAAGGCGCAGACCTTGCCCTCTCGATTGACGGTTGCAGCCCACTCATTGTTGTCGAAGCCGCCATTGCTTGGCCCGCCCCCAGGCTTGATGCTCTTTCGCAAGGCATCCTCCAGCGCGTCGTGCTCGACAGGGCATGCTGTGCGCTGAGCTTGTTCGTTGGTGTTCGTCGAAGTCTCGGGCGTCTGGCTCAGAACGGGTTGCGGAACGAATAAAAGGAGCAGCATCGACACCCCTTCGATCGCGAGCTTCGGCATGGCGGCATTCCCTTCGCCGTGTCGCCCCACGAGACAACGGAGGAGGTGGCACAAGGTTCGCGGTCACAGACCGAAAGCCTGCAAATGCAGTGCCCAACGGTGATCCTGCTCCATCCCCCGATCGCGGAGCGATCCGGCTTATTTTCGCCGAAAACGCCTTTGTAGGGCGCGGGAGTTGCCCTCCCCTCCACACCGAATAAGATCGTGAGCGGGTGGAAACATTGGCCAAGTGCCCCCAGGGTGCTCAAAACCCCTCTCGTCAAAAGCGGGCTTGGCTGCGGAGTTCGACTATGCCGGTATATTGCCTTTTCGACAGGAGCGGTGCCGAGCAAACGATTTTCAATGTTGCGGCTGCCGATCCGCACGACGCCCGCAGGCTGGTCGCGCTCAATTGTCAGGTCGCCGCACAGGACGAGGAAATCTACGGATGTGAGCTCGACACGAGCGTCTCGGTACCGTGGGGAGAAATCCACGCGGTCGATGGGCGCGTGATCAAAGTGATCCGTGTGTGAAGCAAGGGGCGACGTTGCACCTTGCCTTCGGTCCTCGCTCGACCGGCGTCGTCAAGCTGCCGAAATCAGCAAACGTGGATTTCGCGCCAGCCCCAAGCGGAGGGCTCGCCCGACCAGCACTTGCCATCCACGAGTGAGCCACCCCAGCCGCCGTAAGCGCCGCGCTGCGCCCATCCCCAGCGACGGGCGTGCCAGGCATATTGGCGACGCCAAGGAGCGCCATGCCAGCCCGCATGCCGATGCGCGCGCCAGACAGCGTGCCTCGATCCGTGTGCGTAGGCGTAACGCCTGTGGGCGTAAGGGTAGAAGGGTCCGCCGGGGTGATAATACCAGAAGTCATTGGCGGGAACCCGGGAATAGCGCCGATACGCCTCGTAAACTCCCGACTCGCTCCTTGTATTCGCCTGCGAGGCCGAAAAAGGAAGCGTCACGCAAGCCGCGGCGACGACGGCTACAGAACACAGGCCCAAAACCTTGGCGTCCATCGGTTGGTGTCCTCTCTCGGCTTTCCTCATTTCGGCAAAGGCAGGCCAAGATCATAACATGCGTGACGATCACATACGCAAGTTCGACCAAGATAGTTGCGCGAAGTTGTCCCGATGACCTCCGACACACGGGACATGCTTTGCGCCCATGCGCCTCAGGGGCGACGAGATTGGGGTGATCGCCAGGTGGGCTCGGAGAATCCAACGATCAATAAGCTCACAGCTAGAGCATTGCGATGAATGGCTTTAGTGCCATCATCCGCGAGCGGTCGCCGAGAAAATGCGGCCGCGAAGGAGCTTAGATGGAATTTTCGCTCAATCCGCTGGTCCTTGCGACGGAGGCGCCGCCGATCCCGATCGCGCAAGCCTGGAAGGCCCGCTATCGAGGTCAATTCGGGCCCCTCATAGACTTGTCGCAAGCTGTGCCCGGCCACGCGCCGCCGCAGAACTTGCTTTCCCGTTTGGGCGAGGCGGCAAGCCAGCCGGAGGCGAGCCGTTACGGGCCGATCCTTGGGGATCTTGCTTTACGTGAGGCTTTGGCAGCAGATATTTCATCGGGCTATGCAGGTCGGGTCGCGGTCGAGCAAGTAGCGATCACAGCCGGCTGCAATCAAGCGTTCTTCGTCGCTGTGCAAACCTTGGCGCAGCCGGGCGAGGCGATCGTCCTGCCCTCGCCCTGGTATTTCAATCATAAGATGGCGCTCGACATGCTCGGCATCGAGGCGAGGCCGCTCGCCTGCGATCCGAAGAGCGGATTTCTGCCGGACCCCGACGCCTGCGAAGCTTTGATCGACACCCGCGTCAAGGCGATCGTGCTGGTGAGCCCGAACAACCCGTCCGGCGCCGTCTACTCCGAGACTTTGATCACCCGCTTTCATGCGCTTGCGCGCCGGCGCGGCCTGGCGCTGGTGCTCGACGAAACTTACCGGGATTTTCTTCCTCTTTCGGTCAACCGGGCGCATGGCCTGTTCGCCGAACCTGACTGGGATGCAACCCTCATCCACCTCTACAGCTTCTCGAAAGCCTACGCGATTCCGGGTCAACGCCTCGGTTCGATCGTCGCGGCGCCAAGCTTCCTCGCGGAGGCTGCGAAGATCCTCGACAGTTTGCAGATCTGCCCGCCGCGTCCGGTGCAGATGGCGATCCTGGCCTCGATCGAGGAAACGCGCGATTGGCGTGAAGGCGTGCGCCGCGAACTCGCGCTCCGAGCCGACGCCTGTCGAGCCGCGTTTGCCAAATCCGAATCTTGGCGCCTCTCTTCGATCGGCGCCTATTTCGCATTTGTCGCGCACCCTTATCCGGCCGAAACGGCGGCTGCGGTTGCCGAAAGGCTCGTGGTCGAGGCGGGCATTCTCGGACTTCCCGGCCCCTATTTCGGGCTAGGGCTCGAGGGATATCTACGGTTTGCTTTCGCGAACGTTGAACGGGACATGTTGGCGCGAGTGGGCGACAGGCTCACGAGACTTTAGCCGCGATTGGCGCCCGGTACTTCCGCAATGCGCCCACACGACGCCCGGCGGCTTTGGGCGCCATCGCATGGGACCAAAGCCGCGCCTTGCAAAATGAAGCCGACTGCGCCGACGCCCAGCTATGGCGTGGTGCTTCGCCCCGCGATCAGGTGGTAAACCACGAGCACGACGACGGCCCCGATGATGGCGACGAGCATGCTGTAAAGGTTGAAACCGGTGATCCCTGTCGCGCCGAGCTCCGTAAAAAGAAAGCCGCCCACGAGGGCACCCACAATTCCGAGCACGATGTCCAAGATGACACCTTCGCCTCGCTTGTTGACGACCTTGCTGGCGATGAAACCTGCGATTAGTCCGAGCACGAGCCATCCGATGATCGACATGAGAGTTCCTCACCTCATCTGCATATTTTGAGCCAGTTCCGCATTGGTCGGCACCCGGCCCGAAGGCGTGAGCCGGTCCACCAAATTTGGAAGAACGCGCGACAGCTCCGTAAGGAGTTGATCGCGCGGAATGCCCGACCTCTGCGAAAGCTGATCGATGATATCAGGGCCGATGGCTTGGTGAACCTCTTGTGGCGACACAGGCTGGTTCTCGCCAGGCCCCACCCAAGATCCGACGAGGCCACCCAGCCCCTTCTGCCGAAATTGATCGAGAAGACCGCCGAGGCCCCCGATGAGGCCCCCGTCGAAGGCGGGTTGAGCCGGTGATGTACCAGGCCGCCCTGTGGGCTGCCCCGGGGGAGCTCCGCCGAGCGCGCTCGCGAGCCCGCCTTTTCCCATGGCCCGCGAAGCCAGGAGCGCAGCGAGCGCGATCATCAATGGCTTTGAGATGTTGCCGCCGGGAACGCCGGCTCCAAGTTCATCGAATAGGCCCATGTGTTCCCTCCTTATCCGCAATGGCAAGAGAACGGAGAAGGTGAGCCGGTCGTTCCCAAAACATCCAGGCAAATGTGGTTGCCAGGGCGCGCTTTTCCCTTGGGAGCCCTTCGTTCTGGACGATAAGATAAGCGGATGGGGGCGGGCGTTCTTTCCGGGAGCAAGTATTGGCATCTTCAGCAGAGCCCGTCAGCATCGCAGTCGATGGCGCGGTTCGCGTCTCGGCTCTTTTGCAGTCACCCTCGCGAGCGCGCGCTTGTTATGTGCTTGCGCATGGGGCGGGCGCCGGCATGACGCATCCCTTCCTTGCGGCCGTCGCCCAGGAACTCGCGGAGCGCGGCATTGCGACCCTGCGCTATCAATTCCCGTACATGGAAGTGCGCGGCAAGCGGCCCGACGCACCGAAAACTGCGCATGCGACGGTTCGGGCGGCCGTCGCCGAAGCTATGCACCGAGAACCGGCGCTTCCTCTCATCGCCGGGGGCAAGTCCTTTGGCGGACGCATGACATCGCAAGCACAAGCTGTCGCTCCGCTCCCGCACGTCCGCGGCTTGGCCTTCCTCGGTTTTCCGTTGCATCCGGCTGGACGGCCATCGCAGGAGCGCGCCCAGCATCTTTTCGACGTGACAATTCCGATGTTGTTCCTGCAAGGCACCCGCGATGCGCTCGCCGCGCCACAGGAACTCGAGCCACTTTGCGCGGCGCTCGGGCCGCGCGCAACCTTGAAGCTTTTTGAAAAAGCCGACCACTCCTTCCGTGTCCCGGCGCGAAGCGGGCTGAAGGATGCGCAAGTGAGAGGTTACATCCTGGACGCGCTCGCCGCCTGGATCGACGGCGTGCTCACGCGCCCCGTTGGGCACCAGGCTGAAGATCTCATCCAAAAAGAACAAAAAACTGAGCCGTGAGTTAATCAGTTCTGACGTTTCCAAGTTTTGTTCGCTATATGTTCTGTAATTCCCGACACCGATGCTAGAATTTGACCGACAGCCTCGATTGACTCGCCGGGGCAGAAGTTTAATCGTCAAATTGTAACGAGTTGAGTGGAGTAGAAACAACATGGCGCCGAGGAGTAACTGGAAGGGATTCCTGAAGTTGTCCCTCGTGTCATGCTCGATTGCGCTCTATCCAGCCTCGAGCTCGTCCTCCCGCGTCAGGTTCAACACGCTCAATCGTCAGACGGGAAATCGGCTGAAACGTCAGTTCATCGATGCCGGCACCGGCGATGTCGTCGAGGCCGAGGATCAGATCAAAGGCTTTCAGGTCGATCGCGACAATTACCTTGCCGTCGAGGAAAGCGATCTCGACGACATCCGGCTGGAGACGACGCACACTCTCGAGATTGAGAAGTTCGTGCCGCGCGCCGAGATCGATCCGCGTTACATGGACGTGCCTTATTACATCGCTCCGACTGAAAAAGTAGGCGAAGAGGCTTTCGCCGTCATTCGCGATTCCATGCGCGAAGAGGCCGTCGTCGGTCTTGGCCGTGTGGTCATGGCGCGGCGCGAGCGCATCATCATGCTCGAGCCCTGGGAGAAGGGCCTGCTCGGGACGATGCTTCGCTACGGGTACGAGGTGCGCAACGAGCAGCCCTATTTCGAGGAGGTGCCCGAGCTCCAGATCGATAAAGACCTGAAGGAAATGGCGAAACTGATCATCAGGCGCAAGTTTGGCCATTTCGACGCCAGCGAGTTCAACGACCGCTACGAGGACGCGGTCGTGCAAATGGTGCGCGACAAGCAGGCTGGAGCAAAGCCGAGGCCGGCAAAGAGCGCGCCGCCGGCCGGCAACGTGATCAATCTTATGGACGCCTTGAAGCGCAGCCTCGCAGCAGGCGCGCGAACGCCGGCGGAGCAGGCCCCGCCGGCGCAAAAGAAGCGCGCGAGCGCCAAGGCCGGCCAGCGCGATCAACCGCAGTTCAAGCTTCCGATCGCGGGCGGAAAATCGAAAACCTCCGTAGCGAAGGAACCTGCACGGAAGGAAACTGCGTCGAAGCCTTCGCGGAGGAAGGCATCGTGAGCCGCAGCGCGACCGATCACGGCCTCATCTTGTGGATGGAGCGGGAGGGCGACATCTACTCGCCGGCGATGCGACTCAGCCAAAGCTCCGAAGAGGCGATCGAGCGTGACCTTTGGGAATGCGTTCATGCAGGGGCGTGCCACAGCATCTATCGCTATGGGACGCACGCCAATGGCGGAAGCTACTGCCGTGAGATTACCGAGGAGGTCGCGGCGCGGCTCGGGCGGCTGAGCTTGTCGATGCGCAGACCTCCCGCTGGACCGGTGCGCAGCTTTCTCGAAGCTCATGGCGTTGAGTTTTTCGCCAGCATCCCGGAACGGCTCGACCGCGATCTTCCCGCCTCTCCACCCTTCCAGATGCAAGCGCCTCAATCTGGTGGATCGGCGAAAAAAAGTGCGCGGCGGAAAAGCCGCGCGAAGCCACTCACCCCAGAAGAGCTTCGCGCTCAACCGCAGTTCAAGCTTCCCATTGCGGGGGGAAGGGACGTCGAAATTTCTCGCACGGCGAGCGGCGAAGCGCCTGTGCCTTCGCCCGGCGAGAATGACGATGCGAGCGGCATCGAGCGCGTTTCGCTACGAGACGAGAGATCTTTGGCCGATCGCAGCGCCGCGTGGAAACGCTTTGACGAAAAGCTTCGCGAAATGGGCGTGAAGGGGGCAATGCAAGCGCAGTCCGGAACTCAGCCAAACATGGGAGCAGGGGAAAAGACGCGAAGATCGGCATCCCGCTCTTAAGTCGGGCCGCTGTCCACGCGCCCTCGAACATCGTGAGCGAGCATGGGCTCAGCAGCCTTGCTTCGTTTTCGAGGATTTGGATGTCGTGCCCATCGCTTGTTGACTTGCCGTCGGCTGCCCCTGTTCCTGGCGCTGCGCATCTTCTGACGACGTCGCCTTCCCTTGCGCCGCGCTATTCATCGCGGCGGTCGGCGGATGTTGATGCGTGACGCCTGTCGTGGTCGTTTGCGAATTCGCGCCGACCGTGGGACCCGAACCGGCATCCTTCGAGGTGCACGGGCCGGCATGGGCCAGGCCCGCGGCCATGCAAAAAGCGGTGCTGCAGATGAGCGTCAAGCTTCGATTCATGTAAGCCTCCCAGGGTTGTCGTGCGTCGGCGATCCTTGATCGCCTGGGCTAACCTTGCGGTCGAAGCGGGGTTCCCTTGAGAGCCAAGTCTCGCTTTTGCCAGCAGCACGCTGCCTTTACTTGGGGTCGCCAATAATTCTCTGAGTTGTTCGCGGACATCACCTTCGCGCAAATGCGAATGCCATTTTCGCATCATGCCTGGCCTCAACGATCCAGTTTGACCACGAGGCCTTCATCGGCGCGCAAGAGCGTGGGTCCCTTGAGCGGTTGTTCTTTCCTGTCTAGATGCGTCGAGAGCAGCAAGGTTCCTGACCCTTCCCATTCCCATCGGCGCGGTTCGTGAACCAAATTGAGGCCAACGAGGATCTCCACATCATTGAGCCTGCGCCGAAAGATCAACACATCGCTATGGCTGCGCGAAGCGAGAAACTCTCCTTCCGCGAGCGCGGGCTCGCGGCGGCGCAATTCGATGAGGTGCCGGTAAAGCGAAAGGAGCGATTGCGGATCCCGCCTTTGCTGCTCGACGTTGCGTTCCAAGATGTTTCCCATCGGAAGCCAGGGCTCTCCCGTCGTGAAGCCGCCATTTTCGCTTTCATCCCATCGCATGGGCGAGCGTTCCGGATCGCGGTTCAGTCCATAGCCGCCCACGAGCTTTTCGAATGGGTCGAGTACGCGCTCGGGAGGAATGCTTACCGGCTCCATGCCGATCTCGTCTCCAGCAAAGAAGAACGGCGTTCCCTTGAGCGTGAGCAGGAGCATCGCAAGAACGCGGGCCTGAGGCTGGCCGATCTTGTCGGCGACGCGCTTCTTGTCGTGTCCGCCGATCACCCAATCGGGCCAAGCCCAATCCGGGATAGCCTTGTAGTAAGCATCAACATTGGCCTGGACCGATAGCGTCTCCCATTGAGTGTCGAGCAGAGCAAAGTTCAGCGGGAGGTGAAGGCGCGGCTTCTTGGCGCCATAAAAATGACCGATGCGATCCGTCTTGCCTTGCACCTCGCCGCAAAGCACGCGAGCATCGAATTCATCGATGACTTGTCGCATCTCTTCGAGGCAATCCATCGTCTCGCGACGATCATCGGTGAAGACGGGCTCGAGCCGCTGGGGCGGGGGTGTCTTGTCGTTTGCCTTGGGATTGGGCGGGTTGTCGCGCAGCAAATCATCCTTGATCAGCACCGCGCTGGCATCTACGCGAAAGCCGTCAACGCCGCGACGCAGCCAGAATCGCATGACTTCGAACATCGCCTCGCGCACGGCGGGATTTCGCCAGTTGAGATCGGGCTGTTGAACCAGGAAGCTGTGGTAATAGTACTGCTCGCGAGTTTCTTCCCACTCCCAGGCGGTTCCACCGAAGCGGCTTAGCCAATTGTTAGGGGGGCCGCCATTCTCGCCCGGTCCTTCCCAGATATACCAATCACTCTTCGGATTGCACCGAGAGGACCGACTCTCGTGAAACCATTGATGCTGGTCGGAGGTATGATTGGGGACGAAATCAAGGATGAGGCGAAGTTGGCGTGCGTGCAGTTCCTCGACGAGTCGATCGAAATCCGTCATGGTTCCGAATGCGGGGTCGATGGCGACGAAATCGGAAATATCATATCCGAGATCAAGCATGGGGGAGCGGTAGACTGGCGTCAGCCAAACGGCATCGACGCCAAGCCATTCCAGGTAATCCAGCCGCCGGAGCAGTCCGGGCAAGTCACCCTTCCCATCCCCGTTGCTGTCCTGAAACGAGATCAGCGCGATTTCGTAGAAGATGGCCCTCCGCCACCACTGCGCGTCGCGAGGCTTCAACTTTTCCCCGTCCTGCCGGCCAGTCCGGCATAGGCGCCGAGAGGATCACCCATGACGGCCCGCCCGTCCTCCCCGGGTTAAGCCGCGCCGATTGCGTGAGCTCATTTGCGGAGAATGGCTTGCAAGGCGGCAGCCAGCAGCAATTGTGCGCTTGAAGTCAGAAGCGGCTGAGCCGCGGGAGGGCCCGGAATTTTTGCCATCCATCCCTCAAGGCTCTGTTCCACCGCATCCGTCACGCGCTCAGTGGTCGCAGCCACTTCCTTCTCCGCGATCCGCAGGAGGCGCTCGCTGTTTTGCCGCGCGCGTTCGCGAATGATGTTGGTGATCGTGTCGCCCAGTTCGGCGAAGGACTCGCCGATGGATTGTGTAAAGCTCTGCCGGTTCTGCGGAGAAGGTGAGGCTCGACGCCGTGTGCTGGCATAGGCGAGAAGCCCGATTCCAAGCCCGGCTAGTGTGAGCGCGACCGGGTGGCGCCGATACGCGAACTCAATCGTGTCGCCCGCCGTCAAGCGGTTCAGCCCCGTGTTCTGCGCCCATTCACTGGCAAGGCTTTTCGGCCGCAGGTTTTGCAGGAGCTCGTCCACGGTGGCGTTGAGGCGCTGCCTTGCTCGATCGGCCTCCGCCTCAAGCTGGTCGGGACTCATCGTTTCGTTTTGACTTAGGTCGGTCATTTGAGCCTCAGCATGGAAAGCTGCCGGAGGCTGCGCGGCACTCCAAGCTTGCCCGACACCACATGCCGTGCGGCAAGAAGCAGCGCCCCGCCAATGACAAATGCCAGCACGGCCACGATGAAGCAGGCAAGATCGGGTGGCACCCGCAACCTCACAAGAAAGAGCGCCGCGGCAGCCAAAAGGGTGAAGAGACCCCCCAGCGCCAGGATGACCCCTCCTACGGTCAACCCCACCGCGGAAACGAGCTTCGACGAGGTCTCCCTTAGCTCCGCCCGGAAAAGCCTCGCTTCCAACGAGGCGAGCCCTAATAGCTCTTCAACGAAGTCGTCGAACAATTTCCGGGTCGGAGTGGACGGAGGAGTATCGAGCATGTGCGCCCCCGGTCTTCAGCCGTTCAAGGTCGGGTGTCAGGTCATCTTTCCGATCAGAACGCCGATGCCCAAGGCGACGCCCACCGCAGCGAGCGGGTTCCTCTTGATCTGCGACTCCATCTCGGCCTCGAGAGACATGAACCGATCTTGCGCCATCGCGGCAGTCTGAGTGAGATTGTCGCTCGCTGCGCCGACCACGCTACGCATCTGTTCGCGAGTGGAATTGGCCTGGTTCTGAACCAATTGGCCAACTGTCTGGGCGAGCTTCGTCACATCAGCTTGCAGTGCCTCGAAGTCGCCGCTGGCGATTTCATTCATGGCGTTGCTTGCTGCCTTCTGGACGGTCGAGGCGCCGTTCGACACGGCATCCTTTGCCTGGCCATAGGCACTTTGAGCGGTGCCGGCGGCCTGATCATAAAGGCCTTCACCCGTCGTCTTCTTGTCTTTCATCGTCCGGCCCGCAAACTCCTCCACTTGCCCGGTGGTTTTGCGCAGGCCGCCTTCAATGTTGTCCTTATTCATGGCCATACCTCCAACGAATACGGTTGCACAACGCGGCTACTCGCGAATTTGTTCAGAGGACCTGCGATTATTTTGAGCACCTCCCCGAAGCGGCCTCAAATGAGATCGAGGTCGCTCTTCATATCTAGCAGCGAGGGTGCAGCTGCATCCCAACCTGGCCACCGGATGGCCTCTCAGGTCGCGCCAGGCACTCACTCGATAAAAAGTCTTCGCGGAACTTCGCTGGAGGGGCGGCGTTGCGAGGTCGAAGCAATTCTAGCCGAGACGGTCGCCCGTGCACTGCCGGCAATCCGCCCCTCCCCGAACCTGATCTTCCAGCCGGATCGACAGATGGCGGCAAAGCCAGATGCCTTGCGCTACGGAAAGCTCGGCGCTCGCGCGGTGCATCTTTGTGTCGATATGCAGCGGCTCTTCGCCGAGGATACTCCTTGGCACACCCCCTGGATGAACCGGGTGATCCCAGTGATTGCCGAGATCACTGCAGCACATCCGCAACAGACCGTTTTCACCCGTTTCATCCCCATCGAAAATGCCGGAGAAGCTGCCGGCGCGTGGCGCAAATATTATGAACGCTGGTCGTCGATGACGCTCGAGAGTCTTGGGAAGGACATGGTGGCACTTGTGGCTGAGCTTGCTCGCTTCGTGCCGCCGGCCGTCATTTTCGATAAGCGCGTCTACTCGCCCTGGCACGGCGGAAAGCTGCACGCTCATCTGCGGGGTCGCGCAGTCGACAGCCTTGTCGTTTCCGGTGGGGAGACGGATGTCTGCGTGCTCGCGACCGTGCTGGGAGCCATCGATTACGGCTATCGCGTGGTGATCGCGACCGATGCGCTTTGCAGCTCCTCCGATGAAACCCATGACGCGCTCCTCAAGCTCTACGAGAAGCGCTACAGCGAGCAAGTCGAAGCGGTGACGACGGAAACAGTCTTGAGCCAGTGGGCCTGAGAGCGCCGCGCCGCTGCCGGGCGGGCAAAGATGACGCGCGTCAGTTGGAAATCTTGAAAATCGCCCCTTCATTTTCTTCCAGCGTCAGCGGTTGCGCTTTGAAATCCCTTTCGACCCGCCCATGCGTCGAAAGCACCAACGCGCGGGCACCGCTGGCGCCGGAAGGGTCGGCACCCTCGTCAATTCTCTGCGGCTCGCGAGTGAGATTGAGAAAAACCTGAAAGCGTTCGCTCTCGTCGAAACGTTCGTAAGCGAGGATCTCTCCGCCTGTGGTGATGAGGCGAAAGCCTCCGATGCTGAGCGCACGATGTCGCCGCCGCAAATCGATGAGGTCTCGGTAGAGACGCAGGATCGAGCCATCGGTGGAGGCGAGCTTCGCGACGTTGCACTTTGCGTAGTCGTCCGATAACGGAAGCCACGGTTTGCCGGTGGTGAATCCGGCATTCAGGCTCTCGTCCCATTGCATGGGGGTGCGTTGCGGATCGCGCCCTACGCCCAATCCGGGTTCTCGCAATTCCCACGGGTCGCGGGCCGAGCCCGGAGGTATCGGAACATCAGCCATGCCGATCTCGTCGCCATAGTAGAGGGTCGGCGTGCCGCGGAGCGTCAAGAGAAGCACGGCCGCCACTCTGGCTTGGTCGGCGCCGAGCCGCGTCGCGACGCGGTGCTGATCATGGTTGCCAAGGACCCAGTTCGGCCAACCGCCCTTTGGCAAAGCGGTCTCGTATTCGTTGATCATGGAAGCCAGGGTTCTGGCGTTCCAGCCGGCATGGATCAGCTGGAAGTTGAAGGGAAGATGCGCGCCGGAGAGGCCCTCCCCGTAATAGGCCACGAGCCGATTGAGCGGAAGGTAGATCTCGCCGATGAGGACCCGACCAGGGTAGCGCTCGATGAGGCGGCGCATTTCCGCGATCACGCCGTGCACCTCCGGCTGATCGGCCGAGTGGATCTGCAGCAGGCGCTCAATTTCTGGCCGCCCTTGTTGATAGGCGCGATTGATCGGGTTGTCGCGGAATTCGGCGTCCTTGATCAGATGCCAGATCACATCGACGCGAAAGCCGTCGACGCCGCGCTCGAGCCAGAACCGCATCACATCGTAGATTGCATTGCGTACCTCCCGATTTCGCCAATTGAGATCCGGCTGCTCTTTGAGGAATGCGTGATAATAATACTGTCCGCTCACAGGATCGTATTCCCAAGCGCTACCGCCGAAATTGCTCAGCCAATTATTGGGCGGCCCGCCGCCGGTGCTCGGATCCCGCCAAATGTACCAATCGCGTTTCGGGCCGTGACGATGCTTTCGGCTCTCCACAAACCAGGGATGCCTATCGGATGTGTGATTGGGCACGAGGTCCAGGATCAGCTTGATGTCGCGCGCCCTCGCGCTTTCCACCAGCGCATCGAACTCAGCAAGCGTGCCGAAGAGGGGGTCGATGTCGCAATAGTTCGAGACGTCATACCCGAAATCCGCCATGGGCGAGGGGTAGACGGGTGAGATCCACAAGGCGTCGATCCCGAGCCAAGTCAGATAATCAAGCCGGCTTCGTATCCCGGCGAGGTCCCCGATGCCATCGCTGTCACTGTCCTGAAAGGATCGCGGATATACATGATAGATAACTCCGCGCTGCCACCAGTCCGTCGCAAGCGTCATGATATCTCTTTCATTTCGCGGCCGTGCATCGGCCTTCCGAGGAACTCATTAAGCTGGTGAACCGTTCAGCCGGGCAATGCGGGCCAAGGTTGAGCAAAGTTGGAGCGCCGCTCAAGGGAAGGCAGCCGATGTATTTCGTCGCCCTGGTCACCGACTATGACGGCACGCTTGCTGCCGATGGGCAGGTCGATGCAGCGACGGTCGAGGCGTTGCGCCGTTTCAAGGAGAGCGGTCGCAAGCTCATCCTGGCAACGGGTCGCGAGCTCTCGGACCTGCAGGCGGTTTTTTCTGAGCTTGATGTGTTCGATCTGGTGGTCGCCGAGAATGGGGCGCTCATCCATCTTCCGGCAACCGGAGAGGAGCGTGCGATCTCGCCGTCACCTGATTTGGTTTTCATTGAGCGGCTGCGGGAGCTCGGAGTCGAACCGCTTTCCGTCGGTCATTCAATCGTGGCTACTTGGGAGCCCAACGAAACCACTGTGCTCGAAGTCATTCGCGATCTTGGGCTCGACCTGCAGCTCACCTTCAACAAAGGCGCCGTAATGGTGCTTCCAGCAGGCGTGAACAAGGGCTCGGGCGTGAAGGCAGCCCTCGAACAGCTCGCGATCTCTCCACGCAACGCGGTGGGCGTCGGGGACGCCGAAAACGATGAGGCGTTCCTTCGCCTTTGCGGCCGTTCGGTCGCGGTCGCCAACGCGCTCCCCGCCGTGAAGAAAGGCGCCGATCACGTCACCAAAGGCGCCCGCGGAGAGGGGGTGAGGGAGCTCATCGACCTCATGCTGGAATCCGAGACAGCAATTCTTCCGGTCGGGGGCAAGAGGCAACCTCTGGTGATCGCCAAGGATCTCGAGGGCAAGCCGATTGTTCTGGAGGAGCTCAGTGGCAGCATCCTCATCGCGGGCACTTCCGGCAGCGGGAAATCGACGTTCGCGACCTCGATCCTGGAACATATCGCGGAAGCGCAATTTCAGTTCTGCATTCTCGATCCCGAAGGCGACTATTCGGAATTCGAAGGCGCGGTGGTCGTAGGGGATGCCGAGGTCACGCCGAGTGAGAAGCACACGCTCGAGCTTTTGGCGCATCCTGCCACCAACGTCACCGTGAACCTCCTCTCCTTGCCACTCGCAGATCGGCCGATTTTCTTTGCAGGGCTGCTTGGCAAGATCGCGGAGATGCGGGCGACGAGCGGCCGTCCCCATTGGCTCCTTATCGATGAGGCGCATCATATGCTGCCGCGCGGTCGATCGGATTTATCTCAAATTCTCCCTCAAGAATTGCCATCGAGCCTGCTTGTGACGGTGCATCCCGATGCGGTATCGCGCGATGCGCTTCGCCTCATCGATATGGTGCTGGGCGTGGGCGACACCGGAAAAGATGTGGTCTCGTCCTTTTGTCGCGCATTGGGAGAGCCATCGCCGGAAATGGCGGGCTCTTCACCGACCGTCGGCCAGGCTGTCTTTTGGCGCCGCAGCTCCGGAACGCCGCCTCGTCTCGTCTCCTTCGAGCTTCCGAAGCGTGAATTGCAGCGGCACAAGCGTAAATACGCGAAGGGCGATCTCGGCGAGGATAAGAGCTTCTATTTCCGCGGCCCGAATGGACAACTCAATTTGCGGGCTCAAAACCTATCGCTATTTCTGCAACTCGCCGACGGGGTCGACGACGAGACCTTCGCCTACCATGCCGAGCGTCGCGACTATTCCGCCTGGTTCCGGGAGTCCATCAAGGATGAGGAGTTGGCGCGTGCCGTGGCTGAGATCGAGAGCTCCGACGAAGAGGACCTTCGCAAGAAGCGAGCTGAAATTCGCGTCGCGGTCGAGTCCCGTTATACTGCCCCGGCGACGCCCGCCTGACCTACCGAGCGCGTCGCCGCTTGGGTAGCGCGCGGTAAAGAAGGGCTCCTATTGCCAACAGGAAGAAGACCGTCGCGAGCGCCCAGGCGATCAAGCCAAGACCCAACGTAGAGAGCACGGCAAGGAGCCCGCTCATATGCTGATCAGAGTTGCGGTGAAATAGAACGATCGCAGCCGCAAGAGAGAAACTCAGCACGAACGCGATCATGATCACGCGGCCGGTGAAATAGGCCGTGATCTTTCCTTTGCGCGTCACAATGGCGGTCGAGGTGGCGACATTTTCGTTCGACACCTTCGATCGAGGGACGAGCACTTCCTGCAATGGGCTCGGCATTGAACAGACTCCGCCCAAGCAACGTGGTGCCGGAGATTTCGGTTCCCAAACTCCACTCCTCCGCTGGATGCATCTCGAACATTTTTGACGCGAGCGCGTTTGAGGACCTGTCCCGAGGGCGATTTCGCTGCCGAAATGAGCGTTCGTTGGGGTCAATTTCTTTTGGGAGTTGTGGTTTGAGGCGTCGAAATTTCAAGAATTGGCTCACCTTCGCTTTCGACATGAACCTCTTGGCGTTTGAAGCGCAGCAAGTCATCGCATTGCGCATGATGAAGCTCTCATTGGGCGGCCCCAAGAGCTCAAAAGAGGCGCGCCGCATGGTTAGCGAGAAAGCCTTTGCAGCGGGGGAAGCTGGCCTCAAGCTCGCCCAGGGAGCATCCAGCCATTCCGTCGTGAAGCACTATCGGCGCAAAGTGCGCGCCAATCGCCAGCGGCTCGCGAAATAGCCGAGTTTGGCTTGCCGGAACTTGCGCATCCCGGACGCCGTTTCTCTGAGAACGTGAGTGAAGGAGGCCATCATGAGCGCCCGCGATCAAGATAAGCCCGCAAAGCGGGGTCAACAGCCTGAAGCCTTAGCGACCTTCGCGGAAGCGTCTCGCCATGGCGGCAAGAAGCCCGATGATATCGGATTTGAGGCTACTCGAGCTTCGGGACCCCTTCCGGGCGACCTCGATCAAGAAGAACAGGCCGCCGCGAAGGTCCTCAATGAAGGCGCTACCGGCCAGAACAGGGGAGGCAAAAAAGCAGCCAAGGATCTTCCCGATCGCACTCGTACCGTAAGGAAATAGAATTTCGGCGCCGCCGCTGATCAGGGCAGCGCGCCAGAGGCCGCCGATCGTATTCGGGAACAAAGATTTGGTCTGTCGCGTTGCGATACACCAACGGTTGACGAGTTTGCGTGTCGAAACTTAACGGGAGCCAGACATGGATAAAAAGCTTGCCTTTTTACTCGGTGCGGTCGCCACAGTGGCGACGGTGGGGGGTGCACAGGCCGCCTCTCCAGCCGCTCCGAGCGCTGGTGCTGCTCTCGAGGCGCGCACATTCGGCGATCTCCTCAATCCCATTCCGAATGCGGGCGCAGTTCTGAGAGCCATGGAGGCTGAGGCGCGTTCGGTGCCGATCCAGGAAGCGGCCGCGAGCGACGGGGTGCAAGTGGCGCAATATCATCATCATCACCACCACCACCATCATCACGCGATGTGGCGTCGTTTGCTGCCGCGCCCCTACCACCACCACCACCACCATCATCACCATCATCACCATCATCATCATCACTGGCGCTATTGAGCAAAGCGCGCGCTTCGCCCAGGGCGGCCCCAGCGGGCCGCCCTTTCATTTTGCCAAGTGTGCGGAGACTTCGGCCTTCCGGCCGCCCGCAACTTTTCGGGCGGTGGCCGTGGCCCTTCCGACTGATCCTTTACGCAGAGATGGGGAACGCGCGCTCCTTGACCCTGTTGTCTTGCGAAATCCCAGGAGCGCACCATGACCAAATATGGACTGTTTTCCCGCGGACGCGACCGACAGAGCAGCGCGCCAAGCGGCGCTTCGTCGTCCGCGCAAACTTCGTCATCCGCCGTCGCCAGAGATCCCCTTCAAGATCCCACCAAAAAATATCCGAAGCCGCCTTTTTCGAAGCAATCGCAGCCCTGGCCGGGGCTCGCCGCGAAAATGAAACCAAGGCCGGATCACGGCGAAAAGAGCTACAAAGGTTCAGGACGGTTGCAGGGGCGCAAAGCCCTAGTGACGGGCGGCGATTCCGGCATGGG
>JAFAQA010000201.1 GCA_019246665.1 Hyphomicrobiales bacterium
TCGGTTCAGAAAATCGAGACGCTGATCATCGGCGGCGGCCAGGCCGGTTTGGCGATGAGCGAGCAACTGAGCAAACGTGGCTTATCCCATCTCATCGTGGAAAGGCGGAGGATCGCGGAACGCTGGCGCTCGGAAAGGTGGGACGGCTTGCACGCAAACGGTCCCGCCTGGCACGACAGGCTCTCCGGCTTATCCATTGCCGCTGTCGATTCCGACGGCTTCGCTACGCGCGACCAGATGGTGCAGTATTTTACAGCCTACGCCGAACGGATCGCCGCACCCGTCCGCTGCGGGGTTGCGGTGACGGCTTTGCACAAGATCGCCGACGGGACCGGCTTTCGCGCCGAAACGTCCGAGGGCGCGATCGAAGCCACCAATGTCGTCGCCGCCACCGGGCCGTTTCAACGCTCGATCATCCCTGCTGTCGTGCCCCCAGAAGCGGGAATCCTGCAAATGCACTCAAGCGCCTACCGCAATCCAGGTCAGCTACCGGAGGGCGCGGTGCTCGTCGTCGGGGCCGGTTCCTCCGGTACGCAGATCGCCGACGAACTTTCACGAGCGGGTCGGCGCGTCTATTTATCCGTCGGCCGGCATGAGCGTCCGCCCAGGCGATATCGCGGGCGTGATTTCTGCTGGTGGCTGGGCGTCCTGGGCTTATGGAATGCCACCGCCCCCGATCCGTCAATCAAGCACGTCACGATCGCGGTCAGCGGTGCCTATGGCGGCCAGACCATCGACTTTCGGCGCCTTGCAGCGCGTGGGGTGATGCTGTTGGGCAGGGCGAAGGCTTTCGGAGATGGTGTGATGCGCTTCTCCCCGGACCTCGCCAGCAATCTCGCGCAAGGGGATGCGTCCTATCTGTCCTTGCTCGATGCGGCTGACGCCTTTGCTGCACGCGAAGGTCTCGACCTGCCTGAGGAGCCAGCGGCGCGAACGGTCTATCCGGAGCCATCATGCGTCACCGATCCCGTCCTAAAGCTGGACCTCCACGGCGCCGGAATAGGCGCAATCGTCTGGGCGACGGGATACGCGCTCGATTTCGGCTGGCTGAAGGTCGATGCCTTTGACGAAAAGGGCCGGCCGGTGCATCGGCGCGGCGTAGCCAATGTGCCCGGGCTCTATTTCCTTGGGCTGAGCTGGCTCTCCCGAAGGGCGTCGAGCTTCATCTTTGGTGTCGAACATGACGCGGCCCATTTGGCGGACCATATCGCCGCGCGTGTAGAGCGGCCGTCATCCGTCGGCTCGACAGCCCCTCGGCTGAGCGAAACCTGGAGCGATGGCTAAGGCTGGGACGAAATACAAATAACTAACCTGACGCTGCTGATCTCATCCAGGCGCAACGCGCTATTAGGCTTGCGCACGATGCTGATCCTTTGCAACCATGGGTTTCGTATAACGTAGGACACAGCATCATCCTTGCCGTTTTGGGTCAAGGAGAGATAGGATTGCACTGGCAAGACTTCCGTTCAGGAGGATATCGTCGCCGATCTCTTCGCATTGAGGAACTAGACTGACTGCCATTCACGCAATTGCGGGACCGACATGAAGGCAAAGCTTTTGCTTTTGAGTATTGCACTGGTGGCGGCCGGCTGCGTTCCGGTCCTGCAAGCGGGGCTGCCCGATCCGAAGCTCACCGCTCGCGACAAGCAGATGATGGCGCTTGCCGAGCCCGACGAATGGCGCATCCCCGACATCCGCAACAAGGTCCATTACTCGACCCATGAAATGCCAGGCACGATCGTTGTCGATACCGGCAGCCGCCATCTCTATTACGTGCTGCCTCGCGGTGAAGCGATCGAATATCGGATTGCAACCGGCGCCGAGGCCTATGGCTGGACCGGCAGGGCAACGGTTGGGCAGATGAAGGAATGGCCGACCTGGATGCCGACCGCCTCGATCATGGAGCGGTGGCCGCAGTTCAAAGTCTATCTCAAACATGGCCCGCTCGAAGGCCGGTGGGACAATCCGCTCGGCGCCCGGGCGCTCTATCTGTTCCAGGGCAACCAAGACACGCTCTATCGCATCCATGGCACCAACGAGCCCGGCGAGATCGGCCAAGCCGTGTCCTCCGGTTGCATCCGCATGCGCAACTTCGACGCGATCGATCTCTACAATCGCGTGCATATCGGCACTCCGGTCGTGGTGATCTAACCGCCCCGCCGCATGGGGATGCAATTCCTTACTTGCATTCGAGGGTGAGCCATCGACAAGGAAGGAAAGCATTGAAGATCGTCGTCATCGGCGGCACCGGACTGATCGGCTCGAAGACCGTTTCCATTCTGGGCCAGCGCGGCCACGACGTCGTTGCCGCCTCGCCGAAAAGCGGCATCAACAGCATTACCGGCGAGGGGCTCAAAGAGGCCATGGCCGGAGCGCAGGTTGTGGTCGATCTCTCCAATTCGCCCTCATTTGAAGACAGGGCGGTGCTGGAATTCTTCGAGACTTCCGGGCGCAACCTTCTCTCGGCTGAGGGCTCGGCGGGCGTCAGGCACCATATCGCGCTGTCGATCGTCGGAACGGACCGGACGCCCGACAACGGCTATTTCCGCGCCAAGGTCGCCCAAGAGAAACTGATCGAGGCCTCCGGCATCCCTTACACCATCATCCGCGCGACCCAGTTCCTGGAATTCCTCGGAGCCATCGTAGCCTCCAGTGCGGATGGAAACATCGTCAGGCTTTCGCCCGGCCTATTCCAACCCATCGCGGCGGATGACGTTGCTCTTGTCGTCGCCGAGATGGCCCTCGGAGAGCCGCGAAACGGCATCGTCGAGATCGCCGGCCCGGAAAGAGCACCGTTCAACGAGATCATCGCCCGCTATTTGAAGGCGGTCGGCGACCCGCGTGAGGTCGTGAGCGACCCCGGCGCCCGGTACTTCGGCGGCTGGGTCGCGGAGCACTCGCTCGTGCCGTTGGGGGAGGCGCGTCTCGGCCGCATCGGCCTCGACGAATGGCTGAGCGCGGGCGCGGGTTCTCCCGGAACCTCCCCTCAGTCTTGAGACGACGGGAGGACCACGCAATCATCGGCGTTGAACTTGAGACCGACGTGATCCCCTTTGCGTAGACGCGGTCCGTCGCGATTGGGCTCGATCACCAGGACCCGCCCTTCGCTGCCCTCGACGATGTAGTGGATTTCCGCACCCAGATTGATGATGTCG
>JAFAQA010000221.1 GCA_019246665.1 Hyphomicrobiales bacterium
AATGACGGCACTTTGAGCAAGGAGGAGTATCTCGCGCTCGTCGCGGAATTTTTCAAGCGGGCGGATCATGACGGCGACGGCACGCTCGACGAGCACGAATTGAGGTCGCCGGCGGGGCGCAAGCTGCAAAAGCTCTTGAGGCGCTGAACGGGGCGCCCGTCTCAAAAGCCGGCTCACGCGAGAGCACGCTCAAGGTGTGATGGTGGACCCCGTCGACATCGCCTTTCTCTTCGATGTCGACAATACTTTGCTCGACAACGACAAGATTCAACGAGACATTCGAGAGCATCTCGAAGGCTCTTATGGCGAGCACGCCCGTGATCGAAATTGGGCGATCTTTCAAGAGTTGTGGGGCGAGCTCGGCTATGCGGACTATCTCGGCGCGCTCGAGCGCTATCGCCGGGAAGAGCTGCATGACCCTCGCATCCTCCGTCTCGCGAGTTGGCTGGTCGATTATGCGTTCGCGAACCGGCTCTACCCCCAGGCGCTCGATGCGGTGAGGCATGCGAGGCGGCTTGCCCCTGCGATCGTGCTTTCGGACGGGGATGCGGTGTTCCAGCCGCGCAAGATCGAGCGCTCCGGCCTTTGGCACGAATTTGACGGGAATGTGCTAGTCTACATCCACAAGGAGCAGGAGCTCGATGACGTCGAGCATTGGTATCCCGCCGGCCATTACGTGCTCATCGACGACAAGCTTCGCATCCTCGATGCCGTGAAGAAGGTCTGGGGCGAGAAGGTCACCACGGTTTTCGTCAGGCAAGGCCACTACGCTTTCGACACCACTGCTCTCGCGAGCTACCGCGAAGCCGATATGGTGATCGAGCGCATTGGCGAGCTTACGCGGCTCGACTTGCGGGATTTCAAAAGGGTTTGAGCCGGGCTGCTTGAGATCGACTGCTGCGGGGCACCGTTACTCTGTCGTTGGGATTCCGGGACGATTGCCTGTCGCGGAGCAATTTTGCTAAAGTACGAAGACTGGTCACGCCATCTCGATTAGTCTCGACGCCCCGCGTTCGCCGGGCCCAGGCCGGAGCTGACGGCGACATGAAGGGCCAAGAGGTCGCACACCGCATTCTCCTCGCGATCTTCACGCTTTGGGCGTTGGCCATGGTCGTGCCCGACCTCAAACGTCTCATTCGTCCTTTGGGCTCCTTCGGCTTCTACACGGATAATGCTGGACTCGTCACGGATGCGCACGGCCCCTTTCTCGACGAGCGAGACTCGCCTGCTTTCGAGGCCGGTATGCGGCCGGGTGATCGTCTCGACCTCACGAAGATGCGCTGCATCCCGGTCGCGACGAACCGCTGCGCGAGCGCCCTCGCCGCCCTTGGCGGCTTGCGTCTCGTGAGCCCGGGACGGCGCGGCGAATTCGTCCTTGCCGCCACTGACACGAAACCCGCGAGGGAAATTGAGCTCGTGGCCAAGCAGCGCCCGTTCAATATCTGGGTTCTTTCGGTGCTTCTCCTTGACCAGATCGCCGCCATCCTCGTGATCCTCGCGGCCGCGTGGCTCGTCTGGACACGCCCCGGCTGGATGACGTGGGGCTTTTTCCTTTACGTGATTTGGTTCAACCCTGGCCAATCCTTCGAATATTACGCGTTTCTACAACATTCGCCCGTGGCCCTGCTGACGCAGGATCTCGCCGGCAGCATTGCGCAAGCTGTGGGCTATGCGGGATTCCTCGCTTTCGCGCTGCGGGTACCGCGAAACGAAAGCGCACCCCGGTGGCGGCCGGTCGAGAAAGCGCTCCCGGTCCTCGCGGTCCTCCTCGCCATCCTTTTGACGATGAGCTTCGCCAATGTCTTCGGCCTTGCCACCGAGACATTGACCCGGCTCGGCATATCGAGCGGCTTTGTCATCTCCGCCGCCGCGCTCGTCATTCTGCTCGTCCGGCGCAGGGAGCTGCCGCCCCAAGACTACCAGCGCTTGCGCTGGGTCATCTGGGGGTGCGTGATCGGCCTGCCGGCGCTCACGATCGCCGAGATCGGGCAGGAAACAAGCCTGTTCACGTCGCTTCTCGACATGGTGGAGGCGGGCGAGCCGCCACCCGAGGAAGTCTGGGGTCTCCTCCTCCTCGTCAATGGCGTGCTTTGTCTTTTCGTGAGCGAGGCCATCCGGCGTTCACGTGTGGTCAGCGTCGCCATCCCGCTTCGGCGAGTGACCATTCTCGGCTTGCTCCTCAGCGTGCCGACATTGTTTCTGCATGAGCAGATCGACCATTGGCGCGAGAGTATCAGCGAGAGCGTGAGCCTGCCGAGCTTTGCCTGGGTTGCAATTGCAGCGGCCGTGCTCTTCGTCGTTTCGCGCATTCACGAAGGCGCCGTGCATTTGGCGGACCGGCATTTCAATCGCGCCGTGGTCGAAGCGGAAAAGCGCCTCAGCGGCGCCATCCTTGATTCGCGAAGTGTCGCCGAGGTCGAAAGTCACCTCGTCGACGGAGTCTATACCGCGCTCGGCCTGGCTTCAGCCAGCATCTTTCGGCACGAGGGCGGAAAATTCGTGCGCACTTCCGAGAGCCATGGCTGGGACGAGAACGCGGCACGGGAATTGGATCCGCAAGACGCGATGCTCGCTCCCTTGGAGACCCGCCGCCCCTTCAACGTCGAGCGCGAGGGAGCACGCCGCAACAATCTGCCGGAGGGCTTGGCACGGCCGGTGCTCGTTCTGCCGGTCGGCGACCGCTTCCGCTGCGCGGCCCTCGCATTCTACGGAGCGCACGCCGCGGGGGATGACCTCAACCGGGACGAGCGCGCCATGCTCGCAAGACTGGCCCCTGAAGCCGCGAGCGTCCTCGGAAAGCTCGAACATGACCGCCTCTGCCGGCGCATTACGGCTCTCGAAACGGCGCTCGATCTCGCGACCGCCGAGATCGGCCCTCAGCGGCGGCGCCGGCCGAGTTGAAGAAGATCGGCGACATCAAAAGAGACAGGACCGCAACGGCGGCCCTGCCTCGATTTCGTGCTTCAAAGTCACTCGATGACGCGAACAATCTTGCGATTGTGACGGTCGATAATGACTTTCCGCTTGCCGATCACCGTATAGTCGTAAGCATCATAGTCGGGGACGGGGTAGACGGTCACCGTCCTGGGAAGCTCCTCGCCCACAACCACGGGACGGTCGTAGGTCACCGCGGGATGGGAAGGCAGGGACGAACCGACGATCGCACCCACGGCGCCGCCGACCGCCGCACCCACAGGCCCGCCCACGACCGCTCCGGTCGCGGCGCCGCCGACGGCTCCGCCGGCCGCTCCGCCGGCATTTTGAGCCAGGGCCGCTGTGCAAGTGGACATTCCAATGATCGCAGCTGCCGCGCACAAGGACAGGTGTTTCATCTGATCTCTCCTTTGTTCAACGACGCGTATTTTGCGCTCCCCATGAACGCGAACGGGGTAAACCGGTTCCGGAGACGCCTTTGGCCATTCGATCTAGGGACCGGTCAAAACGCTTGATCCTTTGTCGTGGATAACGTCCGGCTAATGCTTCGGTTGCACTTCTAATTGGCCCGGTTCTTGCTTATGGTCCCTATGTTCGGAGGGGACCGATTGCGACATTCCTTATCCAGGCGCCGCTTCATCGCGGGCATTGCCGCTTTGTCTTGTGCGAGGACGACGTCTGCATTCGCGGCGAGTCCGAAAAGCGCTGATTTTGACGACCCGTTTCTCGGTCAGACCACGCAAGGAGATCTCATCCTGGCGCCGCAAAAGACGCGGCCCGCAGCGATGCTTCCCGCAAAACCTGAGTTTTTCGGGATTGTCAGGAAGAGCAACGTGCTCCCGAACGATCAGGAAAATGCGAGCATCAGCCTGCTTGCCCTTTACGCCGCATTCCGTGACGCCGAATGTGGCGTAAGCCTTTGCAATTTGAGCACGCTCGCGCTTAGCACGGCTCTCCCCGCGCGACAGGCTTACGAAGCGCTCACGGCCATCGCGCAAAGGTTGAGAGAGCGCCCGGATTCGGTCTACGCCATCCAGGACGTCGATGAGCTCACCCGCGTGAGCTGCGCCAAGAGCGGGTCGCGCTCGGTCATCGTGTGGGAAAAGACGAAGGCGGGATCTTTGATCGAGGGCTGAAAAATTGCAAAGGCGCACCTCGAGCATGATCCGCAAAAGTGGCCCCACTTTTTGCGAAGATTTGCGGAAACAAAAAGATAACCTGACGCTACTGATCTCATCCAAACGCAACGCGTTCTAACGCCTCGTCTACTCAGGGCAAAGCCTCGCCGGGCCAA
>JAFAQA010000439.1 GCA_019246665.1 Hyphomicrobiales bacterium
GCCCGTGGAGAGCTGAAGCGTGTTTCGGTTGCAAACCCTCTTCGATCTCACGGGACGCACCGCCCTCGTCACCGGGGGAAATTCCGGCATCGGGCTTGCGCTTGCACGCGCGCTCGGCCTTGCAGGGGCGTCCCTCGTCCTCACGGCACGACGCGAAAGCGAGCTCTCCAAGGCCGCGAAAGCCTTGCAGGCACAGGAGATCGAGGCGCAATGGATCGCGGCCGATCTCGCGGAGGCCTCCAGCATCGAGGCCCTCATCGATACGCTTGCGACGCGGCGCATCACGATCGACATCCTCGTCAATGCGGCCGGTCTCAATTTGCGCCAACCCTTCGCCGAAATCACAGCCGATGCCTTCGACAAGCATATGGCGGTGCATCTGCGCGCACCCTTCCTGCTCACCCAAAAGCTCGCGCCCGCCATGGCGCGCAACGGTTGGGGCCGCATCATCAATATCGGGTCATTGCAGTCCTGGCGCGCCTTCCCGAATTCCGCGCCTTACGGCACCGCCAAGGCGGGGGTCCTTCAGCTCACCCGCGCCATCGCAGAGGCCTGGTCGGCGCAAGGCATTTGCTGCAACGCCATCGCGCCCGGCTTCTTCCCGACCCCGCTCACCGCGCCCATCTTCGCCGACGCTGAGCGCTCGGCGCGCAACGCGGCGCAGACGGCGATCGGGCGCAATGGCGAGCTCGCCGATCTTCACGGCGCAGTCGTCTTCCTGGCGTCTGATGCCTGCGCCTACGTCACCGGTCAGACGCTCGCCGTGGATGGCGGCTTCACGGCGAAGTAAGAAAGCTGCGACGGAGGCTCATGAAAGCGCTGGTTTGCACCGCCCCCTTCAAGCTCGCCTATCGTGACGAGCCCGACCCTGTCGCGACCAACGATGTGGTCGTGGTCAGGGTCGAAGCGGTCGGCATCTGTGGATCGGACATGCACGCCTATCACGGCCAGGACTCGCGCCGGCCCGCGCCGCTCATCCTCGGACATGAAGCGGCGGGCATCGTGGCGAGCGGGCCGCGCGCCGGTGAACGCGTCACGATCAACCCCTTGATCGTCGATCCCGATTGCCCGCTCGTCCTGCGTGGAGCCCCACATCTTTCCCCCACCCGTCAGCTGATCTCGATGCCAACATGGCCAGGAGCCTTCGCGCAATTTGTGCGCGTACCCGTATCGAACCTCGTCGCCATTCCCGACCACATGAGCAGCATGCATGCGGCCTTGGCCGAGCCGATCGCGGTCTCCTATCACGCCGTCAACCACGGGGCGCGACTTCTGGCACGGCCTTTATCCGCCTCCCGTTGCGTCGTGCTGGGCGCCGGCGCGATCGGCCTTGCGGCAGCGCTCGTGCTCACGATGCAAGGCGCGAACGAAATCCACATCGGGGAGCCCAATGCGCAGCGCCGCGCCACGGCCGAGCGATCCGGTCCCTTCGCCTGTTACGCACCCGGGGAGGCGCGTGAGCCGGCGGAGAATAGCGCGGATCTCGTGATCGACGCGGTCGGTGCCGTGGCGACGCGTGCCGCTGCCTCGCGGATGATCGCGCCAGGCGGCGTCATCGTCCATGCCGGGCTCCTGCCTGGCCATGAAGGGCTCGACATCCGCAAGCTCACCTTGCAGGAGGTGATCTTCACCGGCACCTATTGCTACACGCCCGCTGAGTTTCGCGAGACCGTCGCGGCGCTCGCCGCAGGTCGCCTCGGCGATCTCTCCTGGCTCGAAGAGCGCCCGCTCGCAGAGGGCGCGCGCGCCTTCGCCGACATCGACGCCAACGCCGTTGCGGCCGCGAAGATCGTGCTGCGGCCGTAGAGCATGAGCCGCAAAAATGGCCTCACTTTTGCGATAGGATCATGCGGAAAAACAAGAAGATAATCTGACGCTACCGATCTCATCTAAACGCAACGCGTTCTAGGGGGCGAACCGTGCGCTTGCGCGCTCCTTTGCTAGAGTGCCGCGCGTCATGCGGCAATTTTGCTCTCTGCCCTCCCAATTACTGAAGGGCGGCTGCCCCTCTCCGGCGAAGGGTGTAGCCTCAAGAGTCTCTCGTCTCGCCGCCCCGGTACCCGTAACATTTCAGCGCGGCGTCTTTGGAGATGTAGCCCTCCCGCAAATCCTCGGCGATGGCGCCGCGGTCGCGTATTGCGGGATCGCCGTAACCGCCGCCGCCCGGCGTGGTGAGCAAAATCCGGTCACCGGGTTCGACGGTGATGTTCGCGTATTTGCTCGATGAGAGCTTGCCGTAGAGCTCGCGGACCGTCTTCCATTCCGTGGAACCCGCTTTGCGGATGAGCGTGCCGCCATTTCCGCCGGGTTCGCCGCCGAAGATCGGCCACGGCTTGACCTCGTGGCGATCGCTGCACTGACTACCGGTGATCGGGACGGTCGTCGCCAACAAGGTTCTCCTGTAACCGAGACCGCCTCGCCAGCGGCCGGCCCCACCTGAATCCGAGACCAGTTCGCAGTCTTCCACCCGGAATGGGAATCGCGTCTCGAACACCTCGGTCGGATTGAAGCGACAATTGCCGTTGATCGCGATGACGCAGTCATTGCCGTCATGTCCGTAGCGCCCGCCCCAGCCGCCGGACATGATGTCGTAACAGGCGAAGTATTCCTCGTAGTCCGGATGATTGCCGCCGAATACGAAGTTGGTTCCCGTGCAGCTTTCGGACGCCATCACCCGTTCAGGGACACAAGCTCCCATCGCGCCAATCGTAATGTTGGCGAGACGCGGATGCGTCTCGGTATTCCCGGCGACGAGCGGGCCCGGATAATCCACATTGGTGACGCGACCAGGCGGCGAGACCACGCGAATCGGCCGGAAGGCACCGGAGTTCTTCGGGATGGACGGATCGGTGATGTGCAAGATGCCGTTGTAGACGGCGCCGGTGGAGACGCCGAGCGTGGCGTTGATCGGTCCCTTGGCCTGTGCCGAGCTGCGGTCATAATCGGCGACGATCTCGTCACCCTGAACGTAGATGTCGATCGCCACCGTATAGGGCTTGCGCTCGATGCCATCGTTCTCGACGACATCGGAGAAGCCATATTTCCCGTCGGCAAAGCCGGCAAGCTCGGCACGCATCCGGCGCTCCGCGTAGTCCATGAGATCTTCGCAGGTCTGGTTGAAGACGGCTTTGCCGTATTTGTTGACGATCTCCGTGATGCGGCTGACGCCCAGATTGACGCTGCCGATCATGGCGCGCAGGTCGCCGTAATTCTGTCGCGGCGTGCGGCAATTGGCGAGAAGCAGTTTCCAGACTTCTTCGACATCGCGTCCGGCCTTCTGGATCTTGACCGGCGGAATCCGCATCCCCTCGTGGAAAATCTCCGTGGCCTCGCCGCAAAAGGCGCCGGGGACCATGCCGCCGATCTCGGCGATATGGCCGATGCAGACGGCGAGGCCGATAAGCTCACCGTCAACAAAGAAGGGCTTGAAAAAAGTATGTTCCGGGCAATGCAGGCCGCCTCGATAAGGGTCGTTGTGAAGGATGATGTCTCCTTCTTCCAACGTTTCGAAAGGAATTTCCTGGGCGCAGGTTTTGATGAGCAGCGGCATTCCGCCGATCATGGTCGGACAGAATTCCGCGCATGCGATCATGTCGCCCTTGGTGTCCGCCAGGGCGCAGGTGAAGTCGAGACCTTCGTTGAAGATCGTCGAATAGGACGTCTTCATGAGCAGGATGCCCATCTCGCGGCAAATCGACACCATGGTTGAATCGAGGATGTTCATCATCACCATGTCGGGCGGCGATGCGCGCGCCTGCCCCGGCCGCCGCGACGTTTCGACCGGCAACTTCGGCTGCACGATCGGAAGCTGGAAATAGCCATCGTGAGTGGCGCGCAGCAAAGCCCACTCGGCGCACCAGTCTGAACAGTAAAGATGGGCTTTGCCGGCGAGGGTCTTCTGGATGCCCCGCCCATAGATCAACATCCCGCAATTCGCGCACTTCAAATATTTGTCGATGTAAAAGCCATTTTCCGAAAAGCGCATGCGGGCTACTCCCTGGCATCGATCAGCAGGTGGCCGTGGCGATGGATTTCGAGCCGGTGTCCGGCCTCGAGCACAGTGACTGAAGCTTCCTCCTCGATGAGCGCGGGCACCCTCACCGTTTGGCCGGCGCGCAGACCCGCGCGGTCAAAGACGGGAACTGTTCGCGGCCCGCCGATGAACCAGACGGAGCGCATCTCTTTGGGCTCCGATGCGCCTTCGTCGCTCGCGATTTCCGCGAGTTCGGGTTTCGCCGTCCGAGCCACCGCCGTCACCATGAAGTTTACGATTTCGATGATCTCGCCCTGCGTCGCAAATCCGAAGCGAGCCTGATGGGCTTCATGGAACAAGGCCCACAGCTTTGCCGTCGAGTCCGTCGCGAAGCGTCCGATGGTCAACGGCAATTCAAGCTCGTAGTTCTGTCCAAGATAG
>JAFAQA010000157.1 GCA_019246665.1 Hyphomicrobiales bacterium
GCGATAGGTAGTCGGCCGCACTCCAACAGGGTCGAAACGACCCCCGGTGATTTGATGAAGCGCGAACCCCGCCGAGGGACACAAGAAGGTCCCCGCCTCGACGGGGCTCGCTGCCTGGTGGTGGAGGCACGCTTTTATCCTCGGATCGCCGATGCCCTCCTGCAGGGTGCGCTCGCAGCTTTCGAGAAGGCAGGCGCCCAGTGCGACGTTCTCACCGTGCCAGGCGCGCTCGAAATTCCCCAGGCTCTGGTGATCGCGCTCGATGCCGCGGCAAAGCGCGGCGAGCCTTACGAGGCGGCGGTCGCGCTCGGCTGCGTCATTCGCGGCGAGACAAGCCATTATGACATCGTAGCGGGTGAGAGCGCGCGTGCGCTCATGGACATCTCGCTCGCGCGCGGCTTGCCGCTCGGCAACGGCATTCTCACTGTCGACACGGAGGCCCAGGCTCTGGAACGCGCCGACACCACGCGCCTCGACAAGGGCGGCGGGGCAGCGCAGGCCGCCCTTTCCGTCCTTGCCATCAAACGCGGCCCTCCGGTCGCGGTGCCGCGATGAGCAAGGGCGGCGCCACGAGGCTCGCGGCGCGCCTCGCCGCTGTGCAGGCGCTTTATCAAATGGAGGTGGCCGGCAAGGGCATTCTCGAGACCATGGGCGAGTTCGAGAGCCATTGGATCGAGCGCGAGGTCGATGGCGTCGATGCGGGCGCCGTCGATCGTGGCTTCTTCCGCGATCTCGTTTCGGGCGTTCTGCGCGAGCAAAGGGTGATCGACCGCACACTCGACGAGACGCTCGCTGAAAATTGGCATCTCGCGCGTCTCGAGGCCGTGTCGCGCGCCATCCTCCGGGCGGGCGCCTATGAATTATCGCATCGGCGCGATGTCTCCGTGCCTTCGACGATCGCTGCCTATCTCGACGTGGCGACGAGCTTTCATGACGACACCGAGATCAAGTTCATCAATGGTGCGCTCGACGCCGTGGCGCGGCGCCTGCGCCCGGATGAGATGAAGCCCCAGGCACATGCGCGGTGAGGCGCTTCGATGAGCGCGCGGCCGCCCTCGGCCGAGGATGAATTCGTCGCGCGCTTGATACGGCCGCTCGCGGGGGAGGGCGCTTTCGACCTCAAGGATGATGTCGCGCGCATCATCCCGCCACGCGGGCATGAGCTCGTCGTGACGGTGGACGCGATCGTCGTTGGAGTGCATGCCTTTCCCGAGGATCCGCCGGATCTCGTCTCGCGCAAGGCCTTGCGCATGAACCTCTCCGACATCGCGGCGAAAGGCGCAAAACCACTCGGCTTCCTTTTGACGCTCGCCTTGCCCGAGACGACGGATCAAGCCTGGCTCTTGCGCTTCTTCGAAGGGCTGAAGGCGGATTGCGAAAGCTTCGCGTGTCCCTTGCTCGGCGGCGACACGACACGCACGCCTGGCCCGCTCACCATTTCGATCGCGCTCATCGGCGCGGCACGGTTGGGCCGAATGCCGACGCGCCTCGACGCGCGCCCTGGCGATTTCATCGGCGTGACCGGCACGATCGGCGATGCGGCATTGGGGCTCATTCAGAGGCGCGAGCCTGAACGCGCCGCGAGATGGAAGCTTTCGACGGCAGAGCGGGAGCATCTCGCTTCACGTTATCTTTTGCCGCAACCGCGCACGGCGATCGCCGAAATCGTCGCCCGCCACGCGCGAGCCGCGATGGACGTCTCCGACGGGCTCGTCGGGGATCTCGAAAGACTGTGCCGGGCCTCCGACCTTTCGGCACGCATCGATGTGGAGCAGGTGCCGTTGTCTGCTGCGGCGAAGACAGCGCTCGCAGTCGATCCGGCGTTGATGGAAAATATACTTGGTGGCGGCGACGACTACGAGGTCCTTTTGACACTCGATTCGAATTCCTGGGCGCGGTTCGTTGCCGAATGCCAGGCAAAAGGCATGGAGGCGACCCGGATCGGCGAAACCGTTGCGGGCGAGGCGGGAGAAGTCAGGGTGATGCGAGACGGCCGTGAGTTCGCCTTGCGGCATAGCGCTTTTTCGCATCTTTGAGGGTCGAAGCCCCGAGAGGTCGCGCCGAGATGCGCGAAGACCGGGACTCTGCTTTGCGAAGGCGCCATGCATCGCGCATGGCGCAGCCCTTTTTTCTCCTGTAGACCATTTAATTCTCTCGCGGCGCGAACTGCGTTCGCTCGGTCGCGCAAGTGTTTCCTCGAGTATGCGCGGAAGGTGCAGAAGCTTCAGGCCGCAAGGCCTGCAGAGCGGTGATCGTGCCGCAAACGTGAGAACGAGAAAATTCAACAAGCAACCGCTGAACCGAGAAACCGCAGCAGAACGTGGCAATGTCGCTTGCAAGGACTCAAGGCTTCGCCGCGCATTTGCCGCTTGCGCGATTGATCGGCGGGCTGGGTGCGGGTCAGATCGTCGGGTGGGGAACGAGTTTCTACCTGCCGACGATTCTGGCGGGCGACATCTCGCGCGATACCGGCATCTCCGAAGAGGTCGTTTATGGCGGCGTGACCGTGATGCTGCTTGTCAGCGCCTCGCTTGCGCCTTGGCTGGGCCGAAGGCTCGACCGAGGCGGCGCCCGCACCATCATGACGCTGGGCTCGATCATCATGGGTCTGGCGCTCATCCTGGTCGGCATCTCCAGCGGCTTGACGACCTATCTCCTCGCCTGGGTCGTAATGGGCATCGCAAGCTCCATGCTGCTGACGAATTCGGCCTTCGTGGCGGTCGCGCAGCTTGCGGGCACCGGTGCGCGCCGCGCCATGACCATTCTGATGTTGTTCACCGGGGTTGCTTCCTCGGTCGCCTGGCCCGTGATGAGCTATCTCGACGGCGCTTTCGGCTGGCGCATCACCTGCTTTGTGCTGGGCAGTTTGCATTTTGCAATGGGCGCGCCATTCCATTGCTGGCTCTTGCGGACCAAGCTTGCACCTTCTCCGGGAACCATCCCGGCGCGACCCGTGCCGGAAGGCATCTCCCCTTCGCTTCAAAAACTAGCGTTCCTCATCCTCATCCCTTGCATGTGCCTCAGCGGCTTCATCTCCTGGGGCCTTTCGGTCCACATTGTCGATTTGTTGCGGTACCTCGGTGCCCAGCGGGCCGAAGCCATCTCGCTCGCCTCGCTGCTTGGCGTATTGCAGGTCAGCTCGCGTCTCATCGACCTCGCCATGGGGTCGCGTCACACGCCCTTGCTCACCGGCATTGTCGCAGCCGTGCTGCTGTCGGCGTCCTTCGCCATTCCGTTGACCGGCATCGCGGGAGGTTCCCCCGCGGTCTTCATGATCGTCTACGGTGTGGCAATCGGCTCGATGAGCCTCGCGCGCGTCATGATCCCCCTCGCGCTCTTCGGTTCGCGCAGCTACGGGCGCGCCACGGGCGTGCTCGCCGGATTTCAGAACGTCGCTTTCGCCCTCGCGCCGCTTGCTTATGCGGCGATGTTCGAGCGCATCGGACTTTCTTTCGCGCTTTGGCTGTCCTTCACGGCTGGCGTCCTCACCCTGATCGGCATGACCACCTTGTTCGCTATGCGGCGCTCCTGATCAAGCATCCGTCCCTTCCCGCCCGCTCCCATTGCACCTGCACCGCGAGACTCACGCTCACCGCATGCCCCAATTTCGTTCTCTGGACCGCCTCGCGCTCTCGTTGATGCTCATGTGCTGCGCGAGCTGGGGCTTGCAGCAAGTCCTGGCGAAGCTCGCGCTCGCCGAGGTGCCCCCGATCACTCAGGCTGCAATCCGCTCGATCGGCGGCACCCTCATCATCGGGGGATGGAGCTGGTGGCGCGATCCGAATCTCTTTCGCAATGACGGTAGCCTGTGGCCTGGACTAGCGGCCGGCGTGCTCTTCTCGCTTGAATTCATGGCGCTCTTCGTCGGCCTGCAATGGACGAGCGCCAGCCATGCGGCGCTCTTTCTCTACACCGCACCCTTTTTCGTTGCGCTCGGCGCGGCTTTCCTATTGCCGCACGAGCGCTTGCAGCTGATCCAATGGCTCGGGCTTGCGCTCTCCTTCGTCGGCGTCGCCGTCGCGCTCGGCGTGTCGACGCAACAAGGGTTGACGCCGCTGATCGGCGACCTTCTCACCCTGGCTTCGGGCGCGTTGTGGGGGATGCTGACCTTGACGGTGAAGGCGACGAGGCTGAGCGAGGTCCCGGCCGCCAAGGTGCTGCTTTACCAACTCGCCGTCTCGGCGGTGCTTCTTGCACTCGCGGCTCTCGGCATGGGCGAGAGCTTGCCGACCAAGCTTTCCCTCGTGCCGGCCGCGAGCCTCGTTTACCAAACAATCTGGGTGGCCGGCTTCACCTATCTCGTTTGGTATTGGCTTTTGCCCCAATACCATGCGGGCGAGATGTCGGCCTTCACTTTCGTCACTCCGCTCATGGGCGTGCTCGCCGGCCACTTCATTCTCGGCGACCCCATGGATGCCGGCGTCATCATCGCTGTTGCGCTCGTCCTCGGCGGTATCATTCTGGTGAACAGGCCGCGAGCGGTTTGAGAATCCTTGCCTTGCTTGACCGATAATGCCGCCACACTTAACCGTTCCGCCCGAGCCAATTCAGGAGCGCCGACACGATGGCACCGCCGATCCGCGCGAGCTCTATCGTCTCGCCGGCCTTGGAGAAATCGCGACGGCAGGTCGTGAACAGGGCGCTTGCCGCTGACCGCAAGACATCCCGATCAAGAGACGCGACGAGAACGACAAGATGTATGATTTGACGCGCCTTCAGGCAGCTCGCGAGCGCATCCGTGCATACGTGACGAGAACGCCGCTTTTCCGCTCGTCCACGCTCTCCGAGGAGATGGGCTGCAATGTCTTCATCAAGGCGGAGCTTTTTCAAAAGGTCGGTTCCTTCAAGCCGCGCGGAATGCTCAATCGCCTGCTGACGATGGATAAGAACGAGCTTCGCAAAGGCGTCATCACCTTTTCGGCCGGCAATGCGGCGCAAGGCCTCGCCTATGCGGCGCGGATCGTCGGCACGCGGGCGGTGATCGCGATGCCGGAAGGGGCGAGCCCGGCAAAGATCGCCGCGACCAAGAGCTATGGCGGGGAGGTGATCCTGGATGGCAAGAATGCCGCCGAGACCTATGCTAGATGCATGGCGGAGGTTGACGCCCAAGGCCTCGTCTATGTGCCGTCCTATGACGATGTCGCCTTGATGGAAGGGCACGCCTCGCTCGGGCTCGAAATTCTTGAAGACGTGCCGGATGTCTCGGCGATCTTCTGCGGTATCGGGGGTGGTGGGCTCATCGGCGGGCTCGCCATGGCGCTACGAGCATCGAAGAGCAAGGCGCGCATCTTCGGCGTCGAGCCCGAGCTCGCCTCATGCGCCACCCAGGGTTTGCGCGAGGGCAAGCCGGTGCAGGTCGTCAACGGCAGGACGCTCGCGGATGGGCTTGCCCCGCCCATCGTCGGAAAATCATGCTTGCCCCTCATCCGCGACGAGGTCGAGGAAGTGATCCTGGTGAGCGAGGACGAGATCGCCGATGCGATCCGATTCCTTCTTTCGCGGTGCAAGCTATTGGCCGAAGGCGCGGGAGCTGCCCCGCTCGCCGGGCTCCGCCG
>JAFAQA010000393.1 GCA_019246665.1 Hyphomicrobiales bacterium
TGGGTGCTCGCACCAAGTGCGAGCATGACGATGCTTGAGTGCCTCTCCGTCATGGCCGGGCGTCGGCCTTCCTACGCTTGCCCACAGAAGCCTCGGCGAATTGGCGATCCACGCGCCCGTCTGCCATAAGGGCCTCATGACCGCGCCCAAGCTCCGTTTCGCCCCTTCGCCGACCGGATTTCTTCATATCGGCAATGCCCGCACGGCGTTGTTCAACTGGCTTACGGCGCTGAAGACGCAAGGACGATATCTGTTGCGGCTCGACGATACGGATCGCGACCGCTCGAAGCCCGAATATGAGCGGGCCATCGTCGAGGATCTCGCCTGGCTCGCCATTGCGCCGCATGAGATCGTGCGCCAATCGGACAGGCTCGAGCTCTACGCGGCGGCTGCCGAGGGGCTGAAGCGCAAAGGTCTGCTGTATCCCAGCTACGAGACGCCCGAGGAGCTCGACCGGCGCCGCAAGCGACAGCTTCAGCGCGGCGCACCTCCGGTCTATGATCGCGCGGCGTTGCGCCTCACCGCGGAGGATCGGTCGCGGCTCGAGGCGGAGGGCCGCCGGCCGCATTGGCGTTTCAAGCTCACAGGACAGGTGGTTTCCTGGGAGGATGGCGTACGGGGCTCCTCCCACATCGACACGGCTTCGCTTTCCGATCCGGTGCTCATTCGGGAGGACGGACAGCCGCTCTACACCTTCACCAGCGTCGTCGATGACGCGGAACTTGGCATCACGAATGTGATCCGTGGCGAGGACCATGTCACGAACACGGCGGTTCAGCTCGAGATCTTCGCCGGGCTCGGCGCCGCGCCGCCGGCCTTCGCGCATCACAATCTCCTCACCACGGCGAGCGGAGAGGGACTGTCGAAACGCCTCGGTCATCTTTCCTTGCGCGGCTTGCGGGAGGCGGGAATCGAGCCCATGGCGGTGGCGGCGCTTGCGGTGCTCACCGGCACTTCCGAGGCGCTGCAGCCCGTGGGAACGATGGAAGAGCTCGCCGAGCATTTCTCGCTCGACAAGGTTTCACGTGCCTCGGCCAAATTCGACGAGCACGAGCTTGAGGCGTTGAACGGAAAATTGCTGCATAAAACGCCGTATGCGCTGGTCGCCGATCGCCTGATTGCCGAAGGCGTCGACGCGGGGGAAGCCTTCTGGCTCGCCGTGCGTGGAAATTGCGGAAAGCTCACGGATGCGGCGCAATGGTGGCGCATCATCGATGCCCCGGCGCAGCCGCAAATCGATGAGAGCGACCGCGACTTCATGGCAGAAGCCGTCGCCACCTTGCCGCGGGAGCCCTTCGGCGAGGCGAGCTGGCGCGAGTGGACCTCCGCGCTCAAGGAGCGGACGGGCCGCAAGGGGCGCGCCTTGTTCATGCCTTTGCGACGCGCCTTGACGGGTCTCGATCACGGGCCGGACATGGCGCATCTCCTGCCCCTCATCGGACGAGGCCGCGCTTTGAAGCGCCTCCAAGGGGAGGTGGCGTGAGGCGTCCTGGTGGATCGATGCCGGCGGATGGTCCCCATTCGTGGGCAACATGTATCCACAATGTTATAGCTTTGTGGTCAGGCCTTTTCCGACAAATGAAAACCATTTGTCGGGGCCCGACCCCCAGGTTTGCGCCTTGTTGGCGCCATCGCCTGCGTGCATAGCCCCTGCGTGTCCGACGTACAGGCCAGCAACCTCATTGAGTATTCCGTGTCGGAGCTCTCCGGCGCGCTTCGGCGCACGCTCGAGACCGCCTTTGGCCATGTGCGCGTGCGCGGCGAGATCTCCGGCTTCAAGGGCCCGCATGCCTCCGGCCATTGCTACTTCTCGCTGAAGGACCAGAATGCCCGCCTCGAAGCCGTGATCTGGAAGTCCACGGTCGCAAGGCTAAGGTTTCGCCCGCAGGAAGGTCTCGAGGTGATCGCCACCGGGCGCATCACGACTTTCCCAGGCTCGTCGAAATATCAGATCGTCATCGACAGGCTGGAACCGGCGGGCGTCGGGGCGCTCATGGCGCTCATCGAGGAGCGGCGCAAGAAGCTCGCGGCCGAAGGTCTGTTCGACGAGGCGCGCAAGAGACAGCTTCCCTATCTGCCGCGCGTCATCGGCGTCATTACCTCGCCCACCGGCGCGGTGATCCGCGACATCCTGCATCGTCTCGCAGACCGTTTTCCACGATCGGTGCTGCTTTGGCCCGTGCGGGTGCAAGGAGAAAGCTGCGCGGCCGAGGTCGCAGCGGCCATCCTGGGGTTCAATGCCTTCGAGATCGGCGGAACGATGCCCCGTCCGGATTTGCTCATCGTGGCACGCGGGGGCGGTTCCCTCGAGGATCTTTGGGGCTTCCACGACGAAGCCGTCGTCAGGGCGGCTGCACAAAGCGTGATCCCGCTGATTTCCGCCGTCGGGCACGAAACGGATTGGACATTGCTCGACCACGTCGCCGATAAACGCGCGCCGACGCCGACGGGCGCCGCCGAAATCGCGGTCCCGGTGCGGGCGGAGCTCGTCGCGAATCTTTCCTCGCTCGGCGGTCGTCTCGCTTCCGGCATTCTGCGCCATAATGAGCGAAAGCGCGGCGCCCTCATCGGCGCCTCGCGGGTGCTGCCGACGCGCGAGCGTCTCCTTTCCGTCCCCCGCCAGCGGCTCGATGCCTGCGTGGCGGCGCTCGGTCGCGCGGCCGAACGTCAGATCGAGCGGCGCAGGAACCGCCTCGGCGAGCTGGCGCGCAGGATGGCCGGCCGCTCGCCGGCCGTTTTGCTTGCGACCTTTCGCCAGCGTCTCAGGGAGACGGCGCGGCAATTGCCGCTGCGCGAAGCCCAGGCGATCAACGACAAGCGCCGGCATCTCGGCCATCTGACGAGGCAGCTCACGGTCATCTTCGGCGCCGGTTTGCGGCGTCACCGCGATGCGAACACGCTCGCGCGTGCGAAACTCGAAAGCCTCGGCGCGCGCCAGTCGCAATGCATGCGCAAATCGCTCGCCGAACGGCGCGCGCGCCTCGAAGGCGTGGGCCAGCTTCTCGAAAGCGTCGGCTACCGGCGTGTACTGGCGCGCGGCTACGCGCTCGTTCATGACGACGGCGGCCGTCCGCTGCACAGAGCCGCCGGGGTCGCCACCGGGGAAGCGCTCACGATCGAATTCGCTGACGGCAAGATCCGGGCGATCGCCGCCGGCCCGAGCTCGGCCGCAAGGCGACGCCGTCGAAGCTCGCGCGCGCCCGACGAAGCCGAGCCCTCGCTGTTCGAGTGAATTGGGCAAGAATGTTGCGCGAAGATCTTTCAACAAGAAAGAGATGGAGCGACAGTGACTGTTTCCTCTATACATAACTCGCCCTATGTGATTGCGACGATGCCCGTCCTCGCCGGAGGTTTTCGATGAACAAGATGGATCGGCATGTGCCGCAGCCGGGCGAGGCCGTGCTCGATTACGGAGACGCGGAATTTCGCGTGCTGCGGCCCGGTGCCTATGTGCGCTGCGCCGTCACGGGCGAGCGCATCGCGCTTGCCGATCTTCGCTATTGGAGCGCCGATTTCCAGGAGGCCTATGCGTCTCCGCAAGCGGTCCTCGCGAGGCTCGGCATTCCGATGACCGGCGCATGAGCTGATCCGGAAAGGTTCGTCCGCTTTTGCGACAGGATCATCCGAAAAAGGGAGATGCTGAGACCACCGACCTGGTTCCCCGACTTGGTCCCAAAACGGCGCACTTTGAGTGGAATCAGGGGGGATCGATGAACCACGAACAGGTTCAGCACCGGATAAGCGATCGCGACGCCACGACAACGCGGATGTGCACAGGCCACCAAAGTGCGTGAGGAGCTTCGCGAACCGCTGAGTATCGCGCGCCTCTCATCTGGCCGGCTGCATCTCAGCGAAGGCCCGATCGATCTCATCATCAAGGCCGAAGGGGAGGCAGCCGCGGTGGAACGCGCCGAGGACGCGGCGCGGCTTCGCTTCAAGGGTCTCCTCGCCGAACTCGTCGCCGAGCTTCATTGGCTGCGCCAACCGCTTGGCGGTTCACCGCCGCCCGTTCAGGGCCCCATCGCGCGCCACATGGTCGAGGCAGCCTGGCCCTACCGAGATGTGTTCGTCACGCCGATGGTCGCGGTCGCGGGGGCCGTTGCCGAGGTCGTGCTTCGCGCCATGATCGAGGCGGCTCCCTTGCGGCGCGCCTTCGTCAATAATGGCGGAGATATCGCGCTTCACCTCGTTCCGGGTGCGCATTTCGACATCGGCGTGGTCCGCTCACTCAAGGAAACCGGCGAGAGCGGAGCCGAGCGTCCGGAGGGCTTCGTGCGCCTCCCTTGGCAAAGCCCGGTGCGCGGCATCGCGACAAGCGGACGGCATGGACGCTCCTTCTCGCTCGGCATTGCGGACGCGGTGACAGTGCTCGCCCGAACGGCCGCCGGCGCGGACGCGGCCGCCACGATGATCGCCAACGCGGTCACGATCGATGATCCGGCGATCCGCCGCTGCCCGGCGCGCGAGCTCGAGCCGGATAGCGACCTCGGTGAGATTCCGGTCGTTGTCGAGGTCGGCCCGCTCGACGGGA
>JAFAQA010000005.1 GCA_019246665.1 Hyphomicrobiales bacterium
AAGTCCGGCGGATTGCACGCATGGACAATATCGAATCCATGCCGGTGCGCCACCTTCAACGAGAGAACGAATTCCCAAAAAAGAGCGACAGCATATTCGAGAAGATAAGTTACGGCGCCCGAGCCTTCCACACCACGTCGATGCCGATAGATGTGCACACCGTCCATCTGCTCGTATGACTTGTCATATTCTTTCTCTTTCGGACAAATGACCGAAACGGTGTAACCAGCCTGGCGCAGCGCTGTGGCCTCCTGCCAAACTCGGCGATCGGCCGGCACCGGCAGGTTTTCGACGATGATAAGGACCGCGCCGGACGCATCACCTCCTGCAGATATGTTGGCCGACAGAACCATTGCGCCTACGTCGGTCAGTGGAAATCTGACAACCTCTGGTATAAAACTCCCCAACGAGGAGCACAATGTCGAGGTCACGGACGATCCGCAAGGATGACCCGGTGGCCTTGCCGCCGAAGGACGATGCGACAACCCCATACGGCACGCCGACACCATGGACACGTGCTCTTCGATCGCGCTCCTGCTCCGCAGCGGCACTCCATCGCCCAACGATCGTAACCTGGCGGAAATTCTCGATTTTTTCGGAATTCCATGGACGGCGCTGACAGTCAGCGAAGCGAGAGCGGGTAATGTAGCCTCGCTGACCGCAAGTCATTCGCAGTTCTCGATCCTCACTTCCGCGCCCTGTCTTGCCGAGGCCGTGCAGCCCTGCAAGGCCGGAGCGTTTCCAACCTGGTTGACCGCAGCCGCTTCCGTGTTTGTCTATGGATTTCAAGCTGCGGATCCCTGCAGGGCTCTGCTGCGCCAGATCACGGGAGACCCGGAGGCGGACATTCACGGCATCGACGCGCGGCCGATAACCGTGTCCGTCACTGATGCTTTTCCAGGTATGTGCGGCCCCATGTCGGCGCTGCGGATCCAACTGGCGCCCGGCGCCGTGGATGCGGCGCTTGTCATCCGGCGTGGGGGAGAATTGCAGAGTATCGTCGCGGCGCCCGAGGGACACCTGTTCGCCGGCTTTGCTTATTCGGGTGTGCGCTTTTTTGCGGATGCGTCACTGGCGATGGTGGACATTCGCGAACGCGCCGCGACCTATTTTGATGTGAGGAAGCGTTTTGCCGGCGCGGTGCCGGTCGTGATGTATCTCAAGTGGTCGTTCCGCGGAGTCTGCTGGACCTCCTCCGAAACAAGCGCTTGCCTGATCATCGACGATCCACTCCTGAGGCCACGTTACGGCTGTCTCGATTTTGGCGAACTGCTGCAGTTGGCCGACAAGCAGAGGCTCGCGACAACCATCGGCTTCATTCCGTGGAACTGGCAACGAACAAATCGCGCCACCGTTGCCGCCTTTCGGCAAAATAGCGGAAAACTGTCCGTCTGCGTGCATGGCTGCGATCACACCCGTAGTGAATTTGCAGAGCGTTCAGCCGATCTGCTCGACAGAAAGCTCAAGACCGCCAAGTGTCGCATGCAGTCCCTCCTCAACAAGACCGCACTTAATCACGATAACATCATGATTTTCCCGCAAGGGGTATTCTCGCCCGAGGCAGTGTCGGCCCTCAAGCGAAATGGCTTCGTCGCAGCGGTGAACACGAAAGTCGCACCAGCCGATGACGCGTCGAACGAAACGTCGCTTGCCGATCTGTGGAGTGTCGCCATTGTCCGGTATGGGGGATTCCCGATTTATACCCGGCGCTACATTGACCACGGAATAGAAAACTTCGCCTTTGACGGAATCTTGGACAAGCCGTGCTTCATTGCCGGGCATCACGAGCTTTTCCGGGACCACGCCCGCGAACTGACGGAGTTCCTCCGACAGCTTGAATCCTTGCGGTGGAAACTCTGTTGGCGGACTCTCGGAGACGCCGTCTGCCGGAGCTATGGCGTTCGACGCGACGGCGGAACAACCATAGTAAAGATGTTTGCTGGACAACTCCGCATCGAAAACATGGAGGCGGCAACGAAACGGATCTGGGTCGTGAAGCAAGAACCACAAGTCGTTTCTTTGAAAGAGGTTACAGTCAACCAAGACGTCGTCGCCTACGAATATATGGATGGATGTCTTCGATTGATCGTCGATATCTCGCCCGGCGGGACGGCGGATATACGGTGCGTTTATCACGAAGAGCCGTATGCTTTTTCGGATTCAGAAACCATCTCATACCGACTGGGGGTGGCGGTTCGACGATATCTATCCGAACTTCGTGATAATTACGGGTACTGCCGCCAGTTTCGTTGTCGCATGTAGCCGAAAGCAGATCGCTTCCCGACGGACGCCGACGCCTGACCCGATACTGTCGGAGAACTCAAAGGATTACCTCCAATTCGCAGAGTTCGCGCAGTATCAGACGTCAAACGGCTCTGCATATAATCGTCAAAAATGAGACGGAGAATCCTCGCGCACTAGTCACGTCGAAGGGCGATGACGGCACGCAAAAGGCATTCGACAAAACACGGTCATCGGCAGATGAACGGCTCCCGCTCGAATTCCAGTTCCCTTGCGCCGTTGCGAGCAGATACATTGTTCCCTATTCTTATCGGGATATTTGCTCTGATCGCAGGCGGATTGACGGCAATGGTCGGGGGAGCGATTCCCTTGTTGTTTATTCGTTGGCGTTTGTCGGCGGTGGTTCTCGCCAACTCCCGGGATGGGATCTGGCTGTCGGTGTTACTGTTGCCCTTCGCGTCAGCCTATCTGGTTCCACGTCAGGTCTTTGGGCTCACGGGACTTGATTCGGAAATTGCCTGCTCGTGTTTCCCCGTCAGGCGCTATTGGCTTATGTCGTCATCAATTTCGGGCGCAGTGAGCACATACCTGCAGGACAGTTTTGCCAAGCCGCAACCAGTCGGCATGGACCTGGGATGTCGGTAAACCAACCAATGTCAACGAATTCGACACTAGACGATGCCTCCCAATTGAGTGTTAGCATTCTAACGTTAGTATTTGTTGGCATATCTGCGGCAATGATCGGTGGAACGATTGCATTTCTCGGCGATGTTGCCTACGCTCTTCTCTATTGCTCTTTTGTGTTCGCACTCATTATTTTTGCTAACTACCGGAACGGCATTTGGCTGCTCGCATTGCTGTTGCCATTCGCCTCGACCCAGCTTGTTCCACGTCAACTTTTCGGGGTAATCGGATTGAACCCATTCAATATCTTGTTTGTGCTCACCCTCCTATCGTTGTTCGCAGCTTCCGCATTCAGGCGAGAAGATATTAACTTCGTCAGTTTGCCAACTACTTTTTTGATTTATGTGGGCGTCGTGTCACTTGGCGCCTACGTCGGCGTGGGTTCGGTGGAAAAGGCGATCGTAATTCCACCTAACTTTGAGCCCTTAACAAAAACCGCATATCTGCTGGAATTTGTGAAGTCACTGATAATGCTTGCCGTGGCGTGGTTGGCGGCGATTCTTTCCCGAAACGGCAATGGACGCTCTGTAATCTGGGCTTTAGCAGCCGCTTACGTTACCTTTTCCTTCGTGATTGCCTGTTATCTGGTTGTCAATGGCATTACCCTGGAGAGCTTGGCGACTGGCGAGTCGACGCCGACCGCGTTCGCTCCGGTCGACAGAAACTTTCTAAATTGGACCGGATTACATGCCAATGAAGTAGGCCTGCTGGCCAACATTGGGTTCGCGATCCTCCTCTACACCGCACTCGCCACCTCTGCACCCTGGTCGCGTGCAATACTACTGGCATGCGCCGGCGCTGCCGCAACGATGGCCGCGTTGACCTTTTCGCGAGCCGCTTTCGTGGGGATTGGGATCACATTGGGCTATTACGCGTGGAAACAGCGAAGCATGGGTCGGTTCTTGCTTGCGCTGTCTGCAATCGTGACGGTTGCATTGCTATTGCCCGACGCGTTCCTTGAACGGGCATCGACCGGCCTGGCAACCTGGGACGAACAGGCGATTACCGCTGGTCGGCTCGACCAAATCTGGCGTCCATTGATAGGGACTTTTTGGGAGGCGCCCATCATTGGTCATGGCCTCTATTCGACGCAGTGGGCGACCCCGAATCTCCGTGGCGAAATGCTTCCGGTCGATCATCCGCATAGCGCCTATCTGGCCGTCGCGCTTGACCATGGAATAGTGGGTGTTGTGGTTGTGGCGGTTTTCTTCTGGTCGGTATGGCGGACGTTTAGTTATTTATCCAAGCACCACGTCGATCCGCAATGGCGCGGTGTTTTTGAAGGCTGCATGGTTTGCCTGTTGTGCCTCGCATCCGACGGATTGACGGATGGTCGATTTACCCCGGTTCCCCAGCAGGCGGCCCTATGGCTATGTTACGGGCTCGCCCTCGGTCAGGCCCAATCAACGGGTTCCACCAAGAACTCTGCCCATTTTTGGAGGAGGTTGGGGGGCTCAGGTCGAGCGTGAGGCTATTACAATAAGGCGACGCGAGATCATCTCGCTTCTCGGCGCAGCGATCGTGCGGCCGCTCCTGGCGCGCTCGCGCAGCAACCCCGCCAGAAGAGACGGATCGGTGTAACTGATGGGTGGCTTCGACGAAAGCGATCAGAAAGCGAAGTCCCGGGTCAGGGCGTTCCGGGAAGAACAGCAAAACGCGCCGGTTCTGGGAGATCCAAGGATCGACCAGCGACGCGGAAAGCGCATTCTTGACTTCGCGGTCGCCTGTCCACTGCTCTTGCTTTGTGCACCACTTATGATCGGATTGACCATCCTGATCCGGCTTAGCAGTCGCGGACCGGCCATGATTCGGCAGATCCGCATAGGCCAGAACGAGCGACCATTCAAAATGTTCAAGTTCCGAACCATGTACCTCGACGTTGACGACACGCCTCTGAGGCAAATGAACATCCGAGAGCTATTGGGGTGCCAACCAGGAACCAGCGATGGCGTCTTCAAATTGGAGGCAGACCCGCGGATTACGAACGTGGGTCGCCTTCTTCGGCGGTTCAGCTTGGACGAGCTCCCACAATTGTTCAATGTGCTGCGTGGCGACATGTCAATGGTCGGGCCTCGGCCATCATTGCCGTGGGAATTCGAGCTGTTCACAGCCGAGCAACGCAGGAAGCACGACTGTCTCCCCGGCATCACAGGGTTGTGGCAAGTCAATGGCCGCAACCGGCTATCGATGCCGGAAATGCTGGCGCTGGATCTGGTCTATGCACGATCCCGATCGCTATGGCTCGATCTCTGGATCCTTTGCCGCACTCCTGGAGCAGTTCTATTCGATCGAACGGTTAGGTAGACCGAAGAATGGCAGGAGCGAGGAATTAGCAGGGATGGGGGAGGATATCCATGCTAGAGCATATCGATGGACAGCCCGAAATGTGGCGCGCGATTGCGCATCACCCGTTAAATAGCTTGTTCTCCTCGCAGTGTTGGACGGAGGCGGTAGTCCGGACGTACGGTTTCAAGGTCTCGGCATCTATGAAAGGAGTTCAAAATGACGGCAAGGCAGACGGGGCCATCCTATATTGTCACCTCTCCGATCTGAAGGGCGAGCGGATTGTTTGCGGCCCATTTTCAGATTACTGCGATCCACTGATTAGTGATGTCGACACTTGGCGCGAGCTTGTAGCCCCGCTGATTTCCTTGGGCCTTCCGATCACGCTTCGCTGTCTTAGCAATCAATTGCCGGCAAAAGATGAGCGCTTTGTGAAGGTTAGCGAAGCGGCTTGGCACGGCATCGACATCGCTCGCCCGGAGCTTGAAATATGGGGCGGCTTCCTGGGGGCAGCTCGTCAGAATATCAGGAAGGCTCAGCGGAGCGGCGTCAAAATCCGTGCGAGCCGCGAGCTCCATGACCTTCATGTCTTCTATGAGATGCATTGTCACATTCGAAAATCCAAATATCGTCTCCTTCCGCAGCCCTTTGTTTTTTTTGAGAACCTGCATGGTTCGTTTGCAGAAAATAATAGCTTGACGGTTCTTCTTGCCGAGGTTGGCGGCTCTCCCGTCGCCGCCACCGTATTTCTCGAATGCGGAGGCACACTGTATTATAAGTTCAACGCCTCCTTGGAAAGCCGCCTGTGTCCCAATGACCTTCTTGTCTGGGAAGGCATCAGAATTGGACAGAGCCGTGGCCTTAAGCTGCTCGACTTTGGCGCATCCGACCTCGATCAACCCGGATTGATTCGATTTAAGCGCAAATTCGCTACGGTCGAGCGGAGAATTTTCCGGCTGCAGTTTGAGCCGGAGGGATATCCCGACCGGCGAGTCTCGGCGGTCAACAAGACTCTGAGTTCCCTTACACATTGGCTCACCGATCCGAGCGTGCCCGATCCGATCACTCAGGCCGCGGGAGCCGACCTATATGCCGTGTTCTGCTGAATGTGCAGCTTAACCGAATTACTCGTCCGTGAAAATTATCGATTTGATGAACGGGCAACCTTGATCGATCTGAAGAAGCCGATCAGGAATTAAACAACAAAAGCGTGAGCCAGCGGAGCAGCAGGCGGAAGTTGTAGCCAGCGGGGGCGAGAACAGCATTGATGGCGTCGCCCTGGGGGTGCCAGAGATAGTTGTGGCCCATGCGGTGCTCGGCCTTGAGATGACCGATGACGGGCTCAGTGGCGGATCTAGAAGCCGACCTTACGCTCGCTGTGCAGGATGTCGTGAATGAAAAGATCAAATGTCCGAGGTCGCCAACCGTTTAGTTGAATGTCTCTGCTCGAGCCGAGTATGTACGACCATCGTCGACCCCGAAATATGTCGCCAACTGCAATTCCAATTTGCTGTTTCCACTCAGGCTCTATTGGCGGCCGATCAATGCTCCACAGGCAACCGTTCCCATTTTTCTCGAGAGCCTCAAGAATGAAGCGGGAAGAGATGCCAGGGCAACTCCAGTCTCCATAACATTTCTCGGCTTTGGCTCACGGACCGGTACCAAATTGCCCGCACAAACCAGCATCACCGTCGTTCCAACCCTTGAAGCTCGCCGGACCTGCACGAATTCCTCTCTCCTGCATTTCGGCGATGACAGCGGCCCATAGTACCCAGAATTCAGAAACGAACTCTCCCGATGAGGACAAGTTAGCAAATGACTGCAGACTCCCAATCCGTGTCACTGCAGGATATATGGCCGAAGATCCAATGGGGCACGCCCTTTTTTGAATTGCTACGATCACTTAATGGAAGAAGATCCTCATCGTGCGTTCAGTCGAGTAACCGATTTGGGCGTGCGTAGGAACACGGATTATGAGCTACGCTCCTCTGGGGTACACAGGTAGGAGTACCCGCGCGCTTTGCGCGGGGTACCCGCGAGCTTCGCCCATGATTATTATTGGATCATTTGGCCCAGTCGTGGATTGACCGCGATGATCGGGGCGGTATGCTTGGCTTCGCTCCTAAGATCGGTTTCCCCGGCTGGCGCTGGCGCTATTGGCTTATGTCGTCATCAATTCGGGCGATGAGACTTTGACAGTGAGCACATACCTGCAGGACAGTTTTGCCAAGCCGAAAACAGTCGGCATGGACTTGGGATGTCGGTAAACCAACCAATGTCAACGAATTCGACGCTCGACCATGGCCCTCACCGGATGGATAGCGTTCTAACTCTAATATTGCTTGGCATTTCCGTCGTGCTGATCGGTGGCGCCGCGTTGGCCCAGTCAACGTGTTCCAATAAGAGACCGCCGCTATGAAGGTGTGTTTCGTCGGTTTCGGAAACCTGCCGGCCCTTGCCCGCGAATACAACCACCATAGCATTGGCGGGCTTCACAGCATTGGTGGCTCGCAATTACAACAGACGCTGCTAGCGAAAGCACTCGTTGCTCGCGGATACCAGGTTTCCATGGTCGTCGGGGATTACGGTCAGCCCGATGCAGCAGCGTGGCACGGCGTCACCGCCTACAAAACGTACCGTCCAGATGCGGGTTTGCCGGTACTTCGTTTTGTTTATCCCCGTTGGACCGCAACGTGGGCGGCGTTGATGCGGGCCGATGCGGACGTCTACTACACAAGTTGTGCCGGCATGCTTGTCGGCTTGGTCGCGTTGTTCTGCCGCCGGCATGGACGTGGCCTCGTACACCGATTGGCGCACGACACCGATGCCGATCCGGAGAAGTTGCGGATACACCACACACGAGACAAGAAGCTTTACGAATACGGATTGAGGCGGGCTGACAGTGTCCTTTGCCAGCACGCCCGCCAGCAACGCACGCTCATGAAAAATTACCAGGTGACGAGCGTGATCGCCGAGCCGCTGGTGGATTCCGCAGGTCGGCGCCTGGATCGGGATAAGCGCGACTTGGAAATTCTTTGGGTCAGCAACCTGAGTGACTTCAAGCGACCCGAACTCGCAATCGAATTGGCGCGTCACATGCCCTCCCGGCATGTTCACATGATCGGCGGTCCACAACCGGGTTTTTCCGATCTGTACAGTAAGATCGAGTCTGCCGCGAAGAGACTGCTGAACCTGACGTTTTACGGTCAGGTGGCCTATCACGAAGTGGGTGACCTCTATGACCGCGCCAAGATTTTCATCAATACCTCGGAAATGGAAGGTTTTCCCAATTCCTTTCTTCAATCCTGGCGGCGCGGCGTTCCTGTGGTATCTTTTTTTGATCCTGGTGGACTTATCAGTCGCGAAGGCCTGGGTGCCTCGCCCCAGTCCATCGACGAGATGGCTTGCGTTGCTGAACACTTGATTGCCGATGAAACAGAATGGCGAAAGCTGTCAGAGCGATGCAGGAGCTATATGGACCGGATGCATGGCGATGACGTGGTGCTGAAGCCTTACGTCGCAGCAATCGAGGGAGCGGTTCGCCGAAGGAAGAAAAAACGCGCGTCGAGCAAACCGGCGTGAGGATCACGGGAATCCAGCAGGAGCTCGGGACGTCCTGCACACACCGGCGATATGTCCGCTCGCGGCAGGCCTTCTCGCTGGCTGAGTTGGAAGCTGTGGCGATGTGAAATGAGCTACATGGGCTGCGCCTCGGAACAGATCATGAGCGGCCGCAACGGCCTCCTTTATCCGACGCAATGTCGCCGCTCTCGCGAATCCGTTGAAACTTTTGATTGGCGGCGATGCATGCGACTGCTTTGGCAAGCAAGCGCGTCAGCGCGTCCATGAGCACTTTTGCCTTGCTCCATGCGCAGGAACTACGAAAGCCTGCTGGAGGAGGCCCGCACATATGAGGCGCGCACGCGCGGCACGAGGGATGACATCGGGGATTCGCCGCAAGGCAGGATTTCTCGCGGTTGCAGGGCTGCTCGAATATGTTCTGCAGTTGGGGGTGCCTGTCATCCTGGTCCGCCATCTGACCAAGCAGGACTTTGGGGACTACCGCCTGATGTGGCTGGTCGCCCAGACAGGGTTGATCCTCTTTCCCCTGTTCCTGCCGCAGTCCCTATTCTATTTCCTGCCGCGCGCCGTTCCCGGAACCCGCCCAAAGCTCGTGGGCAATACGTTCGCATGTCTCTTCGCCCTTGGGGGACTCTCGATTCTGCTTTTAGGGCTGATGCCCATCCTGCCGAGTTCGATTGGAGGCCTCCAGCGTCACTCGCCCTTCGTGCAGATGTTCGTCGGCACCTGGATATTGGCCTCGATCCTTGATGTCTTGCCGACGGCGGACGGCAAGGCGGAGTGGGGGGCCTGCGCAACGATCGGGTTTGCGATTGTCAGAGCAGCGGCTTTGGCAGGTGCGGCAGTCGCATCTGGAGATATCGGATGGCTTCTGGTGGTGATGTGCGCCCTGGCCATACTGAAGGTCGGGCTAGCGGTCTTCTATGCCCTGTTTGCCGCGCAGGAACGCGGTCTCGGATTCGATGGCCAGTTGGTCCGCTCGCAATTGAAGTATTCGCTGCCCTTTGCGATGGCTGATGGTTTCTTCGCCTTGCGCGCGCAGGTCGATCAATGGGTCGTGGCAGCAAACTTTTCGAGCTCGGCCTTTGCACTCATCTCGATTGCATCAGTGGTCAAACTTCTCGGAAACTTGACCCGAACGCCGCTCGGTAATGCGCTTCTGCCCAATTTCAGTTCCCTGGTGGGGGAGGGCAACCTCGACGACGCCCGCAAGCTGGTAACGAAAGCGTATCTGCTGCTGGGATGCGTGCTGCCGCCACTCTACGGTTTGTTGATAGCGACCGCGGATGACCTTGTGGAATTGATCTATACACGCGAGTATCTCGGGGCAGTGCCGCTCATGCAAATTTATTCGTTGGGAGAGATCGTAACTGTCTTCGGGGCCGGCCACCTGCTTTGGGCGCTTGGATTCGGCCGGCAGGCCGCGACGATCGGCGCGATATCGCTTTTGCTGTCAATTGCCTTGAGCGTCCTTTGTCTCCAGTTATTCGGCCTCGCCGGTGCGCTGGCGGGAAGCATCGGCAGTGTCATTCTTTGGGAGTGGTGGTCCTTGACCAAAACCGCCAAGGCGCTCGGAACCAACGTCGCTAAATTGATACCGTTGGATCAGACCTGGAAAGTCGCCTTTGTGGTCGCGGTCGGTGTGCTCGTCGCTCACGCCGTCTCCGCCGAGCTAAGCACATCTGTTTTTCTGCGGCTCGTGGCGAAGTCTTCGGTTTATATGACGACCGTGCTGCTTGGGTTCGTGCTCACAAAGGTCCATCACTCCGTGATATCTCTCCTTCGCGGCGCGACCGAAGAAGCGCCGCGCGCGGAAGAGAGTTCCTGCGCCGGCGTGTGCTGGAAATGATCTCGTCGTCAAGGCTGGTGGGCTGGCTTGGTGCTGGCTTAGAGATCGTACTCTGAGCCCTTAAAAACTTCAGTACAGGCGGGGATGGTAGTTGAGACCGGGGTGGCGCAGGGAGCGACGAACCGGATCGTGCGCGAGTGATACCCTTACAGGTTTTAATAGTGGACTTTCTCGACCAACAGCCCCTTCTGGCCCTCACTGCTGAAAGAGGAACGGATCAGCATAGTAGCGCTGCCGATCGTCAAGCACCGCTATAAGCCTACGCAGGCAATCGTGGTATTTGAAGTTCATTGGCAGTCGGAGGATGAATGGAAGAACAACGACCGCGTACACTAGCCGTAGAAGCGGCGACAATTCGCGCTGGGCGGTGCGGTCAAGTCGTGGCGCGAGGCGCTGGTGAGCGGGTCGGAAGATACGTACCCCTGGCTAAGAGCGCCCGGACCGCATGGTGCGTTCATCAAGCGTGTCTGGGAACGCTGCTGGCCGCCCTGAGCCTCGCAGCCGGGCATGCAGCCGTAGGCGAGAGCGAACCATACGTCTGGACGAACGTGAAGTGGGGTGGCGGTGGGTACGTCACCGGGATCGTCGCACATCCATCGGCCCCCGACTTGCTCTACATCCGCACCGATGTCGGTGGATGCTACCGGTGGGATGCTGCCAAACAGCAGTGGATTCCGTTGCTCGACTCGCTCCCCCTCTCGCTCGAGAATTTATACGGCGGAGAGAGCATCGCTATCGATCCATCGAACCCCAACAACGTCTACTTCGCTGCCGGGATGTTCAATTGGTGGCCTGGCGGACCGTGGGATGTGCTTAAGTCTGCGGATCAAGGCAAGACATGGAAGCGCACTAATCTGAACGTCGTAATGAACGGCAACGATTTCCCCGGCGAGCTCAACGGGGAGCGCTTGATTGTAGATCCGAACGACGGCAACGTCCTTTATTTTGGTTCACGCAACGACGGTTTGTGGAAGAGCACCAACGCCGCAGCAAGTTGGCAGCGGGTCGAGAGTCTTCCCAAAGGCACGGCCGGAACCGGGATAACCTTCGTGGCCATCGATCGCACGACAGGCAGGGCGGGGTCACCTTCTTCAACAATCTATGCCGCTGTACGTGGCCACGGAGTCTACCGAAGCATGGACGCAGGGCTATCATGGGCCATCATGGCCGGCAGCCCAGTTGATCCTCACCGCGAAGCTATCGCCTCTGATGGAACGCTCTATGTGACCCACGATGACGGCATCGCGAAATTTTCCGGAGGCGCCTGGACCAACATCTCGCCGCCGCAGGACAGGCGCAACTATTCTGCCATCAGTGTCGACCCCACCAATCCCAACGTCTTGGTGACGATGGAGAACCATTACGGCTGGTACCGCTCCACGAACGGCGGCACCAGTTGGAGCTTTTGGAACGTGAGCGCCACTTCTTCGGTGCCGTGGCTGCCTGACAGCGAGTTTGCCGATGGGCCATCGGCGATGGTAATTGATCCTGCCGACCCGAAGCGGGTCTGGTTCACGGACACCGGGGGGGTGTGGCGCACTGACGACATCACCGCGAAGCGCCAGATCTGGCACAGCTACGTAAATGGGCTGGAAGAGATGGTCGTCTTCGACGTCAAGTCCCCGCCCCAGGGCGCTCCACTTCTCTCGGCTGTAGCTGACCATGTAGGGTTCCGAAACGCCTCACTCATCACGCCACCGCCCAACGAATTGGGATATACGCCCTTCGGCAATTCCACCGGAATCGATTTCGAGGAGGCCGATCCAAATTTCGTCGTGCGAGTGGGGCATCCCGGAGACACCTCGCCGGCCGGTGGCTACTCCATCGACAATGCGCAGACCTTCACTGCATTTTCATCCAACCCGAACGGAAACTTCGATGGCCGGGTGGCGGTTTCGGCCACGTCACGGCGGATTGTGTGGCTGCCGAAAGGAAGCGTTCCCTACTACTCGACCGACCTGGGGGCCTCGTGGACGAAGTCGATTGGAGCGCCATTGGGCGTCGTCGAAGGAGCGGACTACTGGAGCAAGAACAAGCCACTGGCCTCGGACCGCACAGATGGGAGCAAGTTCTACCTGTACGACTACAACAGCGGGCATTTCTACCGCTCGACCGATGGTGCGGCGACATTCGAGAGCATCTCCACTATTCCGTCCTTGGGCTGGCGACAGCAGGTCGTAGAGGCGGCCCCGGGAATGAACGGGGAGGTTTGGATGAGCAACGGTGCCTCGGGCCTTTACCGTTCGTCGAACGCAGGCAAGACTTTCGCTAAGGTTGCCAACGTCCAGTACGCCTTCATGTTCAGTTTCGGAGCGCCGCCGAACGGGTCGAAAGTCCCGACGGTCTTTCTGTTCGGCACAGTAGAAAACACGAAGGGGATATTTCGGTCCGACGACATGGGCACCCGCTGGATTCTGATCAGCGACGTCCAGTACCAGATGAGCGATCTCGTCAACGGAGCGGGGGCCATGGCGGGAGACCGGCAGGTCTGGGGCCGCGTGTACATCGGGACCGACGGACGGGGCGTGTTCTACGGTGTACCGTCTGATGCAGTCCCAAGCCCGCCGAGACAGTGATTGATTTGTCGGCATTCAACTTGTTCCGCGTCCGCGGTGTTGGTCTGGACATCGGGCAGATGCTTCTCCTTGGGCTGGCGGATCTCGTATTTCCAAACCAGCGTCACGATTAGTAATCACCCGGTGAAGCTCGGTGGATTCGGTGAACATCCCGAGACTGCGCGATTGCCTACTAACGGGCTAAAGGTCAGGCACCGAGCTTTTGGACCGAGAGCTTCGAATTCCAGGGTAGGAGTTGGTCGCGAGCCCTTGATGTTATGTCGTTGACGCGGGCGAGGAAGTCTGCGAGCCAGGCCTGAGGGTCGGACGTGCGTGTGGTCTACGAGGGCGCTCGCTGGGCGTTACAGGCTGCCATCCCGCTTGCTGAGCCATTTAGGGCGTCCAGCCTGTTAATACACGGGATGTGTACGTCGCGTTCGCCGTTTCAGACGGAGGATCCGGAGCCATTGCTCCAGCACAACGACGCTAAAAAGCATCTTGTGGTGGTCGGCCCGGCCTGTCGCGTGGTCACCCAGCATGGATTGCACCGCAGCCGGCTCCAGGAAGCAGTAGACCTCTGACTGCGGATCGGCCAGGTATTGCCGGATCCGTCCGTCGAGGGATTGACGAAGCCACCCATCGACCACGTTCACCGCAAATCCCCGCTTCTTGCGATGGATGATTTCCGACGACAACAGCCGCTTGCTCACTTCGCGATGGAGCCACTTGCGAACGCCACGACGCACCTTGAAGGAGGCGCCCAATTGTTGGACGTGCTCGACCACTTCGCGATCGAGATAGGGTACGCGAACCTCGAGGGAGTGCGCCATGGACAGCTTGTCGCCAAACATGAGCAACTCGTCCGGCAGCGACGAGCGCAGCTCGAGTAACTGAAAGGCGTTGAGGTCGTCCAGGTTTTCGAATGCCGGCCGGTATTCCTCCCAGCAGCGGGCCGCCACGGTGGCTTCCCCATCAGCGATCAGCTCGGGGCGAAAAAGCCCCTCCATTGCGTTGTTCGAAACCAGTGAGAATACCTGCTGAAAACGATGAAGCCGATCGGGCTCGTGCAGCGAGTAAAGGCCACGCTTCATCGTATCGTTCCGCGGGAGGGCGCGCGCGAGTGCGGCACCGGGTGTCCGCAACCAGCCGGGCAACGCGCGCCAGGTGGCACCATAGCGCACGCCGAGGTGTCGAGTGTATCCGCCGAACAGCTCATCCGGCCCCTGGCCGATGAGCGCCACCTTAACGTTTTCACGAGCCCGCTGGCAGACAAAGTACATGGGCACGATCGACGACGAGGCGACCGGTTCCTCGAGGACGTCCACGATGCGGGGCAGGACGTCTTCAAACGTTTCCCGGGTGAGGTGAACCGCGTTGTGCTTGGCCGCGTAGGTCCGGGCCGTTTTGGCGGCATCGTCTAGCTCATCATCGGCGAACGACGATCCATACCCGACGCTGAACGTGTGCCAGTCGCGGCCATAGAAGCTCATAAGCGCGAGCAACAGGCCCGAATCCAGGCCGCCGCTGAGCAGCAATCCGAGCGGAACGTCGCTGATGAGATGCCGCTTCATCGCCGCCTTGTAGAGCTCGAGCAATCTTTCCGTCGCCTCCTCCGGGCGGGGTTGCGGGGCGAACGGCACGGGGGCGAACTGGTAGTAGCGCGAGACGTGCACCTGGCCGTTTTCGACGACGAGTTTTTCACCCGCGGCGAGCTTCTGGATGCCCTTGAAAATGGTGCGCGGGGCCGGCGTGTAGCGATAGCGTAGAAAAAGAGCGACAGCTTCGGGATCGACGCCCGGCGGCTCGCCGAGAGCAACGCAGAGCGGCCGGATCTCCGAACCAAAAGCGAGCGATCCGTTGCGGATCGCGTAATAGACCGGCTTGATGCCCATCGGATCGCGCGCCAGCAGCAGCCGGCGCTTTTTCACGTCCCAGATGGCAAGGCCGAACATACCGTTGAAGCGGTTCAGCACGGCGTCGCCCCACTGCTTGTAGCCGTGCACGATCACCTCGGTGTCGCAGTTGGAACGAAACACGTGGCCGTGCCCCTGCAACTCCTGCCGGAGCTGCTGATAGTTGTAGATCTCCCCGTTGAAGACCACCCACACCGTCTGGGCTTGGTCGGACATCGGTTGGTGGCCGGCGGGTGACAGATCGATGATCGCCAGCCGACGAAAACCAAGGCCGAGATTCCCGTCCAAATGCTGGCCGGCGTCGTCGGGGCCGCGGTGGATGATCGTGCCCATCATCTCTTCGATTGTGGAAGCGCAGGCGGGCGCACCGCAGCCGAAGTTAAACTGCCCGCAGATGCCGCACATACTGGACTCCTTTCAGTTGGAGTTCGAAGCGTCCTGCGCGTCGCGCAGCCGCGGGCAGAGCGGGCGGAACATGTCCGACTGGCCTTACTGGTGCGCCCTATGTGGGGTCGTCTACACGCGTCGGTTATCGCACCGATGACATTTGTCCGATGGAATATCGAGGTGTTCCACAAAATCATCCGGCTGCATAGCCGAGGAGTCGAAGATCAGGACCGTCCCGCGTCTGATTAATTTGATTTCATTGTTTTGCATCCTGAGTTGGCGGATCTTCTGAATCATGATGCTCAACCGTCAAGGCTGCTTCGCCTATCCCGCGTCGTGGCGATGCATCGCAAAACCTCAAGCAACCGACGAAAATCGCCACCCGCCACCTGATGGTGGCGGATGGTCTCCCCCTGAACTGAGCCGATAGCGACCAGCCATTTGGATTGGCTCAGTTCCAATGCGACGAAAATTCTGGCCAGCTCCGCTTCGGCGGCGGGCGCGATCTGCTCAACAAAACATGAATGGTTCCTATGTGCGGGACACGAACGTCACTTTAGGCGCCTTCGCGCCCGTCGCCACAATAGGATCTCTCGCCTCCTGCAGCTTCACGAAAGAATCCGCTCGTACACAGATTGTATTCGCCTTGCGACCTTTGCGAGCGCAAGCTCATCGACCGCGGCATAACCGCCGGAAAGACGCTTTCCACGGACCAGTACCTCCTTTACGGCTTCCGCGATAGGCGTCGGTTCGTCAGATACGATGTAACATCCTTCGAGCTCTTTGATTCGCTCGGCCACGTCGCCAACATCCACGGAAACTATCGGCAGGTTGCAGGCAAGAGCTTCTTTGATGATGTTCGGAGAACCCTCATGAGCGGACGTAAGGAGCAAACAATCGACGGCGTTCAGGAATTGAGCTACTTCTTGTTGAGGTCTTCTATCAAGTGTGACCAATTGGGCCGATGGATTGGATTTTCGAACCAGCTCAAAAGCGGCTTCGGCGAGCGGGTATCTCTTATAACCCCCTGCTGAGGGCCTGCCTGCAAATAGGACGTGCTGCTCGTCTTCCTTTAGACCCACTTCGCGCTTAGCGACCGTTCTGGGATAGAAGATGTCAAAATCAACTCCATTGGAGATAATGGTCGTTGTTTTGGCGCGAAGATACTTTGCAAGGCCGGCATTCTTCGCAACGTTATGAGCTGTCGCGTACGACAATAAACAGGAGAATAGTCCGTGCAACACCCGATTAGGGAATCGATATTTTCCCCACTCGTTGCAATCTCCATAGACGTCGTTGCCCATAAAAGACACAACGAGCGGCAGGACAGTAGCCAATCTGGCAGTCCAGCCTGAATACATATAATGCGCATGAACGATGTCGTAACGTCTCGAACGCACAGCCTTCCGTACTTCGGCAATACCCTTGATATATTTTGCAATGCCAGTGCCTTTGAGCCGGCAAACGTCAACATCAATCCCAAGCCTCGTCAGCGACTCCACTTGAGTGCAGATGAAAATGCCCTCAGAAGGATTCTGTTGAGTAGGGTAGGCGCCCACAACATGCAGAACCATCATCGCGGCTTGCTCCTTGTGGCCTCCGGGAATAACAACCCCCTGATAATACGCCGTATAACCTCGATCAACCTTTTAACACTTCGATGGGGCGAGCGCCACGACCGTGCTCCTTGGCCAAGACGCGCATCCATAACCTCAGGGAGGACGGATAGCTTGGGGCGTGTGGACTCGCATAGACATCCACGTCAAAATCGGCTTGCAGTCTTGAAATAAGCCTACGATGCCAGGTCCACGCGCGATTTTGGGGCACGACAACGGCCACATGTCGCCGCCCATCTGAGCACATTCGGCTCTCCATCACCTTGGTTCCCCGCGATCATAGACTCGCAAGTTCCGCAAACACTCCGAGAGCTCATTTTGACTTGCTATCGGTCCAGCGAAGATCTGCAAATTGAGATTAGTGTCGTGCCGATTTCTGGCATCGTCAACGAAGCAGCCATCGGAGCGGAATATTACGGCGGATTAGAATTGTGCAGCTTTGTGAACGAGTCCGAAGATCGGGGTTTTTCGGAGTGAGGGCATATGGCGGTTTCAAGCGACAGAAGATCTTGCGCGAAGCTGGCGAATGATGCGCGCTCATGTCGTCGACAATCATGATGCCCCGGTGTCCAATCTTGAATTGCGTGGTGCGGACCGTATGCAGACTGTCATAATGAAGGGATCGACCTGAGCGAGTAAATCAGCGCGGGTAGCCGCCTCGATGTACGATCAACGTCGTCTGTGTGAATCAGGAACCCACTCCAGTTGCTACGATGCAAACATGACGCCGCGCTGCAGATGATCGGCGGAGCCTCACGCGACCTCTCCTTTGCCTCCGAGTCCACCAAGCCGGCTGGCGATGAGCCACAACTCCGCGGCAATCGGGAGCGGGTCGTCCCATGCAGCGATGGGGCCCTCAACGTGCGGCTTCAGCGATCGCAAGTAGGGTCTGAGCGCCAGCCGACCGGCGGCTATCTCGGCTACCGACGTGGGCACGTCCGTCGACAGGCGAACCCATCGGCACCCAGGCTTGCCGCGCCCCTCGGGGACAGGCTTCCCCATGGCGAGCAGCCAGGCGAGGTACGGGAAGTCCACGCCTGCGGCACGACCGAGAGAGTGCCATCCCCAGATCCGAGGATTGACATCGAGCAGCTTCAATTGGCCATCCCGCGGGTCACGCTGGAACTCGACCTCGACCGGCCCGGACAATCGCAGGTCCCGAAGCAGCATCTCGGCCGCCGCAACGACGTCGAGGTCCTCGATCGTTTCAACAAAGGTGCTGGCCCTTCCGAAGTCGGCCGGGAACTGGCGCGTGCGTCGGGCAGCGACGGACGCAAGGGGCCGTCCATCGCTCACAAGAGCCGCGAACGAGAAGCGCGTCTCTCCGCCGCCGGGCAACAGCTCCTGGACCATGATGAGGTCAGGATCGATCTGCGCACTGGCGGCTCGGTAGAGAGCGAGTAGCTGCTGTCGGTCGTCGACTCTCCATGCCTTTGCGTCGGTGAATGCCGAGGCGATCGGTTTGCGCGCGGGCTTGAGGATCACCGGATAGGACAGCTCGAGCTCCTCCAACTCCTCGAGTGTGGACGGGTAGTGTGTGACAGCGCAGCCGATCCCGAGTGCTTCTGCACGGCCGTATGTCAGTCGCTTGTCGGCTGCGAACCGATGCAACTCCCACGGCGATGTCGTGAGCTTGTAGCACTCCGCAAGCTTGTCCGCCCGCTGCGCGACCAGGGATGCTGTCTCTTCCCCGCTCGGGAACAATACCCAGTCGCGCAGCCCATGCCGGTCAGCAAGGTCGATGAGGCAGGTGAGCTGCTCCTCCAGTGCCGCTGGCCACACCGTCCGTCCTGTTGCGTACCGCGACGCCCGCGCCAGCGAGAAGCGCTCTGCAGCAACCCAGACGGGGATGCCGTGGCGGCCGAGGCTCCGCACGACGCCGAGCCCGCGGTAGTCCCCGCCGATGACCAGCGCGCCGGTCACCGTTGGAGGCCTTTGACGAGTGTTCTCGATGCGTACCCGCTGCCCGCAACGAACCGCAGGAGCGGGCCGTGACTCCACGCCGCAGGGGCGCCCACGATGTGGAGGCCAGGGACGGAGGTCTCGAAGCCACGGGACAGGCGGGGCCATCCTCCAACGGTGTTGATGCCCGCAAGCACTGATGGGGACAGGAATGAGTAGCGCGATAGGTCGACCCGGTAGCCCGTGGCCAGGAGCACGTGATCCACGGTGCTCTCCGTGCCATCGTTAAGGACGAGCCGCACGGCGTCGCCCATGCGGCACGCTTCCCGCACCTCCGTGTTGAGCCGGATGGGGACATCGGCGAGGCGGGGGATGAGCCAATTCGCTCCCGCTGCGCGAATAACGCGCGGTCCCAGCCGCTCCTGCGCGCGGCGAGGGAGGGCGCAGAATGCGCGCGGATGCGCGACGAGGTGGCTAACGCCGGCGGGACCGACATCCGGCGGCGCGTACAACATCTGCTTGACCGGCCACTGCTCGTGCAACCAGGGGCGCTTGTGGAGCCACCTGACGAGGGGCGCACGCACCAGGATGTCCACCTCAGATCCCGCCTCGTGCAGCAAGGCGGCCGACTCGAGCGCGCTCTGGCCACGGCCCACCACCGTCACCCGATGTCCGACGAACTTCCCGAGGTCGTCGTGGTCAAAGCTGTGTGAGACGAGGGTTGGGTCGAGCGAATCGAACTGGGGCGGCCTCCAGGCGAGTACTCCAACTCCCGCCGCCACGACGACCTTCGCCGCCTCGAACTCATCACCATCCTGAGCCACCAAGCGAAACCGATCGCCGGCCCGCTCGACGGAACGGATCTCTCGGCGGTCCAGGTCCGGAGCCGCCCGCTGCTGGAACCAAAGCCCATACTCGATGAACTCGTCGGCGGTAACCGGCCGGCTGACAGGGTGGTCACGACCCGCGTCGAATGCCTCGAGCGTCAGGGGGCCGCTCCAGTCACCGATGCTACTCCCCTCGTACGGCGACCGGAGCAACATGCCCTTGGGAGTTTGCGACCTCCAGAACAGCAAGGGATCGCCGAACACCTTTACGGAAAACCCGGCACGTCGCAGGGCTTTCGTCGTTGCAAGGCCGTACGGCCCGGCCCCAACGATCGCAACGTCAGTTTGACTCATGATGCACCTTGCGGAGCCATGCTCCGAACCATGCCGAGTCCGCTGAGGGTGCTTCCACGACCACGGCGTTCGTCTGCGCTGCAATCCTCTTCGAGGCTACGCTCATCGACTCGGCTCAATTCAAGGTCGCCCGCTCGACGCCGGCCCCTCCTGCCGAAGGCGCACTGTCCGGTCAGCGATGCGCCCTTGTGTCATGCGCTCTTCTCCTTGATGCTTCGAGGACAACTTTGATTTCTCCTCACAGACCACTCGTCTTGACGAGCAGCTCATGTCGGTCGGCATCGTCCGGGACATAGATCCTGCGCAACTGAAGAGCGGTGTCTTTTTTCGTATTGAACCCGCGATCGCCGCTCAACGCGCAGCTGTAACCCAAACGTAGCTCGCGTTCGGAAAAGTCGCCGTTTGGATAGCCCAGCGCATGCACCTCGTGTCCAAGCTTTTTCGGAAGATCTGACCTTGATTCTGCGATCTCCGTGTACCGTGATGACGAGCGGCGCCCGCAACCGAAAAGTTGCAGGATATGCCGAATAACCGTAATGCGCTTGGACGATGTCGTATGCCACCGCGCTCGTCATTCGCATGACATCAAGAGTGCATCTCAGATAGTTCATCCTTGACTGGAAGCTGAGAATATTGATGACGTCGACCGTGTAGCCGGCGCAGCTGCTCTTGCGGCTGGCACACGCAGGGTCCGTGGCTCGGTCTCTGGGGACTGGGATGCATATCGGTGACAGAGGATCCTCACGATCCTGCGTTCCCTCAGCACTCGGCAGGAATTGCCATCGCATTACTGGCCTGCGTCGGCCGCCCGTGCAGTTGCTGCGCCCACTGTCTTCGCCACGCCTCGAAGGAAAGAAGGGTCCATAGCTCGGATCCATAATTCTTTTCCCCCGAGATATGCTTCCGCCAAATCTCTTGCGCCGGCTTTACGTCGAGGATCCCACCGCCGTATCTGGCGGGCGCCAGCAGGTCCTCGGCCCAATCGCGTAACGGTACTCTGAGCCATTCGTCGATGGGGACACCGAATCCCATCTTCGGCCGTTCGACCAAATGGCGAGGAACGAAACGATCGAGGACGCGTCGCAGCAGCCACTTCGTCTCTCCGTTCCGCACCAAAAACCGTGGCGGAAGGCGCCACGCAAATTCGACAATCCTATGGTCCAGGAGTGGCGGACGCGCCTCCAAGGCTACGGCCATTGACGCCCGATCGACCTTCTGCAGTATGTCGTCCGGAAGATAGGTAACTGTGTCGAGAAAACGAGCGCGGTCCAAAACGGCAAGTCCTGGTGGCGCCCCTCCCAGCCCAGGCGGATTTTCCCGATCAGTCATGTGAAGCCCCACATCCGGAATCTGGCTGACAAGCCGAGTGTGAAACCCATCAGAATCCAGCGACAGCATATAAGACAGTTTTCGCACCTTATCTCCAAGTCGTTCGGGAACCATAGCGCCACGAAAGAGGTGCGATAAATGATTTAAGGGGGCGGGTGGCAAGGCGCGCAACATGGCACCGGCGGCTTCCCGAAACCGAATAGGCACCGAGCCGGCGTATTGCCAGAACCGCGTCAAAATTTTGTACGTGTCGTAGCCGGCGAACAGTTCATCGCCGCCGTCGCCGGACAATGCTACGGTGACGTGACTTCGCGTCAGCTTCGACACAAGAAAAGTCGGTATTTGCGAAGAATCTGCCAATGGCTCGTCATACATTTCAGGGACCAGAGGTACCGTCGCAAGCGCATCAGCGGCCGTAATGACCAGTTCCGAATGTACACTCCCTATGTGATGAGCAACACGGGCAGCATGCGTCGACTCGTCGTATCCGAGGTCGGGAAAACCAATCGAAAACGTACGGACCGGCCCTTTCCCAGCTGCAACCATTAACGCCGCAATTGAAGAGGAATCGATGCCTCCTGACAAAAAAGCGCCCAGCGGCACATCGGAAATCATTTGCCTGCTGACCGCATCGGCGAGCAGCGACGAAAACATTTCTATTGCCTCTGGGTCGCCAACTTCCAGCGGCGCTTCGAAGCCTTGTGCGACGGCGTCTTCTAAGCGCCAATACCGCGACCGGGAAATCCGCCCATTGACGCCAATCGATACGATCTCACCCGGCATCACCTTCTCGATGCCGCCCAATATCGCGCCCGGTGCCCGAACGTAACCAAATTTGAGATAACAGCTTACCGCTGCCGCATCTATCTCCCTTGGCACAAACCCCAGTCTCAGCAAGGCCTTTATCTCCGATCCAAACGCTATCTTTCCTCCATGGAAGGTAAAGAACAGGGGTTTAATTCCAAGTCGATCGCGTACGAGATGCAGCACCCGCTCTCGTCGATCCCAAAGTGCTATCGCGTACATGCCGTTGAGCGACTTTATAGCCGCCGTTATTCCTTTACTTGCAACGGACTCGACCAGAACCTCTGTGTCCGAACGACCGCGCCAATTGACCACGGCAACACTCGGCTCCCGACGAATTTCTTCCGTATTGTATATTTCGCCGTTGTAGCTCACGACCCAGCGCCCATCTGCCGACACCATGGGCTGCGCTCCGGCCTCACTGAGGTCAATTATGGCAAGTCGCCGGTGTGAGATCGCGACGCCAATCGCTGCATCAATCCACACCCCCTCGCCGTCTGGTCCGCGATGCGCAATTGCATTCGCCATATCGCGCGCCGAACGTTGCAAGGCCTCCGGCCGCGCAGCGAGACAAGGGTCGATCAAACCTGCAATCCCGCACATAGCGACCAATCCCCTTTCAGCAGTCTCCAAATATGATCGTTCGATCAACCTGAAGCCCCGGCTCGCAATTCAAACTTCAAAAGAACGCGCCCTATTCCCGCTTGCCAATCGCCGAAACAGCTCGACGTGCTTCTGCACCATTTGCTCAATCCCGAACTTCTGCTCCACGAGCGCCCGCCCTGCGCGACCGAACGCGCTTCCAATGTGAGGACTGTCGACAATTTCCCTTATCCGAAGCGCCAGCGCATTTTCATCTCCCAATGGAATTAGGAATCCATTCTCTCCGTCCCTGACAATTTCGCGATTGCCCGCCGCGTCCGTGGCTATGACCGGCTTTTCCAGTGCCATGTACTCCATAATTACATTAGCTATTCCCTCCCCATATTCGCTTACCAACACTCCGACGGAAAACGTTTTTACAATTTCTTCGACTCGTTTTCTGACTCCTAAAATGCGTATATTCGACTGACCATCGCTAAAACGCACCCTGAAGCTTTCCAGGTCCGGTCCTTCGCCCACAGCAACGAATGTAATATCCGTCCGCTCATCGCACAGCAATTTTGCCGCTTTAAAAAACGTGCTATAATCCCTCTCTCGATGGAATCGTCCGACCATGCCGACGACGTGTTTGGTTCTTATATCCAACGAACACTTGACGTCGTCGACCTCTGGAAGATTATTTAATCGATCAAAATTAAAACCGTTTCGTATACAAAGACCCTTTTTGCCATTAACTCTAAAAGATCTAAGTCCCGCTAGTGAATTGGCCAATATTACAGTTGAAAATGGAGCTGTCATAAGTAAACGCCGGTAGCCGCGATCTTTCAGATTCAAAAACAGCGGTGCGTTTTGTATCATCCCGTTGATCAAAGCCGATCTGAATATCAACGCAATTGGTGACGCATACACTGAACACATCGACTCCCACGAATAAATTATATTCGGTCGGTATTGTCTCGCCAGCCAATATAGTTTTTTGAGAATACGAAAATCCCATTTCCGGCTTCTTCTGAATATGTGTATTTTTATTCCCAGCGATCTTACCTCATCGTAGTGTATGACATCTGAAAGGACGACGAGTTCGTTGATGAACCCATCTATTTTGTTGAACCCGCGCAGCAATTCAACCAGTTGTCGCTCCTTCCCTCCGGAGGCCAACGTGTCCGTTATATGCAATATCCTGATCGCGGAACTTGACGAATTCATCATTCTATCATTTGACCGTTATGACCGTAGTCCCGCGTTTAACTGTTTAGGACTCGGAAACGTGTTGGTGACACGGAAGATCCTCACGACTAGTGTTCACTACATCCTTGGTAGAAACTGCTGTCGATTTGCTAGTCTACGCCGGTAGTCGCTTTGACCCGCCGGCGGATCCCCGCCGGGACACCCATCACGAGTGCACCGTCGGGCACGTCCTTCGTCACCACCGCGCCAGCGCCAACGACGGCGTCAACGCCAATTCTGACGCCTGGCAATAGGTTAGCTCCCACTCCGATCGCCGCGCCGCGCGCGATATGGGGCCCGAGCATGGTCGAACCGCCGTAGCCGTCGCGGCCGATCGCATTATCGTTTGAAGTGCCGACACAGCCCGAGATGAACACGTCGTCTTCGATCGTCATATTGCCCGCCAGCCAGGTGTGATCCTGCACCCGAACGCGATCCCCGATTCGCGTGTTGTAATTGACTGTGACGTAACGTCCGATGACAGTCTTCGCGCCGATCCGCGATTGTTCACGGATCGAGGCGCCGTCACCAATCAGAGTCCCCGCGCCGAGCGAGACGCCGTAAAAAATCACCGCGTGAGGTCCGATAGAACAATCGGCGCCGATATCGACCCATGCCTCGAAACGCGGCGCGCGCGACAACGCACCGGCCCCCTTCGGCGGCTTGCCGATATAGGCTCCTGGAAAGATTTCGACGTTGTCCCTGACTATTGCGCCGCTCTCGATCACGACATGCGGGTGAATGACCACCCCGTTGCCAATCGTAACATCAGGCCGCACGACGGCGAACTCGGCAATCGCCACGCGCGCACCGATCGCCTCGGTCTCGACCACCGCCCATGCGCTGATTCGATTCATGGCCAAGCCTTTGCGACATCGGCGGGGAGCGCTGTGCCCGAATACGATGACACCTGCAATTCCTTGTGACCGTCCCGCTCGGCCGCAGCGCGCGCAATCGCGGCGATATGGCGCGCCTGGTCGCGTCCGAGCTCGGCGAACATGGGTAGGGACAATGATCGATCGGCCATCGCTTCGCAGCACGGCAAGTCGCCCCGCCTGTAGCCGAGATGGGAGAGAGCAGGCTGTAGATGGAGCGGCAATGGATAGTGGATCCCGGTCGCCACGCCGGCTTCCTCGAGCTTACTTTGCATTGCGTCCCGCTCGTTCGTGGCGATCACATACAAATGGTAGACGTGCGTCGACCCCCGTCGGACGAACGGCGTCTTGATCCTCGACTGCGCCAACTCTGCGGCGTACCACTCGGCGGCGCGCCGCCGATTGGCATTCCATTCATCCAGGCGCTGGAGCTTGATCTGCAGGACTGCCGCCTGGAGGGTGTCGAGCCGGCTGTTGAACCCGATCTCGGCGTGCTTGTAGTGGGTTGTTCGACCGTGGTCGCGCAGACGTTCGATCCGCTCGGCAATCGCGGCACTGTTGGTGGTGACCGCTCCGCCGTCACCATAGGCCCCGAGGTTCTTTGCCGGATAAAACGAAAAGCATGCAGCATCGCCGAGTGACCCAGTTCGGCCCCCCTGATATTCCGCCCCGTGCGCCTGGGCCGCGTCCTCTACTACATAGAGGGCGCGCCGCCGTGCGATGTCTTTGATCGGATCCATATCAGCCGGCTGGCCGAAGAGGTGGACTGGGACGATCGCTCTCGTACGAGGCGTTAGGGCGCGCTCGATCATCGTGGGATCGATCGTGTAGGTGTCTGGATCGATATCGACGAACACGGGCCGCGCTCCCGTCGCAACGATGGCGGCCGCGGTGGCGATGAAGGTATTGGCGGTTGTAATTACCTCGTCGCCACGTCCAATGCCCAAGGCCCGCAGCGCCAGATGAAGCGCGTCCGTGCCGTTGGCCACACCGAGCGCATAGCGTACCTGGCAATACGCGGCGAAATCTCTTTCGAACGAGACAACTGCCTCGCCACCGATGAACCGCGCGGAATCGAGAATGCCCCGAATTGCTTCGGCCACCTCGTCCTTCAGCGTCTCATATTGCGCTTTGAGATCGACGAACGGAATGTGCATTTGTCGAACCTTAGAGAAACCATCTCTGTCACTCGAGAACCTCATCGGGCGCCGCGCCGCCGCAGCACCGCGGGAAATGTCAGGGCAATCAACTTCAGGTCGATCCATAACGTCCAGTTCATTGCATACTCGACATCCATCTCGAGCATCACGTCGGGGCCGAGGCGACCCCTGCCGCGCACCTGCCAAATTCCTGTCATTCCGGGCCTCACCACGTGACGCTTATGGTGCCAGTCTCGGAAGTATTCGAGTTCATAAGGAATTGCCGGCCGTGGACCGACGATGCTCATTTCGCCCCGCAATACATTGACGAGTTGCGGCAGCTCGTCGAGGCTGGTTCTCCGCAGCCGCCGCCCCACGCGCGTGATGCGAGAATCGTCCGTCAGTTTGTATGGAGCATCGGGGTCGTCCGAGAGCGGCTCCTTCGCCCAAAGCCGCCGGATCGCCTCTCGGTGGATGCTATCGTGGGCGTTGTGGCGGAGCGTCCGGAATTTGAAGCAGTTGAACGGCTTCTCGTCTCGCCCGATCCGACGTTGCCGAAAGACCGCGGGTCCGGGGCTGTCGAGACGGATTGCTATTGACACCATCATGAGGACGGGCGCCAGCAGCACGATCGCGAGAACGCTGATCGCGACATCAAGCGCCCGTTTGCCGAATTCCCGCGCGATCGCCCTCCGTCGAGTGGTTTCATGCGGCGGCAATTTCGGGACCTCCCACCGACACGTTCCCCCGCCGAAAAGTCGGTTGATGCTTATCATTGCTACGGTGTTTGTGGTTGCGCCGTAGACACGCCGATGCCGCCTCGAGCGCTGCTACAACGCGCAGCCCACGCAATCCATCCGCGAGCGGCCGTTTCCCCGTCATGATCGCGTTCACGAAGTCGAGCACCTCGAGTTTCAGCGGTTCGCTGTTGGATATTGCGGGGATGTGAACGTCGCCATGATGATACGCCGACTGGAAGTCCGCGTAGGAGTCGCCATCGATCCGCGGCCTGAAGCGCTTTTGGTAAACGCGCACTTTCTCGGACGGCTGCACGTCGTCGAACACCAGCATCGCATTGCTTCCGACGATCGTGATCTGGCGCACCTTGACTGGGTCTAACCAGGAAACATGCACATGAGCGGCCACGCCGCTCTTGAACCCCATCTTGGCGTAAACAACGTCCTCAACGTCGGGCAGGACGTGCGCGCAACCCCAGGCGCCGATGCTTTGCGCCCGCTCTTCCAGCAGGGAGAAGATGATCGAGAGATCGTGCGGCGCCAAGTCCCAAAGGACATTGGCGTCCTGCCGGTAGAGACCGAGATTCAGGCGCCGCGAATCAATGTAGTAAAGCTCGCCTAGAGAGCCGCTCTGGATCATCTGGCGCATAAAACACACCGCCGGGTGATATTCGAACGTGTGCCCGACCATCAGCACACGCTTGCGCTGTTCGGCGATCGCATTCAACTCGCGGCATTGCGCGCTCGTCATGGCCAGCGGCTTCTCGACAAGCGCGTGCTTTCCGGCCTGGAGAACCGCGCGCGCCAGTTCAAAATGCGTCACCACAGGTGTGGCGACGATGACCCCGTCTATAGACGGGTTATTCAGTATCGCGTCGACATCACGCGTAACAGCGACAGTGGGATATTGTGAATGGATATATTCCAATCTGTCAGGGCGCGGGTCGGCGGCCATTGACACCCTTGCGTCGCGTATGTCGCAGCTGACACGGATGTGTTTAGCACCCCAGTAGCCGCAACCGATTACGGCGAGCAGCGGGCCGTCCTTTGCGGTCTGAATCTCCGCGTCCTCGGTTTGGTTCGGAGTATCGAAAAAAAGGGGGACAGGTTTGGAATGCAGTACCTTCGAACGAGACATGCTCCCTCCCTAGGTCGCTCTCCTTATTCGAATTGACTACTGCTACAAAATTCTTTTCTCGAATTTATTACAAACAAACGCAGTGAAGCGCACTATTGAGGGCTAATCCCAAAGATTAGCAGCGCGAAATCGCACCGCTCGCAACCGCTAAGTTCGTGGGGCGGATCGATTAGTCCAAAAAATTTTTTTCGAGGGCATTTGGCAGTTTGACGTTCCTGACATCGTCGACCGCAAGGGGGTCCTGCCCGCAAACTATGTCGACGATGCCGGTGGTACCGCCGATAGAGCTTTGTGCGACACCCGTCGCCGGGAGCTTAAACGACGCGGGGTTCCGCGCGGTTTCGGCGCGCGACCGCACGTCAGTCGCGGCTTCCACGGACCCGCGCGATGCGACATTGTATGTGCCGACGCGAGCCAACGCTTCTGGCAAGAGAGCCGCGGCCGATGCCAAAACGATCCCCCCGACCAGGCTCAGCGCCAGGAAAATGCCCAGTTGGGGAAAGGCGGGAAAAACTGGCGGGCTTGCCAATTGCGCAATTCGCAAGCCCAATACGCGTGCGTTCGCGAGACTCGTGTTGATCCGCTCTTCAGTGGTTCGCTTCGCATAACTCTCGGCAGCGGTCACCGCCAGCGTCAAGTCCCGACTCAGCCGATTGAATTCCCCCTCTCTCGATGAGAGAGCGGCAAGCTCCTTGTTTACACTGTCGAGCTCTCTGCCAAGGTGTGCCTCCCGGTTCTTTGCGCCGGCAAACTCCGCGTCAACCTTGAAAAGATCATCCATTGTGTCCTGAAAGACACGGACGAGAAGGAGCGGTGGCGCATCGGTGAGAGATCGCTCCTCCTCGCTCATCCTGGCAGTCTTTTCAACGTTCTTCGCTCCCAAGCTGTTCACAACCCCAGTGACGAACTCCGATTGCGAGACCGGTTTGAGCCTCAATAGCTCCTCGGTCAGTGCTTGCTTCCGACCTTGTAGTTCTACTATGGAGCCTCGCGTTGAACTAAGGGATTCGGCAAGGTCATTCGCACGTCTGAGAAGGAGAGAGCGCTGATCGTTGATGGAATAGATCGAGACTGCGGCCGAAAAGTTCTCAAGTCTAGAGGCCGCCTTCTGAACCTCTTCCTCCAGCTGTTTCCTCTGCACGTCAAAAAATTGGAAGGCGCCGGGCACGTTGATAAGCTCCGCCTCCTTGGCGACCAACGCGTCAACGAGCGCATTGACGAACTCGGCCGCGATCACCGGATCGCGGTGAGGAAACGAAATTTTCAGAAGGTCGGTTTTGCCCTCTGCTTGCACGGAGATGGAGCGCCGCAGCGTTGAAATCAGGATGGCGTCATTGCGTCGCGCCTGATCAGCGGGAGGCAAGCGCTCAAAACCAAGCTTAGCGGCCGTTTCGCGCAAGATCGAAATCTGATCAGCGGAAAGCAAGCGCTCGAGAGGTAGCTCAGCTGCCCCTTCGCGCAAGATCGAAATCAGGTGGCCGCCGTTCATTCTGTCGAAGTCAGGAAAAAGACGCTGAAGACCTACCTTGTTCGCTGCTTTGCCCACAACGTCGTCCGTCTCGGCAAGTCGGACGAGCGAATTGATACCGGTAGGGTCGACGACGCTGCGGGAATCCAAACGCTCGGTGCGCTCGGTGACACCATTCCCAACCAAGAGCTGGGCCTCGGCCTCGTAACGCCGACCGACAAGTAGATAGGTGGAAAGGAACACGCCGAGGACCGTCAGAAAGACGGCAAGCGCCACGAATTTGCGGCGCTGCAGCGCGGCAATCAGAATCTTGGCGGCAAACAGCAGCTCCACCTAAAGCTCCCCCTTGCTCAACAGGCCCGGCTCGCACCCGTCCGCTCTGGCTACTCGAGGCCGGGCCTCGAGCAGCTCATGCACGCGTGAAGCCTTCTAATGAGATTAGCGCAGCGCAATGCAATTTACGAGGCATTAAAACACGCTGACAAGGCTCGAAAGGGGTAGACCAGAAGAGGCCATCGCCCCAAACAGCGCTATTGGAGAAGACAAGTTGCGACGCCCGAGCCCCACCCGCGGTGCGCCTCACGATGCGCCAGCACGATACCCCCAAGGAGGTAACCTGACATGACCAAGCTCACCACCGAGGCCGTGGTCCGGCTCACGCGGCCAGCGGGCAAGGGTGACAAGATTTTTTGGGATGACGGGCTCGCCGGCTTTGGCTTATGCATTCAAAGGCCGAAGAAAACGTGGGTTGTCCAATATCGCGTCAAAGGCGCGGGTAAGCAGCGTCGGCATAGCTTCGCGACCGTCGAGCAACTGTCCGTGACCGATGCCCGCAAGGAAGCTGGCAGGCTGCTTGCCGAGGTCAGAATTGGCGGTGATCCGGCAGAGGACAAGCGCAAGCGGATCGAGGTTGCTCGCGCGCAAGACAACGCACCAAAGGCGATCACCCTTGGAGAGGCAGCGAAGCGGTTCCTCACGGGAGCCGAGACACGTTTGCGGCCGAACAGCCTCCGGGAGGTGCGGCGCCACCTGCTCGGACAATGCGTTGGTCCGAGCTTGATCTCGACAAGGCAGAATGGACGATCCCCGGCGAGCGGACGAGAACCGGCGTGCGCATCTGGCGCCGCTGTCGGGTGAGGCGCTCACAATCCTGGAACGACGGCGACCGGCATGGCCAAACTGGGAGTTCAATTGCCGGTGATCGAGCGAGTTCTCAAATACGTCTCGGGCAGCTTCGGCGGAATCGTGGGCGTCTATCAGCGCCACGATTATGCGAACGAGAAACGGCAGGCTCTCGACCTGTGGGCTCAGCACATTCGCAAGATCACGGGCCGGGCGTCGAATGTGGTCACGATGGTCAGGCGGGGGTGAGATTCCTCGAGGTGTGAGTGTCAAGCCAGTCGGTCGAGGCAGTGGCGTTGATCTGGACGGCAACCCGAGGGGCATCGGCACGATGCGGGGGGCGCCAGGAACTTTTGAAACGTGCCCGCCGCTACCCGTATAGCGCCCTACCGTCGCAATGAGCCTCCACGGGGCTGGCAAGTGGGCATGGCGCACGCGGGAGACCGTTGGGGAAGCCTTCAACGTTCAACGTGGGGAGCCGGGAGAGGCGGTCGAAACCGGTCGGCGCTGCTTCCTATGTGCTTCCTAAGTGCCAATTCTTAGGAAGCAGTGACGGCAAACTTAACGTCAAGTCTTTGTCTCATTGGTACAGCCGGGTGGATTCGAACCGCCGACCCCCAGATCCACAATCTGGTGCTCTAACCAACTGAGCTACGGCTGCATGACGAGGGACGATCGCGTCCGATCAGGGCATCTACCGGGTCTTACGATAGGGGCCAAAGGTTTGCAACCATTCACCATCGTTCCTGTCTCAGGGCGAAACGGGTTTCCGAGGGGCCTCGTTCCACCTGTCCCATGCGCCCTATGGGAAGCTTGCCCGAATAGCGGACCGCCCTATTTTTGACAGTATCTCCCTTGCGATGGCAGGACCGATAGGCATGTGAAGCGCGCTAAGCTCGGCGCGCGTCCCATGGAGCTCGGTTCCTGATGGACAAGGCTCGATGATGAGTTGGTTTTTTGTGCTTCTGGGTTTGGTGACCGCGGCCGCGGGCGGTGCCGCCATGGTGATGGGCTGGCCGCTCGTGCCGCTCGAGCGCGGCTGGACCATGGTGATCGCCGGGGCGGCTCTCGTATCGGGCGGTCTCGTTTGCGTCTCCATTGGCGCTCTCATCGGCGAAACACGCCGCGCGCGCCGCGCGATCGAGCGCGCGCTCGAGGAGCTTGCCTGGGCGCGTCCGATCGAGCGGATGAGCGTGACGACGCTTCCACCCGAGCCGGAAAGCGCCACGCCGCGTCCGGCCGAACGCGAATACACGCCTGCGGTCGCGCCCTCGCCTCACTTCGAGCAGGTCGAGCCCGCCATGCCGCCCATGCCCGTCATGCCCGCCGCCGCTCCTCTCGGCGTCGCCGAGCCTCAGACGCAGGCAAAGCCGGCCACGGCCCGACAGGAGCCAAGGAAGGAGCCGACACTCGCCCCGCAAGCCGCTCCCGCTCCCGCCGCGAGCCCCCGTGTCGAGACCAGGCCCCCACCGCCACCCGCGCCGGCGGCTCCCGAACTCGCAACCCCGCCGCTCGCGAAAGAGTCCGAGGATTTGCAACCGGCGCGCAGCTTCAGCGTCGGTACCACGACCTTCGTCGTGTTTACCGACGGCACCATCGAGGCACGCACCCCGAAGGGAGCTCGGCGGTTCGATTCGATGGAGGAGGTGCGAAGCTATCTCGAGGAATCGGCCGCGTCATAAAGCCGGCTCAGCAAAAGAGAAGCGGCTTTCCCAAGGCCGAGCTCATGCAGTGAACTATAATTGCAACTTCGCCCTGGTGCTGCCGATCTGGGACATCGTTTTCCGGACGGCGCTCTATGGCGAGTAGCCTCGTCCTTGAGGCGTCGATGATCCCGATGTCGACGCGGATAATGAGCGCTCATGGCTGGGGCAACAGATCGCCGGGTTTGAGCGCTTGTTCAGGGCATTTCGCTCGTCCTGGCTGAGAGAGCCGCGGACCCTCTCGCCGAACGCCGGACGTGGCTCCGGCTCGGCTAGAGCATGAGCCGCAGAAGTGGGCCCACTTTTGCGATAGATCATGGGAAAAACAAAAAGATCACCTGACGCTGCTGATCTCATCTAAACGCAGCGTGTTCCGGCGTTTACATCGGAAAAGGGGAAGCCGCTTTCCTCGATCATGCTCGAGGCGCAAGTCCGCAGGCCCACAAGGCGAAGGCGTGCGTCAGCGCGAATTCCG
>JAFAQA010000151.1 GCA_019246665.1 Hyphomicrobiales bacterium
GCCGACCACCTGGAATCTCCAGAACTCGAACGAATACGGTTTCTATTCAAACGTGAATCCGGAGGTGGATCACCCACGCTGGAGCCAGAAGACCGAACGCCGGATCGGGGAGGGCGGGCTCCTCGTGAAGCGCCGCGAAACGCTTCCCTTCAACGGCTATGCCGACGAGGTCGCGAGCCTTTATTCGGGCATGGATTTGCGCAAGTTCTTCTGATGTCGGCGCAGTCACCCTCGCTGCCACGACCGAGAGCCGTCGCGCGGGGCGGCAAGGGGCTTGGGGTATCGTGGCAGCCGCCCCGCATTCTCGTCTATCTGATCGGTTTCATCCCCGCGGTCTGGTGGTTCGAGCTCGGGCTCACGGACCAGCTTGGCGCCGACCCGATGAAGGCGCTCGAACATGCGCTTGGCCTCTGGGCGTTGCGCTTCCTCCTCGCGAGCCTCGCCATCACCCCTTTGCGGCAGCTCACCGGCATCAGCCTTATCCGCTATCGGCGTGCGCTCGGGCTTCTCGCCTTCTACTATGTGGTGCTGCACCTGACGACCTATCTCGTGCTCGATCAGGGGCTCGACCTCTCGGCCATCGTCGCCGACATTTTGAAGCGCCTCTACATCACGATCGGCATGGCGGGCTTCGTCATTCTCGTGCCGCTCGCGATCACCTCCAATAATCTCTCGATCCGCCGCCTAGGCGCGCAATCCTGGAACCGTCTCCATCGCTGGGTCTATCTTGCTGCGATCCTGGCCGTGCTGCACTTCCTGCTTTCCGTGAAGGTGCCCATCGAACCGCTCTTCTACGCGGTGCTGGTCGCCATTCTACTCGGGTATCGCCTCGCGCGCTCGCTGTTGCGGGAGCGTCGGGGAAAGGCACCGGCGAGAGCAAGAGCTTGATGGGTCATCGGTAGGGACGTCGGGCGCAGAGAACATCAGGCTCGCTCACGGCCTGCCCGAATATGCTGCGCGCTAGAACGCGTTGCGTTTAGATGAGATCAGTATGTCAGGTTATCTTCTTGATTTTCCGCATCTTATCGCAAAAGTGGGCCCACTTTTGTGGACCATGCTCTAGGCTCTGGCTGCCGTCGGCGCCGTTTACCTCAATGTCTTCGTCGATCTTGCCGAGTATCGCGATCATCCGCTCGAGCGTGAAGAGCTACGGCAAGGCCGGCGCGGGCTGCGGCTCATGCGTACGGCGGCGTCGCCAGAAGCGCGCGAGGCGTGCCATCTGCAGATAGATCACGGGCGTCGTGTAAAGGGTGAGCGCCTGGGAGAGGATGAGGCCGCCCACAATGGTGATGCCGAGCGGGCGACGAAGCTCCGCGCCCGCACCCATGGCAATCGCAAGCGGGATGGCGCCGAAGAGCGCGGCGAGCGTCGTCATCAAGATCGGGCGAAAGCGCTCGATGCAAGCTTCGAGGATCGATTCGGATGGCCTCAAGCCGCGCACTCGCTCCGCATGGATGGCGAAGTCGACGAGCATGATGCCGTTCTTCTTGACGATGCCGATCAGCAAGATGATGCCGATGAAAGCGATCACCGTGAGATCGAGGCCTGCCACATTGATGGCGATCAGCGCTCCGAGCCCCGCCGAGGGCAAAGTCGAGATGATCGTTACCGGATGCACCAAGCTCTCATAGAGGACGCCGAGCACGATATAGACCGCGAGCAACGCCACGAGAATGAGCACGCCCTGGCCGCTCGAATTGTCAGCGATGGCCTTGGCGTCGCCAGCGAATTCCGCGTGCAGCCCCGCCGGCAGATGCATCTCGTCGACCGCCTTCTGCACCGCCTCGGTCGCGGCGCCGACGGGCGTGTTCGGCGGGAGGTTGTAGGTGATCGTGATCGAGGGAAACTGGCCCTGGTGATTGACGACGAGCGGTGCGGAGGTGCGCTCGACATGCGCGACCGCCGCCAAGGGCACGGCGGCGTGATTTCGGCCCGGAACGTAAAGATCCGCGAAATCGGAAGGGTCGCGTGAGCGCGAGGGGATGACCTCGAGCACCACGCGATACTGGTTGCGCTGAGAAAAAATGGTCGAGATCTGCCGTTGTGAATAGGCATCTCCGAGCGCGTTGTCGATGTCCTGGATCGCAACGCCAAGGCGCGAGGCGGCGCTGCGGTCGATCACGACATTCGCCTCGAGGCCGCCCTTCTCGCGATCGGAGGCGACGTCGACCAGTCCCGGCACTTTTCGGATTCGCTCGAGCACTCTCGGGAACCATTCGACGAGCTCCGCGAAATTCGGGTCCCAAAGTGTGAACTGATATTGCGCCTTGCCCTGCCTGGCACCCGATCGCAAATCCTGCACCGGGAAGAAATAGACGCGAAGCCCTGGGAGCGTGTCGAGCTTCTCACGCATTCGCGCGATCACCTGGAGGGCCGAGAGCTTGCGTTCCGCCTCGGGTTTCAGGCTGACATAGAAAGTGCCGTGGTTCACGGTCGATTGACCGCCGACGAAGGCCGAGACGCCCGCGACCGCGGGATCGCCAACCACGATGTCGCCCGCCTTCTGCTGAAGCTCGGCCATCGCCGGAAAGGAGATGTCGGGCGAAGCTTCGGTAAAGCCGAAGAGGAGGCCCGTGTCGTCCTGCGGGAAATAGCCCTTCGGCGTGGTGCGGAAGAGCTCGACCGTGAGCGCCACGATCGCGAGCGTCATGATCAGCATCAGCCAGGGATGGCGAAGCCCAACCTGAAGGGATCGCGCGTAAGCTTGGGTGAGCCGCGAGAGCGCGCCCTCGATCACCCGGTCATACCAGCGCGGCTTCGTCTCGTCCCCCCGGCGCATGAATCGCCCGCAGATCATCGGGGTGATCGTGAGCGAAACGAAGGTCGACACGACGATCGCGAAGACGAGGGTGAGCGAGAACTCGCGAAAGAGCCGCCCGAGAATTCCTTGCATGAAGAGAAGCGGGATGAAGGCCGCGATCAGGGAAACGGAAATCGACACCACGGTGAAGCCGATCTGGCGCGCGCCGGTGAGCGCCGCTTCGAGGCGCCCCATTCCCGCTTCCATGTTGCGGTGGATATTCTCGATCATGACGATGGCGTCATCGACCACGAAGCCGACCGAGATGGTGATCGCCATCAGCGAGAGATTGTCGAGGGTGAAGCCCGCAAGCCACATGGCGGCGCAAGTGCCGGCAAGCGACAAGGGCACGGTGATGCCGGCGGCCACGGTCGGCGTCGCACGCCGGAGAAAAACGAAGACGACCATCATCACGAGCGCGATCGCGATCATCAACGTGCGCTGGATGTCGTGGATCGAGGCGCGGATCGTGAGCGTGCGATCGGCCATGACCTCGACGTTCACGCCGGCCGGAATCAATCGCTTCAACTGTGGGATCAGCGCCTTCACCCGGTCGACGGTGTCGATCACATTCGCGTCGGCCTGCTTGGTGACCAGAAGGAGCACGGCCGGCTTGCGGTTGTACCAGCCCGCGGCGCGGCTGTTGCGCACGCCGCGATCGATCTGCGCGATCTGCGAGAGCTTGACGACAGTGCCGTTCGCCGCTGTCACGACGATGTCGCGGTAATCCTGCAAGGCGGTGATGCGATCATTGGTGCCGATCGTCTCGCTTTGGGTGCCATTCTCGAAGCTGCCGAGCTGATTTGGCGCGTTCGCGTTCACGATCGCCGTGCGGATCGCCTCGAGGCTGATGCCCATCGCGGCAAGCCGCGCCGGATCGACCCGCACGCGGATCGCCGGCTGCTCGGCGCCATTCACCGTCACCTCGCCGACGCCGTCGACCTGGGAAATGCGCTGCGCGATGACGGTGTCGGCCGCGTCATAGACGGTGCTCGCCGGCAAGGTGTCGGAGGTGAGCGCGAGAATGATCACGGGCGCGGCGGCCGGATTGGCCTTGCGGAAGCTCGGCAAGGTCGGAAGGTCGCCCGGCAAATCAGTGGCAGCGGCGTTGAGCGCCGCCTGCACATCGCGTGCCGCGTTGTCGATGTTGCGGTCGAGGTCGAACTGGATCGCGATGGACGAAGAACCGAGCGTGGAATTCGAGGTGACCTCGTTCACCCCGGCGATTTCGCCGAGATGGCGTTCGAGCGGAGCTGCGACCGAGGCGGCCATCGTCTCGGGATCGGCGCCCGGCCGCGAGGCGATGACGCGGATTACCGGGAACTCGACTGAAGGCAGGCTCGCGACCGGCAGAAAGATGTAGGCGACGGCCCCGACGAGGAACAGGCCGATCGCCATCAACGTCGTCGCGACCGGCCGCTTGATGAAGGGGGCGGAGATGTTCATCACTCCGCCGCTTCTTGGCTGAGCGGTGGTGCTGGCGTCGGCATGAGCACGATCGCCGCGGTCGGCCGATGCGGAGGCTCGCGCCTCCCCCAGAAACGGTCGCGCAGCCCTTCGAACATGAGATAGATCACGGGGGTGGTGTAGAGCGTCAGAAGCTGGCTCAAGAGCAGGCCGCCAATGATGGTGATGCCGAGCGGCACGCGAAGCTCACTGCCCGTGCCCCGGGCAAGCGCGAGCGGCAGCGCGCCGAAGAGCGCCGCAAGCGTCGTCATCATGATCGGGCGGAAGCGCAGATGGCAGGCGCGCAGGATCGCATCCTTCGGCGATAGCCCCTCGCCGCGCTCCGCGTCGAGCGCGAAGTCGATCATCATGATGGCGTTCTTCTTCACGATGCCCATGAGGAGGATGATCCCGATGAGCGCGACGATCGAGAGATCCTGCCTGAACAGCATGAGCGCAAGGAGCGCCCCGACGCCGGCCGAAGGCAGGGTCGAAAGAATCGTCAGCGGATGGATGAAGCTCTCATAGAGCATGCCGAGCACGAGATAGATGGTGATCACCGCCGCGAGAATGAGCCATGGCTCCCCCGCGAGCGAGCGGTTGAACTCGGCGGCGTCCGCGCTGAAGGAGCCGGTGACCGAAAGGGGCAGCTCGATGTCGCGCTCGGCAAGGCTGATCGCCGCGACGGCGGTGCCGAGCGAGGCATCGGGCGCAAGGTCGAACGAGAGAGTCGCCGCCGGGAATTGCTCTTCGTGGGCAATCGACAATGGCGCGGTGGTGCGCCGCACCGAGGCGATCGTCGCAAGCGGTATTTGGGGCCCGCCATTGCCGGCCGTCGTGACGGTCGGGGTCGACGAAGCGCCGAGCGCGGTCGCGAGCGCCGTGTTGGTCGAGCCCGCGACGTAGAGCTTCTCGAGCGCCGTCGGATCGGTCAGGTATTGCGGGCCGGCCTCGAGGATCACGCGATACTGGTTCGACTGTGCGTAGATCGTCGATATCTGCCGCTGGCCGAAGGCGTCGTTCAGCGTGTCGTCGATGTTTTGCACCGAGAGGCCGAGCCGTCCCGTCATCTCGCGATCGATGTCGATGAAGGTGCGAAGCCCCCCATCCTGCGTCTCGAGCGCGATGTTGCGGAAGGTCGGGTTCGCGCGCAGGTGATCGGCAAGCTGCGCCGCCCATTTGTCGATCTCATCCGCTTCGGTGCCGGTCAATGTATATTGATATTGCGAGCGGCTCGTCCGTGTCGTGATTTGAATGTCCTGCACCGGCTCGACGAAGAGCGTGACGCCGGCCACCTCCGAGGCCTCCCTCGTCAGGCGGTCGCCGATCACATCGGCGGTGTCGACCCGGGTGTCGCGCGGTGTCAATGTCACGGCGAGGTGGCCGACATTGGGCGTGGCGTTCAGCGTGCCCACACCCAGCACGGCAACGACGCCCGCGACATCCTTGTCCTTGCTGATGATGCTCGAGACCGTGCTCTGAAGGCGGGTCATCTCAGCGAAGGAGACGTCGGGTGCACCTTGCAGAACGATGTTCAACAGCCCCGTGTCCTGGCGCGGCAGGAAGCCCTTCGGAATGATGACGTAGAGGTATCCCGTGAGCGCGAGCGTGCCGAAGGTGAGGATGAGCATGAAGCGCCGTCTTGCGAGCGCGAAAGAGAGCGTCCTCATGTAGAAGCGCGTCATGGCGGCCATCGGCCATTCGGCGGCGCGCGCGAGGAAGCCTGGCCGATGCTCGGTGGCCGATCGCAGGATTTGCCCGCACATCATCGGGGTGAGCGTCAAGGAGACGATGGCCGAGACGACGACCGCGATCGACAAGGTGAGCGCGAACTCGCGAAACATTCGCCCGACGAGTCCCGTCATGAACAAGAGTGGGATGAAGACGGCGATCAGCGACACCGTGAGCGAGACGATGGTGAAGCCGATCTGCCCCGCGCCGTCGAGGGCGGCCTGAAGCGGGGGCTTCCCGGCCTCCATGTTACGTACGATGTTCTCGATCATGACGATTGCATCGTCGACGACGAAGCCGGTGCCGATGGTGAGCGCCATCAAGGAGAGATTGTCGAGCGAGAAGCCGGCAAGCCACATCACCGCGAAGGTCGCGATGATCGACAAGGGAAGCGCGACGCCCGCGATGATTGTCGCGCGTACCGTGCGCAGGAAGAGGAGCACCACGAGCACCACGAGCGCGGCCGCAATGACGAGGGTGAATTCCACATCCGCGATCGAGGCGCGGATCGTCTCGGTGCGGTCATTCACGATCTTGAGGTTCACCCCGGCCGCCATCGAGCGCGACAGACGCGGCAACTCCTTCTTCACCAGATCGACGGTGCTGATGATGTTTGCACCTGGCTGGCGCTGCACGTCGATGATGACGGCGGGCTCACCCTGGTACCAGCCGCCGACGCGTGAATTCTCGAGGCCATCGACGACATTCGCCACGTCTTGAAGCAGCACGGGCGCGCTATTGCGGTAAGCGACCACAATGGTCCGGTACGCTTCTGCCGCCGCGATCTGGTCATTCGCCGCGATCGTGTAGGATTGTTGCGCACCGTCGAGCGCGCCCTTCGATCCCGCCACATTCGCCCCCACGATCGCGGCGCGCAAATCCTCCATGCCGATCTTGTACGATGCAAGCCGCGCGAGATCGGCCTGGATCCGGATCGCCGGCTTGATGCCGCCTTCGACCGAAACATGCCCGACACCTGTGACCTCGCTCAGGCGCTGGGCGAGCAGCGTGTCGGCGAGGTCGGAAAGAGTGCGCAGCGATTCCGTCTTCGAGGTCAGCGCCAGCGTCAGGATCGGCGTGCCCGCCGGGTTCACCTTGGCATAGGTGGGTGGGTAGGGGAGATTGCGCGGCAAGGTTGAGCCTGCCGCGTTGATCGCCGACTGCACATCTTGCGCCGCAGCGTCGATGTCACGATCGAGCTCGAATTGCAGCGTCACCTGAGAGAGGCCGAAGGAGCTCTGCGACGACATGGTCGAGAGCGAGGGGATCTGCCCGAATTGCCGTTCGAGCGGAGCGGTCACGAGCGAAGCAATGGTATCGGGACTCGCGCCTGGCAGTTGCGTCGTGATCTGGATCGTCGGGAAATCGACCTGCGGCAGCGCCGAGACCGGCAGGCGCAAGAAGCCGAGGACGCCGCAGAGCAAAACCGCGAAGCCGAGAAGCGATGTCGCGATCGGCCGCTCGATGAAGGGCGTCGAAAGGCTCATTGCGACGGAGCGGGCGCCGTGGACGGCGGGGCTTGAGCATTGCCGAGAGGGCGCTGTCCACGCCGCCGTTGACCCATGCGCTCGCCGGGCGGTGCGGCCGCCGGGCCAGCGCCGGCCTCGCCAGTGCTCGCCAACGCCCCCGCTTGCGGCGCGGCGGGTGCGCCTCCTCTGCCGGATTCGTTGACGGAAGACGCATTGGCCGCATCCGCGGCGACTGGCGATCCTTGAGGCGCCTCGTTGCTCGCTTGGTCGCTCGCGCTCCCGCCCGTCCCCGGCGGAGCACTCCCAGTCCCGGCATCGGCTTGGGTGGGGGCGACGCGCACCTCGGCCCCGTCCGTGAGGCGCGAGAAGCCGGTGGTCACCACCTGCTCAGGCGGGGTGAGCCCGGAGCTCACGACAGCTTGCGTCTCGTTCTGACGCGCGATCGTGACATTGCGCAGGGATACCTTGGAATTAGTGCCGAGCACATAAACATATGCGCCATTCGGCCCCCTCTGGACCGCTGCGGTCGGCACCACGACGGCATGGGAGAGGACATCGATGTAAAGGCGCACATTGATGAACTGGCCCGGCCAGAGCTGCAGCTTCTCGTTCGGGAAAAGCGCCTTGAACTTGATGGTCCCCGTCGTTTGATCGACCTGATTGTCAACGACCTGGATGGTGCCCTTGTCGATGACCGTCGTGTTGTCGGCCTCGAGCGCGTTGACGGCGACCGGCCCCTTCGCCATTGCGGCGTTGACCGCGCGCAGTTGCTGTTGCGGCAGGTTGAAGATCACCGAGATCGGCTTCAGCTGCGTGATGATCACGATGCCGGTGATGTCGGATGCGTGCAGGATATTGCCCTGGTCGACGAGCCTGATCCCTGTGCGCCCGTCGATCGGAGAGGTGATCGTGGTGTAGCCGAGCGTCGCCTTCGCGTTGTCGATGGCGGCCTGATCGCCATTCACTTGCGCCTCGAGCTGGGCCACCAAGGCTTTTTGCGTGTCCGCTTGCTGCTTCGAGGCCGCCTCGGTCTGAGCCAGTCGCTGATAGCGCAGAAGGTCGTTGCGGGCATTGGCGAGCGTCGCCTCGTCTTGTGCCTTCTTGGCGACCGCCTGATCGAATTGCGCCTGATAGGTGGCGGGATCGATGCGCGCCAGCACGTCGCCTTTCTTCACATCCTGTCCATCCGTGAAGTCGAGCTCGATGAGCTTGCCGTCGACCTGGGTGCGCACCGTGACGGTGTTCAGGGCCTGCACGGTCGCGACGGCGTCCGCAGTGACCGGCACGTCCTCGTAGCTCGAAGCGGCGACGACGACAGGCACCGGCCCTTCATTGGCGCCCTGGCCAAACCGACCCTGTCCCGAGCGCCCCTGCCGCCCACCCTGGCGCCCCCCTTGTCCTTCAGCGCCGCCGGCGGTCGCCGTGGCGTCTTGGCCGACGCGCGCCCAAGCCGGCACCCATTCGGGTAGCGGCACGCGACGCCAGCCGGGCACGAGCTCCGCCTGATTCGCGTAATAAGCGCCGGCGGCGATCAGCAGAAGGAGAAGGAGAAAGCGTTTCATGGTTGATAGCCGGGCGCTGCGACAGCTCCGGGTGGTAATATAGGACCGGGCTCGGTCGCAGGCTGGTCATCCGCGGTCACAGGATAGCGATCGCGCGTCCAGCCGCCCCCGAGCGCCTGATACAGGCTCACCATGGCCTGAAACCGCTGCAGCTTGATCTGCGACAGCGTATCTTCAGCCTGAAAAAGCGTCTGTTGTGTGTTGAGCACGGTGGTGATGTCGATTGTCCCTTCGTGAAGTTGCTGCTCGGTCAATCTGTAAGCCTTGCTCGATGCCGCGACGACCTCCCCCTCGAGTCTTTCATGGCGCGTCGTCTCGGCGATGGCGATGAGCGCATTTTCGACATCGGTGAAGGCTTGGATGATCGCCTTGCGATAAGTTTGCAGGAGCTCCACTTGCTTGCCCTTCTGCAACGTGAATTGTCCTTCGAGATTGCCACCATCGAAGATCGGCTGGGTGGCGCTCGCCGCCATCTGGCCAAAGAAGGCATCGGAGCGAAACAGGTTCTTGAGGAGAAGGCTTTCCACGCCGCCGCTCGCGCTGAGCTTGATCGACGGGAAGAAGGCGGCGCGCGCCGCATAGACGCTGGCATTCTGTGCCGCGAGCTGGGCTTCGGCTTCGGCGATATCGGGGCGACGCAGGAGGAGCTGTGAAGGAATGCCGGGGGGCACATGAGCCACGGCGAGGTGCTCGAGGGAGCCTCCCTTGATCGTCGTCGATTCGGGTGTGCGTCCGAGGAGCACGGCAATCAGATTCTTGGCTTGCAGGGCCGTTTGCTCGAGCGGCGGGATCGAGGCTCGCTGCGTGGCGACCAGGCTCTCCTCTTGCGAGACATCGAGCGCCGAGGCCGTACCGACCGAGAACCGGCTTTGGATCGCTCTGAGAACGCGCTCCGCTGTCTGAGTATTCTCGCGAGCGATGCGCAGCCGGTCCTGCGAGCCGAGAATCGTGAAGTAGGTGTTTGCGACCGAGGCCGCCGTCATGAGCGCGACGACGTCGCGATCGAAGCGGCTCGCCTCGAGGAGCAGGCGTCCGGCTCTCGCATTCGCTGCGTTCAGCCCCCAGAAATCGACTTCGTAGCTCGCCGTGAGTCCGAGCGAAAAGAGATTGCTTGCCGCGGTCCGAAACGGCCCTTTCTTGTTGTGGATCGTGCCGGGGGAGCCCGAACGCGCCGCGTTGGCGTCGGCGTCCACCGTCGGATATTGCGCGGCGCCGGCGATCTCGGCTTGTCCTTCCGCCTCGATGATCCGCGCCAGCGCCGCCGCAATGTCCAGATTCCCGGCTTGCGCATCGGCTGCAAGACGCGTGAGCTCCGCGGAGCGGAATTCGCGCGGCCAGTCGATTGCAGGGGGCGGCGCCGGGAAGGAACGCGCGGCCCGATAGGAAGCGGGCGTCTCGATCGCGAGCTTCGGGTTCGGATTGTCGAGGAGAGAGCAGCCGAGCAAAGGCAATGCGAAAAGCAACGGCAAGACGCGCGCCTTGCGGGCGCGGTTCGCGCACAACTCGGAAGCTCGCGTCGGCACTCTCCAGGAAAGCGCGGTCGAACTCATTCGCGCCTCCGCCTTGGCCCGGTCCCGACACGGGAGGCCAAGCCTCCCCACGCGAACCCCATCGCCCCGCCTCCTGGCTCCCGATAATGAGCGTTTGCATATGACCGCCTACGTCGCGACTGTCCATCCCGCGCAACACCATCGAGCGAGGCCTGCGAAGCGCGGCGCCACATCGCCTCACTGCATCAGACACCTTGTCACCCTGCCTTTGTATTCCAGGCAGATTACAAAAGCTTAAGCCCCGGTTCGGCGGTTCGATTCGCTTTGAAAGCGAAAGAGGGAAGAGTGAAGGGGTGAAAGGTGAGGGGTGAAAATCGAGGGACGAAGGTTCAAGCAGTCACTCTTCACTCTTCACTTTGAGTTTTGCCCTATTTTGCCGCGCGAAGACCGTGTGAACGTCGAAGTGAGGACATAGAAGCCCGCTTTGGTTCCCGCCACGAGCTCGCAAGGAGATGGCTCATGGGTATTCGTGCCGCTGCATCGCTGCTGAAGGGGGCGGGGAGGGCAAGCGGGCGTTTCGTTGCCGAGGTCGCGGTCTCCTTCGTCGCCACTTTATGTGTGACCTTGGTGCTTTCGGGGTGGTTTCGCCCCGCAACGAGTTTAGTCCCGCCGGATGCCACTCCGCCGGGCGCGGCGACACCCATCATCGCCGCTCATCCAACCGCGGGTGATTTCCTTGGCGCGATCAAGTCGAGCGCGGACGCAAAATCGGCAATTGTCGATGCTTCGACGAATAGTCTGGTCCTCAGCGAAAAGGACGCGACCGAAAAGAAAGGGCCCCCAGCAATCAAAGTCATGGAGGGGGCGCCTGTGGTGGCGGCCGGCTCAAGCCGCAATCGCGGATCGCATATCGCAAAGGTCGTTCCCCACAGCGGTCCACCCTCCGGCCGTGGCACCGGCGAGGCGGCGACGAAAGGGATCAATCTCGAGCCTTCCTATCGGCAGGCCGGAGCCGATCCGCAGGCCGAGCTGCTGCCGGCCGTGACGGCCGAGGAAGAGCATCGGCCGACCGTCTTTGGCCTCGCGCTGCCGAGCGTTCCCACGCATGGCATGCTCGTGCGCCCGCTGCGCCCAGTGATTCAAGGCGCGTCTTCCGTCACGGAGGCTCTGGTCGGGCTCGCCGGCATTCGGTGAGCGCGACCGGCGGATCGCAATCTAGACGCAGCGCAGGCCAGAAGGGTCACTTCGACGGCGTGATCTCGAGCCGCAGGATGATCTCATCGACGATCTCATCGGGCGTACCCTCGACCGAAACAACGAGCGGATTTTCGTCGGGTCCAGGTTCCTCCAGCGCGTCGAACTGGCTTTGCAGGAGCGAGCTCGGCATGAAGTGCCCGTGACGCTTCTTGAGCCTTTCAGCGAGCAGCGCCTCATCGCCTTTCAGATAGACGAGGCGAACGCCTTTGCGGGCGTCCATGAGGATGTCGCGATAGCCTCGCTTCAAGGCGGAGCAAGTGACGATCGTCTTCTCCCCGCGCTTGAGCTCCTCGTCGATGAAGGCGGCGATCGCTTCGAGCCAAGGCCAACGATCCTCGTCGGTGAGGGGCACTCCGTTCTTCATTTTCTCGACATTGGCCGCGGGGTGGAATTCGTCCCCGTCGCGATATTTCCAGTCAAGCTTTTCCGCGAGCCTCGTCGCAATCGTCGTCTTGCCTGAGCCCGAGACCCCCATGATGACGAGAATGGTGGGCGGTGAGGTCTTTCGGTCGGGCGAAGGCATGCGCCGGCTCCAAAGCATCTCCGCAAGCCGAGACCAGCTCGCGGACTCGCCGAATAGGCGAGATCATTGGGCTCGCCTAGCCCGCTTATCCGTCATGGCCGGGCATCGGCTCGGCCATCCACCATTTCCTGCTCTACCCTCGCAAAGGGAAGACATGGATACGCGCACCAAGTGCGCCTATGAGGCAGTGGAATTAGAGCATCGTGCCGAAAAGTGAAACGGCCTTATTCGACCTTCGCTTCCTGATGTCCGCCGAAACCTTTGCGCATCGCGGAAAGAAGCTTGTCTGCGAAGCTTTCGCTCTCGCGCGATCGGAACCGCGTATAGAGAGCCGAGGTCAACACATTCGCCGGGACGGCCGAGTCCACGGCGGCGAACACCGTCCAGCGGCCTTCGCCTGAATCCTCCACATGCCCCTCGAAGCCCTCAAGCCTCTCATCCGCCGCGAAGGCAGCCGCCGTGAGGTCGAGCAGCCAGGACGAGATGACGCTGCCGCGCCGCCACACCTCGGCAATGTCGGGGAGGTTGAGCTCGAAGCGATGCTCCGAGGGCAGCTCCTTGCTGCTTGCATGATGCATGATGTCGAAGCCTTCGGCATAGGCTTGCATCAGCCCGTATTCGATGCCGTTGTGAATCATCTTCACGAAATGGCCCGCGCCGTTGGGACCGGCATGCAGATAGCCCATTTCAGCACGCGGATCGCGCTTTTCGCGTTGCGGCGTGCGCGGGATGTTGCCGAGGCCGGGCGCGAGCGTGCGGAAGATCGGATCGAGATGTTCGACCACGGCCGTGTCTCCGCCGATCATCATGCAATAGCCGCGATCAATGCCCCAGATGCCGCCGCTCGTGCCGACATCGAGATAATGGACGCCTTTTTGCTTGAGCTTTTTGGCGCGCCGGATGTCATCCTTCCAAAAGCTGTTGCCGCCATCGATGATGATATCGTCCTTCTCGAAAAGGCCACCGAGTTCTTCCACCGTGTGCTCGGTGATTTCTCCGGCCGGCACCATCACCCACGCGGCGCGCGGGGGACGCAAGCGCTCCTTGAGCTCGGCGAGGCTTTTCACCGCAACCGCGCCTTCGCTCGCAAGCGCATCCGAAGCCTTCGGATTGGCGTCGAAGACGACACAGGCATGGCCGTCACGCATGAGGCGCCGCACGATGTTGGCGCCCATTCTGCCAAGGCCGATCATGGCAAGCTGCATCGCACGCTCCCTTCTTGTAGAGCATGATCCGCACAAAAGTGGGCCCACCTTTGCGAGAAGATCATGCGGAAAAATAAAACATGACCTGACGCTA
>JAFAQA010000233.1 GCA_019246665.1 Hyphomicrobiales bacterium
TGGCACTCCATGCCTTCCGGGGATGCTTCCGGCGGCCGCGCCACGCCCGATTTTGTTCTGGGAGATCGGTTTGCAACGAGCTGCACGCCTCAGATCGTCGACGCGGTCGAGACGCTGTTGCGGCAAAAAGGATACTCCGTCTCCCGCAACAAGCCCTATGCCGGAGGCTACATCACGGAAAGCTACGGCCATCCCGCCCAGGGCACCCACGCGCTTCAAGTTGAAGCCGCGCGGGCTCTTTATATGGATGAGCGGACGTTGACACCCAACGCAAAATTCAAATCTCTGGCCAAGGACTTCGTCGAGATTGCGAATGCCTTGCGTGAGATCATGCCCGGTGCGGAGCGCGGCGCGCGCATCGCCGCTGAGTAAATTGACGGGAACTTTCCACCGCCGGGCCCACAAAAAAAGGGGCCGCCAAGCGAGCTTGGCGGCCCAAGTCTAGGGAGGAAACGCCCAAGGAGGGCAGCAACCCGAGAGATCAGGTTGCAACGCACAACTTAGTCGCTGCGTCGCACAAAATCAAGGGATGCGGCAATTTTTCCCCAACTTTGCGGGAGAACCAAGGATCCCTTGAAGATCGGCGCGGTGAGTTCACCTGCTTCAGGCGCAAGCCTTGCGCGCACCGGGGGCCTTGTGAAAAGCGGACAAAGACGGCATCACGCTGAGGCTCGACGCTTGCGGCGAGAAGGTCCGTAAAGGGTAAGCTGCATATGACCGCGGTCGATTTCGCCTCTTTCGTGGAAACTCTTGCTACCCATTCCGGCGACGCCATTTTGCCCTTCTTTCGCACGAGTCTCGCCGCGCTCGATAAATCGACGAATGGCGATTTCGACCCGGTAACGGAAGCAGATCGCGCCGGCGAAGTCGCCATGCGGCGCTTGATCAACGCCAATTTTCCCTCTCATGGCATCATCGGGGAAGAGTTCGGCGCCGAGCGGCGCGACGCCGAGTATGTGTGGGTGCTCGATCCGATCGACGGCACGAAGGCCTTCATTTGCGGCCTTCCGATCTGGGGCACCCTGATCGGCCTTACCCACAACGGGCGTCCGGTCTATGGCATGATGAACCAGCCCTTTTCGCGCGAGCGGTTCAGCGGCGACGGGAAGGCCGCCCGCTATGAAGGGCCGGCCGGCCGGCGCACGCTTCGCGTGCGTGCCTGCCCCAAGGTCTCGGAGGCCGTGATCTCAACCACGCATCCGGGCATGATGGCACCCGCGGAACGGCAGCGCTACGATCGGCTCGAGACACGCGCCAAGCTGTCGCGCTATGGCGGGGATTGTTATGCCTATGCGATGTTGGCGGCCGGTCACATCGATCTCGTCGTGGAATCGGGGCTCAATCCCTATGACATTGTCGCGATTATCCCGATCGTGGAAGGCGCCGGCGGCGTGATCACATCCTGGAGCGGCGAAGACGCCGCGGGCGGCGGCAGCATCATCGCGGCCAGCGATAGCCGCGTGCATGAAGAGGCGCTCGCCATCCTCAATTCCTGACCCGGCGCGCGCCGATAGATCGCCTCAGGCTGACGCGGTGGTGCTTTCCTCCTCGCGTAGGGAAAGCTCCCCGCCTGGGATGAAGGCGTCGATTGCGGCCAGCGCCTGGTCGCGAAAAAAATCGCTCTCCATCAACAATTCGTGGCGTCCGCCCACGATCACGATCGCGGAGCCAGATTTGAGACGCGACGCAAAGCGCTCCGTCGCTTGCGTCGAGACTACCCGTTCATCGCCGCTCGCGATGACAAGCAGGGGTGTCGTGATCCGGCGTGGAAAATTCGGATCGGAGAGCCCGCTCATCATACGCCAAGCGGACGCTGCCCAATCCACGGTTGGCGAACCAATCGCGAGATCGGGCGCAACCGACAAGATAGCGGCGTTGCGCTCATAACGGATGCGATCCGTCGAGAGGCGGTTATTCTCGAAGGGCCCCGTGCTGATCGAGCTCGAGCCCCCTCCAGGCACAAAAGAGCGTCCCAACCCCAAGCCTGCAAGCATGATCGCGATCACCGCCGCATAGCGGGGCGCGATTGCGGGCGAGATACCGATCATTGGCGATGTCAAGGCGGCGCGCAGCGCCGGTGTTGGACCTCGGCCCAGTCGCGCCAGGAATATGGCCGCACCCATCGAATGAGCCACGACGAACCAAGGCTTTGGACTCGACCTTGCCTCCATGTCGGCGAAGACGGCATCGAGGTCGCGGTGATAGTCGGAGAAGCGGCGCACATGCCCCTTTTTGGGGTTGCGCGTGAGGCGTTCCGATCCTCCCTGCCCTCGCCAATCGAAGCTCACCACGTCGAAGCCGCGCGCCCTGAAATGGTTCGCCGTCTCGAAATATTTCTCGATGAATTCGGCGCGCCCTTGCAGCAAGAGCACGGTGCCCTGGATCGGCATGGCGGATGCCGGCCATTGGGCCAAGCGAAGCGAAAGGCCATCCGCGGTGCCGATGATGAAGCATCTTGCTTCTGCAGGCACCGGATTTTCGGGCGTGCCGACGAGATCGGTTCTCACTGCGCCTAGCATGCGATTCACCTCGACACGAAACTAGGCGCAAGCCTCATTCGAGGCAAAGCTTGGCTCGGCGACCGAAAGAGCCCTCAGATCTTGCGCCGGCCGAAATCAGGTTCCGGCGTTTCCTGGCCTTGGCTCACAATGCCGCGCCGGATGGCGCGTGTGCGGGAGAACAGATCGAAGAGCTTGTCACCCTCCCCCCAGCGGATGGCACGCGCGAGCGCCGAAAGATCCTCGTTGAAACGCGCCAGCACCTCGAGGACGGCCTCTTTGTTATGCAAGAACACATCGCGCCACATCGTGGGGTCGGACGCCGCGATGCGGGTGAAGTCGCGAAAACCGCCGGCTGAGAATTTGATCACCTCGGATTGGGTGACGGATTGCAGATCATCGGCGGTCCCGACGATGTTATAGGCGATGAGGTGGGGCAAATGGCTCGTCACCGCGAGCACAAGATCGTGGTGATCCGGCGACATGAGCTCGACATTGGCGCCCATGCCTTCCCAAAAGGCCCGAATGCGGGCGACGGCATCCCCATCCATGCCGTTCGGCGGCGTCAGTATGCACCAGCGGTTGACGAAGAGCGAGGGAAACCCCGCACCCGGCCCTGAATTCTCCGTACCTGCAACCGGGTGCGCGGGCACGAAACGCGCATGAGGGGGCAGATGCTCCAGCACCGCTTTGATGACCGCGCTTTTCACCGAGCCGACATCGGTGACGATCGCGCCGTCTTGGAGATAGGGGGAGATTTCGGCGGCGACCGCGCCGCAGGCACCGACCGGCACGCAAATGACCACGCCATCCGCTCCCCTGACGCTCTCAGCGAAGCTCGCAACGATCTCGTCACCGAGGCCGAGCCTTGCCGCTTCGGCGCGAACGTCATCGGAAATGTCGAAGAGCACGACGCGCCGCGCGAGTGCAAACCGCCGAGCCGCAAGCGCGATCGACGAGCCGATGAGCCCGATGCCGATGATCGCAAGTCGCTCGAAAGGCAAAGCCTCGCCGGGTTGGCGCTTCGGTTCAGCCACGGGCAGGCACTGCCTCGCTCAGAAAATTCCCGAGCGTCTCCACGACCTTGTGATTTGCTTCTTCCGATCCGATCGTGAGCCGCAACGCGTTCGGGAGGTTGTAGGCGCCAAGCGTGCGCAGGATGAGACCACGGCGCGAGAGATAGGCATCGGCATCCCTGGCCGTCTTCCCGGGTTCTGTCGGGAAATGGACAAGGAGGAAATTGCCGACGCTCGGCGTGACGGATAGTCCCAGCGCGCGGATTTTCGAGGTGAGCCAGGGAAGCCAGCGGTCATTATGCGCGATCGCCGCCGCAACATGGGCATCATCCACAATCGCAGCTGCACCGGCCGCGATCGCGGGCCCATTCACGTTGAAGGCGCTGCGGATGCGGTTCAACGCGTCGACGACATGGGCTGGCCCGTAAAGCCACCCGATTCGCAGATTGGCCAGACCGAATATCTTCGAAAAGGTGCGCGTCATCACCACATTCTCGCTGGTGGAGACGAGTTCGAGTCCCGAAGCGTAATCATTGCGCCGAACATACTCGGCATAAGCGGCGTCGAGCACGAGGAGAACATGCGGCGGCAACCCGGCATGCAGACGCTTGACCTCGCTATAGGGGATGTAAGTTCCGGTCGGATTGTTCGGGTTGGCGAGAAAGACAAGCTTGGTGCGGGGTGTGACGGCCTTGAGAAGCGCGTCCACATCCGTCTGGAAGTCGCGCTCCTTGGCGATCACCGCCTTGCCGCCCGCCGCGCGAATCGCGATGGGGTAGACGAGAAAACCGTACTCACTCATCACACCCTCATCACCAGGTCCGATATAGGCGCTGGCGAGGAGGCTCAGGAGCTCGTCCGAACCCGTCCCGCACAAGATGCGATCGGCATCGAGGCCGTACTTCGCCGCGATCGCTTCGCGCAACTTCGTGGACAAACCGTCTGGATAGAACTCGAGCGCTTGCGCCGCCGCCTTGTACGCCTCGATCGCCTTGGGCGAAGCCCCTAGCGGCGTCTCATTCGAGGAGAGCTTGTAGATTTTCTCGGCACCTTCGGCCGTGCTCTTTCCGGGCACATAGGCCTCGATGTCGAGCACGCCCGGGCGGGGGTGAGGGCGAGACGCGGCGGCGGGCATTGAGATCATCCCAAATGGCGGCGAAGCGTGGCGTTAAACACGCGACCGCCGGGCCGGGTCAAGGCCAAACCTTGGAATTCCGATCTTCAAAGGTCTACGCGATGCCTGCCGCGGGCTTTTGTAACGAATGGCGCCTCGGCCTGCGTATAGCTCTTCGACACACGTTTGAGTTTAGGCTGGCAAAGAGATTGCGTGGCGAAGCACCGAATTGCATGCTCCTCCACCATCTGCGCAATATGTCGAGAGCGTCAACGCCGCTGGCCGTCTTGCGGCCACAAGAAGGCGCGAAGCTCGCTGGCACATCCCGAGATCGGAGGAATGCCATGACCTCCACATTACCTGACCCAACAAGGGTCTTGGTTCATCCGGCCATCGTGCGTGTGACCCATTGGATCAACGCACTTGCCATCCTGATCATGATCGGCTCGGGTTGGCGAATCTACAACAATGTGCCGATCTTCTCCTCGATCGAGTTCCCTCTTTGGGCGACCCTGGGCGGTGATCCCGACCTCACTTATGCGCGCAACAGCGATGTCGGCTTCTCGAACGCGCTTCTTTGGCACCTTGCTGGAATGTGGCTCTTCACGGTGAACGGCCTCATCTTCCTCGCCTACGGCGTCTTCTCAGGGCGTTACTTTCGCAAGCTTTTTCCGATCCGCCCGCGCGAAGTCACGGCGACGGTCGCCGACACGCTTCGGCTCAAGCTCGCTCATGATGATCTCACCGTCTACAACGCGGTGCAGAAGCTTCTCTATCTCGGCGTCATCGCCGCGATGGTGCTCGCGGCAATCTCAGGGCTGTCGCTCTGGAAGCCCGTGCAGTTCCAAAGCCTGATAACGCTGTTCCAAGGGTTCCAGGGCGCAAGGCTCGTTCACTTCCTCTGCATGTCGGCGATCGCGCTCTTTCTTGTCGTGCATGTGACGCTCGCACTTTTGGTGCCGCGGACGTTTCTTTCCATGGTCACCGGAAAGGTTCGCGCGCCCTCCCGCCTTTCAATCGATGCGGCGGAGTGAAACGATGAGCAAGCGCATTCTTTCCCGCTCCCTCTTTCGTCCGGCGCAAGGCGTCGATCAATCGATTCTCGCCGAGAACAACCCTCTCATCCGTTCCCTGGAGCGCCGCCTGTTTTTGCGCCAGGGCTTGAGCCTCGGCGCCCTCACGCTGCTCACCGGCTGCGACATATCCAACAAGGACAGCGTGCAGTTTGTGCTGAAGGGCTTCTCGAGCTGGAACGACCGTGTGCAGGCCTGGCTCTTCGACCCGACGAAGCTCGCGCCGACCTTCTCGGAAGCGCAGGTGCTGAAGCCGCCTCGGTTCAACGCCTTCTATAGCATCGACGAGGTGAAACCGATCGATGCTGCGAGCTGGAAGCTGGAGGTTGGCGGGCTCGTGAAGGATAAGCGCCCCTGGACGCTCGATCGCATCGACGCCCTCCCGAAGGTCTCGCAGATCACCCGTCATGTTTGTGTCGAGGGATGGGATTATATCGGCAAATGGAGCGGCGTGAGCTTGCGGCGCTTCCTCGAAATCATCGAGGCGGATCTCTCGGCAAAATACGTCGCCTTCGAATGCGCCGACGACTATTCGGGATCGATCGACATGGCGAGCGCCTTGCACCCGCAAACGCAGCTCACGACCCATTACGCAGATGAGCCGATCGGCAACCCTTACGGCTTCCCTTTGCGCCTTCGGGTTGCGACCAAGCTCGGCTTCAAAATGCCGAAATGGATCACCTCGATCGAGGTCACCAACGAATACCCGGGCGGCTACTGGGAAGATCGCGACTACAACTGGTTCAGCGGAATATGAACTCTAATTGTGAAACTGCCTGGCGTCTCATTTGCGGCGCTTGGCGAAAGCCATTGCGTCACGCCGCAAGCGGGAGTGGTCGAACTTGCGCAAGGTGGAACGTGGCACGCACTCCTGGACCCGACGCGGTCTGCCGGGAGGGCCATCGATGAACGCCGCTGCCAACGCCGAGTCTAACGGGCCATGCGGCATCGCCGTCATGGCGAAAGCTTCCATGCCCGGCCGCACCAAGACACGCCTCGTGCCGCCGCTCACTTTCGAGGAAGCGGCCGCTCTCAACACCGTCTTCCTCAAGGATGCCTTCGCCAACATCGCTGAAGCCTCGCGTGTCACCCCCATTCTCGGCTTTGCAGCCTATGGCCCCATCGGCGAGGAAGCCTTCTTCGAGAACCTTGCCGAGACGTCTCCCGGCCTGATTCCGGCCGCTTTCCCCAATTTCGGCGATTGCCTGTTCGCCGGAATCGAGGGCATGCTCGCCGCAGGCTGCTCCTCGGCCTGTGTGCTCAATGCCGACACGCCGGACTTGCCGACCGAATATCTCGTGCGAATCGCGCTGGAGCTTGCCGGCGGCCGCGACCGGGTCGTCATCGGCCCTGCTGATGATGGCGGCTACTATATTCTCGGCATCTCGAGGGCGCATCGTCGCCTCTTCGCCGAGATCGACTGGAGCACGGAGCGGGTTTTTTCCCAGACGCTCGAGCGCGCCGCAGAGCTCAAGCTCGAAGTGGTCACCTTGCCGGCCTGGAATGATATCGACGATGCGCAATCGCTATTGCGCTTCGCGAATCGGGTCGATGGAACGAAGGCTGCATCCGGAGCTCGGCCCTTTGTGGCGCCCCACAGCCATGGGCATTTGCGCAAGAGACTTCACGAAGGCGATCTTGCACGTCGCCTTACGCCATCCTCGGATCTCCGGGTCAACGCCGCGTGAAGCCCGAAATGAGCGTTCGCGCGCTGCAATCAACGCGCGGGCTTTGTGCTTGCGCCGTCGCGCTCATCGCCTTGGCGCTGTTGGCGCGCCACGCGCAATGGCTCGATGACTTCCATCTCTTCATTCCGACGGTCTGGGCGCAGTGCCTCGTCTACGCGCTGAGCGCCTGGATGCTTCTTATGCGTCCGGCAGCCGCCGCCAACGGCCGCGTCCTCCTCGTCGTCATCCTCGCTGTTGCGGTGATCTTGCGGGTCATCGCGATTGCGACGCCGCCGAACTTCCTCTCGACCGATGTCTACCGTTATGTCTGGGATGGGCGCGTGCAAGGGGCAGGCATCAATCCTTACCTCTATATTCCATCCGAGCCGGCAGTCGCATCACTTCGCGATGAAGCGATCTACCCTCACATCAATCGCCTCTACACGGCGCCCACCATCTATCCCCCCTTCGCGCAGATCGTGTTCTTCGCCATCACGCGTCTCGGCGAAAGCGTCACCGCGATGCGTCTTGCCATGCTGGGCTTTGAGTCGGTCGCCGTGCTTGCGCTCGCGGCATTGCTGAAGCGCCAAGGCTTGCCGATCCCACGGCTTGCGCTTTATCTCTGGCACCCGCTTCCGGTGTGGGAGATCGCCTGCGGGGCGCATGTCGACGCGGTGGTGATCGCAACGTCGCTCGTCGCACTCATTGCCGCAATGTCGAACAGGCATGGTCTTTCAGGCGTGCTCCTCGCCGCCGCGGCTCTTACGAAGTTCATTCCCGTCGCCCTGGCGCCGGCTCTTTATCGGCGTTGGGACTGGCGAATGCCGACCACCTTCGTCGTCGTCGTAATCTTCGCATATGCACTTTATTCGAGCGCGGGGTGGAAGGTGCTTGGGTTCCTCCAAAGCTACGCGGCGGAGGAAGGCATGACCCAGGGCCAAGGTTTCTTCATCGCGATGCTCCTGCGCGACCTTGGGCTCGCGCCGCTTTCCGCGATGCTTGGTTTCGCCGCCATCGCCTTCGCGGCCCTTGGAACTTTGGTCATCCGGGCGCAATCACGAAATCGTGATGTCGAAACAATGCCGGTGCTCGCGGGTGGCCTCGCCATCGCGACACTCGTTCTGATCTCGCCGCATTACCCGTGGTATTTTTGCTGGTTGGTGCCGTTCATCTGCTTTCTGCCGAGGCCATCCCTCATCTATCTCACCTCATCGGTGTTCTTTCTCTATATCACCGATGAGCCCTTCGGCCTCCTGACAGGCCTCATCATCTATGCTCCCGCGCTTGCGCTCTTTACTTTCGAGCAGCGCCGCTTCTTCGTGCCGCTCCTGCAACAAGGATCAATGCCGTGACCGTCCAGCCTCGATTCCCTGACGTCAGCCGCCGTTATTTCGAGGAGGTCGCACAAGACCGTGAGGCCCACGCGGCCAAGGACCCCGTCTGCCTTTATCTCGAGGTCACGAACCGCTGCAATCTTCCGTGCACCACCTGCCCGCGCACCTTCGAGGAGCTGGAGCCGGAGAAGGACATGGCCTGGGACATGTTCACCTCGATCATCGACCAGTCCCCGAGCCTCAAGCGCGTGGTCCTGCATGGTGTCGGCGAGCCGATGATGGTGAAGGACTTGCCGCGCATGGTCGCTTATCTCAAGGCGCGCGGCATCTATGTGCTGTTCAATACCAATGGCACACTCCTGAAGACGAAAAAGAGCCGCGAGCTGATCGAAGCAGGCCTCGACGAATTGCGTGTCTCGCTCGACGCCGCCGAGGCCGGCGCCTACGCGAAGATCCGTGGGCGCGACATGTTCGATGCCATCGTGCGCAATCTCAAAGGCTTTCTCGCGCTCAAGCATGAGATGGGCGTCGAGCATCCGCGCGTCTCGCTCTGGTTGACCGGATTGAAAGAGACGATCGAGCAGCTTCCCGCTTTCGTCGAGGTCGCCCATCGGATCGGCGTGAAGGAGGTGCATCTGCAACGCCTCGTCTATTTTCCCGAAGGCCAAGGAATGGCACGCCCTTCGTCCTCGCTGTTCGAGAGCATCGATGCGGCCGAGCGCGCCCATCTCGATAGTGCGAAGGCGCGCGCGCACGAGCTTGGCGTGTTCTTCGACGCCTCCGGCGCGTCAGAACCGGAGGAGAGTCTCACGCGCGACATCAACGGAAAGCCCTGGTCCATGTGCCGCAGACCGTGGTCCTTGATGTATTTCACCGCGCATGGACGCGCGCTGCCCTGTTGCATCGCGCCGTTCTCCATGCACGGCTATGACAGCTTCACCTTGGGTGATGCCAAGACGCAATCACTTGCGGAGATCTGGAACGGACCGGCCTATCGCCAATTCCGCGACGAGCTCTTGAGCGACAAGCCACCTTCGGCCTGTGCCAATTGCGGCCTGCGCTGGAGCTTGTGAGCGGCGAGGTGCCGGAGTCGATGGTGATGAAGGCGGCGATTTCCGATGCTGATCGGACATCCGACGCGTCCTCTCCTCGTCGCATGAATGGCCCGCGTCGCATCGCGCTCGTCATCCCCACGTTGAACGAGGAGGAAGCGATCGGCGCTCTCCTCGCCCGTGTGCCGAAGGGCGTGGTCGATCGAATGATCATTGCCGATGGCGGCAGCACCGACCGCACGATCGAGCGTGCGCGTGCGCTCGGTGCCACCACGATCGAGGCCGGCCGTGGTTATGGCCGCGCTTGCTGGCAAGGCGCGCTCGCGGCCGGAGATGATTGCGACATCGTCGTCTTCATGGATGGGGATGGCGCGGACAAGCCCGAGCTCATCGCGCGCCTCGTCGAGCCGATCACTAAGGGGGACGCCGATTTCGTCATCGGTTCGCGGGTCCGAGGAAAGCGCGAGCCCGGAAGCATGTCAGCCCATCAGATCTTCGCTGGCATCGCGCTCGGCTACGCGATGCGCCTCGCCCATGGTGTGCGCTACACCGACATGTGCGCTTTCCGCGCAAT
>JAFAQA010000251.1 GCA_019246665.1 Hyphomicrobiales bacterium
CGCGATCCGGCGCCACGAGGTCCCGGAATAACTGCGAGCCTGGCACGTCATGAGCTCGGCCAAGGGGCCAAAGCGAGAATGCGCCGGCGACCATGGCACCGAAGAGCGCTGCGAGCGCAAGCGGGCCCGGAAAGGGGCCGGGCAAGACGGGTGCGGGCAGCCAGCCGCCGAAAAGCTCTACGATGATGAAGGGCAGAGCAGCCCCGGCCACGAGACCGACGACGATGCCGAGACTCGCCAGCATGGCGACTTCCCAAAGCATGATGGCGACCGCGCGCCTCCCTGTCGCACCCAGGCTCTTGAGGATGGCGATGGTGGGCCTCCTCCGTTCCACGAAGGCTTCGACCGAGTTCGCCACGCCGACCCCGCCGACCAGAAGCGCAACGATCCCGGCAAGTGCCAGGAATTGAGTGAATCGTTGGATGTTCTTCTCGAATTGCGGTGCGACATTGGTGCGCGTGCGAACCTCAAAGCCGGATTGCGGAAATTGCGCCTTCAGGCCGTTGACTGCCGCGTCGAGCGCCGCGTCATCGCGATGTCCCTGCGGCAGCTCGACGCGATAACTCCAGCGCACCAGACTGCCGGGAAGCAACAGCCCGCTCGCCCGCAAGGCCTCCTGGGAAAGGATCACTCTCGGTCCAAGGCCAAGCCCGGCCGCGAGCCGGTCGGGCTCCGAGATCAGCATTGCCCGCAGGACGATGCGCGCCGCGCCGATCCTGAGCTCGGCGCCAGACTCGAGATTGAGCCGCGCGAGGAGAGCAGGATCCACCACCGCGCCATATGCGCCGTCTTTCTCGGCCAGCAACTCGCGGGTTGATTGCTGCGCATCGGTCTGCAAGTCTCCAAGCCTCGGATAGTCCGGACCGACGGCCTTGATCTCGACGAGCGCCGCCTCGCCACCCGGCGCGCGAGCCATGGCGCGCAGCGTCGCGATGGTGGCGGTTTTCCCGAGCTTCTCGATGGCCGAGCGCTCCTGCGAATTGGCTTCGCGCTGCAACAAGGCAAATGACAGATCCCCGCCGATGATCATGCGCCCCTGTGCCGCCAGGCCCTCCTGCAGCCCGCGCGCGAGCGAGCCCACTCCCGCAATGGCGAAAGTGCCGCAAGCGAGGCAGGCGAGGAAGACGCTGAAGCCGCTCGCACTTGCGCTCAGATCGCGCCAGGCCAAGCGCAAGACGAGAATGAACCCGAACAGACGTCGCAGGCCCTGGCGACGCGCAGGGCCGGCCCTCGAAGCGAGTACCTCAGTCATGATCTTTCAGACGGGTGCCGGCGCGACGACCGCGCGGTCGGCAGCATCGGCAAGCCCGGCATCGACCGTTCCTGAACGCATATGCACGATGCGGTCACAGCGTTCGGCAAGTGGAAGGTCGTGCGTGACGAGCAAGAGCGTCGCGCCACGCTCGTTTCTCAGCCTGAAAATCAGGTCGGCGATCTGAGCACCCGTGGTCTCATCGAGATTGCCCGTGGGCTCGTCTGCGCAAATGATGGCAGGGTTCGGAGCAAGGGCGCGCGCCACTGCCACCCGTTGCTGTTCGCCTCCCGAGAGCTCGGCAGGATAATGAGCGAGGCGATCACCCAAGCCGACGGCCTGCAATTCGGCGACCGCTCGCTCGAAAGCATCCTCACGACCCGCGAGCTCGAGCGGAACGGCAACGTTCTGCAGCGCTGTCATCGTGGGAATGAGGTGGAATGATTGAAAGACGATGCCGATGTTTCGGCCCCGAAATTCCGCGAGGTCGTCTTCGTCGAGTTTCGCAAGGTCTTGGCCTGCGATTTCGACCTTGCCCGCATCGACGCGCTCGAGCCCGGCGACCGTCATCAGCAAGGAGGATTTCCCCGAGCCCGAGGGGCCCACCAGCCCCACCGCCTCTCCATGCCCTACTTCGAGCGAAATGCCGCGCAGAATGTGGACCCGCGCGGCGCCGCGTCCCAAGCTGAGATCAACGCCGCTGAGCTGGATGAGGGGTGACGACATGAGGCAATCCGACATGGGGGAAGGCGCAGGCTCGCGCGCGTACGACCGGCACGCGGCGCGGACCGATGGCCGGCAACTCCGGCGGAACAAAGGCACTCGTCTGTCGCGTCGCGCCCTCATCATCGGCGCGGCCTGCTCGCCGGCGTTCAGCGCCCGCACGAGGGCGCAAGCGCCGCTACACCTCGTTGCCCTCGGCGACAGTCTCACCGCAGGCTTTGGTCTTCCGGTCGAATCGAGCTTTCCGGCCTTGCTTCAGCGCGAGCTCGTGGCCAAAGGCAAGGCCGTGACGATCACAAATGCGGGGGTTTCGGGTGATACCGCCGAGGACGGCCTTGCCCGGCTTGACTGGTCGGTGCCGAAAGAGACCCAAGGGGTGATCCTCGAGCTCGGGGCGAATGATGCTCTGCGCGGCCTTGACCCGAAGCGCTGCGAAGCGACACTCGATCAGATCATCGGCACCCTGAAAGGGCGCTCCATTCCCGTGCTTTTGTGCGGCATGTATGCGCCGCGCAACCTCGGGACCGAATATGTGGATGCTTTCGATGGCATCTATCCAAGGCTCTCCAGGAAATATCACCTCATCCTTTACCCCTTTTTTCTCGATGGGGTCGCGGGCGACTCAGCCCTTACCCTTCCCGACAAATTGCATCCTAACGCCGAGGGCGTGCGTGTCATCGTCGGCAAGATCCTGCCGGTGGTCGAGGCGTTCATCGGAAAATTCGAACCGCGTTGAGAGGTGGCGCAAAAACCTCTGCGCTCATCCGTTTGAAGCTCGATCGCGCGAACCCACGCAATCCGTTGGTCATGCCTTTCTCCGGGCACCCATATCGAGGCAAGCAATCGAAAAACCTTCACGCCTCGATTTGACGGCGCCGGCGAGCTCCTCGAGCACCTCGACGCTTGCCTCCCAACCGAGACAGCCATCGGTGATGCTTTGGCCATAGACGAGCGTCTCTCCGCAGACGAGATCTTGGCGACCGCCGACGAGATGACTCTCGACCATGGCGCCGATGATGCGCCGATCTCCCCTTTCCATCTGGCGGCAAATATCCGCGATGACGAGCGGCTGGTTTTCAGGCTTCTTGCGACTATTGCCGTGGCTCGCATCGATCATCACCATCGGGCGAAGGCCGGAGCTTTCAATCTCCCGACAGGCGGCCTCGACGTCCTCGGCACCGTAATTCGGGGCGCGGCCGCCCCGGAGAATGACGTGGCAATCCTCGTTGCCCGTGGTCGAGGCGATGGCAGAACGGCCTTCTTTGGTGACGGCCATGAAATGATGAAGCTTCGAGGCCGAGAGAACCGCGTCGACGGCAACGCGGACATTGCCGTCCGTGGCGTTCTTGAAGCCAACCGGGCAGGAAAGGCCGGAGGCCATTTCCCTGTGAATTTGACTTTCAGTGGTACGCGCCCCGATCGCTCCCCAGCCGACGAGGTCCGCGATGTATTGCGGGGTCGTCATGTCGAGGAACTCACAGCCCGCCGGAACTCCAAGCTCGTTGATCTTCGCCAACAGGCGGCGCGCGATACGCAACCCCTTGTCGATTCTGAAGCTGCCATCGAGATCGGGGTCGTTGATCAGACCCTTCCATCCAACTGTCGTGCGCGGCTTCTCGAAGTAGACACGCATGATGATCTCGAGCCTGTCGCGAAGGCGCTCGCGCAACGGCGCGAGCCTGCCCGCATATTCGATCGCGGCGTCCGGGTCATGGACTGAGCAAGGCCCGATCACCACGGCCAGGCGATCATCCTTTCCTTGCAGGATGGCGTGCAAACCCGCGCGCGCCTCGCTTACGGTGCGCGTCGCGCGGGTGCCGCGCGGGAATTCGCCCATGATCTCCGCAGGCGTGCTGAGTTCCCTGATTTCGCGGATTCGGAGGTCGTCTGTGGTGCGCAACACGGTCGTGGTTCCTTGATGAGAGAGCCACCCGGCGGCACAAAAAAACCGCCAGTGGAGGCTGGCGGTTTCGGGATGTTTCTTGCGGAAGTCTCTTAGATCGCGCACACCCCTTCGGCCGCCAGCAGATGCGGATAGGTAAAGTCGTAAAGCCGAGAGCTGGCGAGGGGGCGGAACATGCCTCTCTTTTAGACTGGAGATTTGGGCTTGTCACGCGCTGCAAGAAAAAAGGCGCCGATGAGAGGCCATGGTGCTATCTGCACGTGCATGGAACGGTTCTTTCGGCGTTAATCGCCAATATGGCGTCACTATAAGCAGCTCAGCGAAGGGGAGCGGATGAGCTCAGGCCTCGAGGACGCGCGCAAGCTTCTCGGCTGCTTCATCGGGAGTTGTGCCGACCACCCGCTCCTCGCGCGCCGAGGCGAAATGCCCTGGCATCTCACGCGAGGCGTGTGCGCTATCGTTGCGTCTCATATAGTAGAGCTCGGCGTCGAGTATCGCGTGGCGGGCGGCGTGGCCGTGCATCGGACCGCGAGCATCGAGACCGGAGCGATTGTCAAAGGGCCGGCCATCATCGGACCGCGATGCTTCATCGCGGCAACCGCCTATTTGCGCGGCGGTGTCTTTCTCGACGAGGACTGCATCGTCGGCCCTGGAGCCGAGCTCAAATCGAGCTTCGCATTCAAGGGCAGCAAACTCGCCCACCTCAATTTCGTCGGGGACTCCATCCTCGGGGAAGGGGTGAATTGCGAGGCGGGCTCGATCATTGCGAACTTTCGCAATGAAAGTGAGGACAAGCGCATAAGGATCGCCTTCGATGGCGAGATCATCGACACGGGCACGGAAAAATTCGGGGCTCTTGTCGGCAATCGCGTGAGGTTGGGCGCCAATGCCGTCGTGGCGCCGGGAGCTTTGATCCTGCCCGGGACGACCCTCCCCCGCCTCTCTCTTTTCGATCAGCAAGCGCCACAGGTGGGATGAAGCTCGTCCGGGCCCCTGTCTCGGTTTCAAAGCTTGCGGACCCACCGCAAATGGCGGGTACCGCTCTCCCTTTCGTTTAATCATGGTCCTGCTGGCCAACCCGGGCCATCGGCTTTAATAACATTCGACCGCCTCGCGCCCCCAGCCATTCCCCGAACAGCAGGATTTCCGCCGTGCCGTCAGACATCGAGATCGCCCGCGCCGCCAAGCTCCAACCCATCAGCGCGATCGCCGAGCGCGCCGGAATCCCGGAAGGCGCGCTCGAGCCACATGGTCGCCACATCGGCAAGGTCGCGCTCAGCTTCATCGCCGAACGGCGCGCGGCGCAAGCTCACAACGGCAAGCTCATACTCGTCACCGCGATCAATCCGACGCCAGCGGGCGAAGGCAAGACGACGACCACGGTCGGCCTCGGTGACGGGCTTCGTCAGATCGGCAAGCGCGCCATGATCGCGCTGCGCGAGCCCTCACTCGGGCCGTGCTTCGGCATGAAGGGAGGTGCGGCCGGCGGCGGCTACGCGCAGGTCGTGCCGATGGAGCAGATCAATCTGCATTTCACCGGCGATTTCCACGCCATCACCTCGGCGCATAACCTTCTCGCCGCTCTCATCGACAATCACGTCTATTGGGGAAACGAGCTCGACATCGATCCGCGCCGTGTCACCTGGCGGCGCGTTCTCGACATGAACGACCGCTCATTGCGCCAAATCGTATCCGGCCTCGGCGGCGCCGCAAACGGCGTGCCGCGTGAGGCCGGCTTCGACATCACGGTCGCCTCGGAAGTGATGGCGATCTTCTGTCTGTCGCGCAGCCTCGAAGAATTGCAGCAACGTTTGTCGCGCATGGTCGTCGCGCAAACTTACGGCAAGAAGGCCGTCACGGCGGCCGATCTGCAAGCTCCCGGCGCCATGACGGTCCTCCTGAAGGACGCGCTCTCACCCAATCTCGTGCAAACGCTCGAAGGCACGCCCGCCTTCGTGCATGGCGGGCCTTTTGCAAACATTGCTCATGGCTGCAACTCGGTGATGGCGACGCAGGCCGCCTTGGGCCTCAGCGACTACCTCGTGACCGAGGCGGGTTTCGGCGCCGACCTCGGGGCCGAGAAATTCTTCGACATCAAGTGCCGAAGCGCCGGGCTTTCGCCGGCCGCGGCCGTCATCGTGGCGACGGCGCGAGCGCTGAAGATGCATGGCGGCGCGAAGAAGACCGATCTTGGTCGCGAGGACCTCGCCGCCTTGCGCAAGGGCCTTGCCAATCTCGGGCGCCATGTCGCCAATGTACGCAAGTTCGGCGTGCCGCCGATCGTCGCCATCAACCATTTCACGGGGGATACCCAGGCGGAGCACGACCTTATCGCCAAAATCTGCAAGGATGAGTTCGACGTCGAAGCCGTCCAATGCCGCCATTGGGCCGACGGCGGAAAGGGGACAGTCAAGCTTGCGGAACGCGTGGTCGCGCTCGCCGATAGCGGAAAGGCCGCGTTCAAGCCGCTCTACTCCACAGCCATGCCGCTCGCGGAGAAAATGCGGGTCATCGCTCGCGAAATCTATGGCGCTTCGGACATCTCACTCGACGCCAAGGCCGCTTCTCGCATCGCCGAGATCGAGGCGATGGGCTTTTCCGAGCTGCCGATTTGCGTGGCCAAGACCCAATATTCCTTCGCGGCCGACGCCTCCCTCCTTGGGGCGCCGAGTGGGCATGTGGTCCCGGTGAGAGAAGTGCGCCTGTCGGCCGGCGCCGGTTTCGTCGTGATGATCTGCGGTGACATCATGACCATGCCGGGCCTGCCGCGCCATCCGGCATCCGAGAAGATCGGGCTCGACGCACAAGGCGCGATCGAGGGGCTGTTTTGAGCCATGGCTCAGCTCGAGGGCACGCCTTCGTGAACGGCAGATGCCCGCTCAGCCCTTTTGACGCCGCAGTTTGCTGGTGGTTATCTGCCCGCGGGCGGTTGCGTTCGAGATTCGAGGAGGCGCGAATGATCAAGACGCCGCTTCTGGCGTTCGCCATGATTTTCGGCTTCTGCCTTCCTGCCAAGGCGGATGACGCGACGCCGCCCACCCCCAAGCTGCCGACCTTCGCCCTCGAACAGCCACCGGGCTCCGCGAATGCGCAATCCGCATCACCCTGGACAGGGTTTTACGCCGGCAGTGAGGTTTTTGCCTTTTCGGGCAAAGGGGTGAAGCATGGCGCCGGAGGCGCCGCTTTCGTCGGCTATAATCGCGAGTTCGACAACAACTTTGTCCTCGGCATCGAGGCGAGCACCGGATATGCGCCGAGCCTCTTCCGGCACGGCCCCTATAGCGGTTACGAATTCGCGGCCACGAATGTGAAGCTCGGCTACGATATGGGACGTCTCCTGCCCTTCGTCACGGCGGGCTTCGCCTTCGCCAAGCCGGATATTCGCTCCGGCTATCTGAGCGCCACCGACACCGCCAATGATCTCTTCGGCTCGCCTTCAAATCTGAAAGTGCTGGGAAGTGTCGGGGCGGGCTTTGATTACCAGGTCACCAATAATCTCGCTGTCGGCGTCGCCGTCTCGGCCGGGACCAATCGCGGTCCCCTGCTGCCGGCTCTGGCGCCTTGAGACGTTGCCGTTAGATCAAGTCTGCGTCCGGACCGGGGCGCTCGTTCAGGGCATCAGGGAAGTGGCACGAAATCCAGGATCTGCGTCTGGAAGAACGTGAGAGGGGCCTCCCATTTCGACAGCGGGCCGACAGAAAAGACCGATGAACCCATGCCCTCCTGCACTTTCTCGCAGGCGTAGATGTCCTCGAGCATGACGTTGTTGGATTCGAGAGCGTGCACGGGCCCGACCTGAAGCCGGTCCGCTGAGAGATTGAAGCCCTTCGCGCGAGCGATGTATGGGGGCAGTTGGGCCACATCGACTTCGTTGATTTTCGAACCCCCGTCCGGCTTCATCGCGCGCACGCGCGTGCGCACCAGGCTCATCCCCGCGCTCACCGGGATCACCTCGAAGGTGCTCCAGCTATAGGCGGTCTGGGAAAGGGCGATATTCGGGAACAGCCATTGGTAGGAAAATCCGTAGTCGGCCGGGATCCCCTCGATCACGGGCATCGCCTCGTCAGGGTCCGCATAGGATCTGTCCTTGCTGATATCGGGCTTCAGCGGTCGATAGAACGCCTGGTGCCGACCGGCGGGTTGCCATCTCTGCTGCATGAAATCGCCATCCCCGAGCGACACTGAGTGCAGAAGCGGCAAGTGGTAGCCATCGATGAAATTCTCGGTGACGATCTTCCAATTGGCGCGAACGCGATAAACGATGTCCGAAATCTCGACGAGCGCCTCTGGATCGTGCAATCGCTCCTGCGCCGGCTTGAAGGGCCCAAGCTTCTCGGGAATTTCCGCAAGCCAGTCCTCGAGTGACATCGCGCTGGGGTCCGGATGCACGAAGAGCAGGTTCTTCCAGGTCGCGACTTTCGCGTGGTGCAAGCCGTAAAGCGACTTGTCCAAACAGGGGAAGACTTCCGGTTGATACGGAACGCTCGCGAGCTGCAGCTCGCCTTTCAGATTGTACGTCCATTTATGATAGAAGCACGAGATGAGGCCGCGCTGAATATTGCCCGAGCCTTCGAGGAGCCGCGCACCACGATGACGGCACACATTGTGGAAGGCGCGCAGCCGCCCACTCATGTCGCGCAAAATGACGAGCGCGGCGTTGCCCCTCTCGAGCGTGATGTAGTCGCCCGGATTGGCCACATCCTCCACCATTCCCGCGAAGGTCCAGGCCTTGGCAAACAGCTCCTCGCGCTCTCGTTGAAACCAGCTCTCGGACGTGTAGGCTAAAGCCGGGAGCAATTGGCGTGGGGGCTGTTCGGGCTTCCACCACTCATCGGTGGTGTAGGAGCTCGACCTCACCATTTCATGGAGATCGGAACCCATCGTCTTCGATGCGCGCATTGGAAACTCCCTTCTGCGCGGTCATGGGAATATATGCAATAGCGGGGTAGCTTCGGGCCTTTTGAGGCGTCCGCGATTTTGGCACGTCGCCGATCCAAGTCAAATATTTTCGTTAGTACAAAAACAAATTTGGCTGCCATCGATAAGCAAAAAAAAGCGTGCCGCCCTCGCTTCGCGACTGCAAGTTTCGTCGATGGCGCCCTACTCCGCCGCGATCGCCATGCCTTCCGGTGAGCGGCCGAGCCTTCGGTGCTCAGCGACCGGCATGCGGGCGCGCACGGCGGCCGGCAGGCTGAGATCAAGCCTCGTCGAGACGATGCCGACCCCGTCCGAGGCGCGGGCAATGACGAGACCCCAAGGGTCGATCGCGAGCGAGTGCCCGTAATTGTAAAGTGTCTTGCCCTTAGCCTCATAGCCGCCGGTCTGCGCCGCCGCGAGCACGTAAGTCTGGGTCTCGATCGCACGTGCGCGCAACAGCACTTCCCAATGATCCTTGCCGGTCTGCAAAGTGAAAGCGGCAGGCAAGGCGATGATCGATGCGCCCCGGTCGACGAGAGCCGCGAAGAGCTCGGCGAAGCGCAGATCATAGCAGATGGTGCAGCCGATCGTGACGCCCTCGCAATCGTAGGTGACGACGGCCTCGCCGGACTTCATCGTCGCCGATTCCCTGTATTTCGTGCCATCGGGCGTGACGATGTCGAACATGTGGATCTTGCGGTAGCGGGCAACCTCGCGCCCGTCGCGATCGAAGACGACGGTTGTGTTGAAGGCGCGGTTCTCGCCAGGGACGCGCTCGAAGAAACTTCCTCCATGCACCCAGATGCGGTTGTCGCGCGCAAGCGCGCGCAGCGTCTCATAGGCCGGTCCACCCGTCGCCGGCTCGGCAATGGCGAGCTTTTCCGCAGTCGAGCCGCCCATCCAATCAAAAACCTCGGGCAGCAACACCCAATCCGGACGCTCCTCGGCCACGGCACGTTCGATGAGTTGCTTGGCCTGCGCAAGGTTGGCGTTCTTGTCGCTGATCGAATTCATCTGGATGAGGGATATCTTCATGGTCGGCTCCAAGCGCTCGCTTCGTCAGAATATAGCATCGATTGACAAGATCGCGAGGCCCGCCTGGTCTCGCGCGCATGGCCGCGCTACTTCGCAGTCGGTTGTCTCGCGCGACGCCTTTCGGTGCGGGTCACTTCAAAACCCGCCACGTGTCCTTGAGCTTTTGGACGAACTTGTCTGCGTCCGCCTGCGCTTGGCGCTTCGTCGCAAAGGAATAGACGGATGCATCGCGCATCATTCCGTCTTGAAAAACGCGCCAGCGAAAGCGCCCCTGGTGCGCGGCATCTCGCTCGATTTTGACGACGAATGGTGAATCTTGGGGCATGGTTCCATCATGAGAGCGCCACGACATGCGCCAGCAGCCATTCTGATCGAACTGTAAAACCGGCCGACTGGGTAGCTTCGCCGCTTCAGCGTTACTGTATCATAGGTTAGAATTTGCGTGATTCGCCGAGCCGTCGGCCATCCGGATCCGGCCCAGAGGATCCGGCAAAGGGGTGGAGGACGCACGATGCTCAAGGAATTTCGCGAATTCGCGATGAAAGGCAATGTCGTCGACCTTGCGGTCGCCGTCATCATTGGAGCGGCATTCGGGAAAATCGTCGATTCGCTTGTTGGCGACGTCATCATGCCGATCATCGGCGCGATTACGGGCGGGCTGGATTTCTCGAATTACTACCTTCCGCTTTCGAGCAAAGTGCAGGAGGGCCTCGCCTATGCCGATGCGAAGAAAATGGGCGCAGTGCTCGGCTGGGGTCAATTCTTCACCTATGTGGTAAATTTCTTCATTGTCGCCTTCGTGCTTTTCCTCGTGATTCAGTCGATGAACCGAATGAAAACCAGAATGGGAACAACGCCTGCCGCCCCGAAAGCGCCTGCGGCGGAGATCGTGCTGCTCACCGAGATTCGCGATCTTTTGAGAGAGAGACACTGACTCCGCGATTTTGGGGCGAGACAAAAGGCCCGTCCCAGAATTCATTTCCCTTTTCGAGGCCGATCCTCTAGGTCGGGCAATTCCCGGCGCGAAATAGCCCTTGGGCTGCGTGAGGTGTTGCATGACCGTCGCTGCCAGGATCTCCCCGACGGGAATACCGGCTTTGCGCCGGGAGGCCCTCGAGGCCCCGGACAGCGGCATCGTCGAGGTCTTCGAACACGGCTTCGGCCGGCCCGGCCTCATTCCGCTTTGGGCCGGTGAAGGGGACCTTCCAACGCCCCAATTCATCACGGACGTCGCGGCTCGCTCACTTGCCGCAGGCGAGACCTTTTATACCTTGCAACGGGGAATTCCCGAGCTTCGCAGCGCCATCGCGGCCTATATGAGCCGGATTTACGACAAGCCCCTTTCGCCCGAACGTTTCTTCGTCACCATCGGCGGCATGCAGGCGATCCAGATCGCCATGCGCATTGCCTCGGGGCCGGAAGACGAGGTCATCGTGCCGACACCTGCCTGGCCGAATTTTCTCGGCGCGTTGATGGTGAGCGGCGCAACGCCGGTGCTCCTGCCGATGCGGCTCGAGAGCGGGCGCTGGCATCTCGATCTCGATCGGCTCGCCGCCGCCATCACATCCCGGACGCGGGTGATCGTCATCAACTCTCCCGCCAATCCCACCGGCTGGACCGCGACGGGAGCCGAGCTCGAAGCGAT
>JAFAQA010000089.1 GCA_019246665.1 Hyphomicrobiales bacterium
TCAGGCGTCGTCGTCTGGAATCCGAAGAATTCAAGATAGGCCGGGATCTGCTCGAAAAGCATGTCGGTCCCGACCTGGACCTCGCAACCCTTGGCGCGGGCGGCGCGCAGGAACGGCGTGATCTCCTGCTTCATGACCACCTCCCCCACGAAAGACGAAGGTGCGATACGCTCCACATCCAACGGCAGGGGATCGCTCTGCTTCATGCCGATCGGCGTGGCATTGATGACGATGTCATAGCCTTGCGGATCCTTGTTTCCGATCACGACCTCGAGCTTCGGGTAATGCGCCCGCAGCCGGCCCGCTAGAGCTTCGGCCGCTTCATTGCTCACGTCGAAGAGCCCAAGGCGCGCAACGCCGGCGCCTGCGATCGACGCCGCGATCGCCGAGCCGACGCCACCGCTGCCCACGACCAACGCCTTCTGTCCGGCGACCTCGCGACCGTGGCGCAAAACGCCCCGGACGAAACCCTCACCATCGAACATGTCGCCCAGCAAGGTGCCATCCGGCCGGAGCAATATGGCGTTGCAAGCTCCGGCGATTTTTGCAGCGGTCGAGACCTCGTTCACAAGAGAGAGCGTGGTAACCTTGTGCGGCATGGTGACCAGCGCGCCGCGAATATTGGTGAGCTTGAACAGCTCGGGCAAGAATTTCGGATAGTGCTCCGACTTCACGCCCATCGGCACCACCACCGCGTCGATTCCAACCGAATCGAAATAGGGATTGTAGATCAACGGCGCCTTGAAGGATTCGGTCGGATAGCCGAGATGCGCGATTATAGTGGTTTTCCCGCTGATCATGTCGCTTGATCCTGATTTTGCGCTCGCCGGACGCGGACCCCTCGGGGCGCTGCTCAGCCTGATCTATTCAGAGCGATCCTATCGCTAATGATAAGTATTCCCTTGAATAATGTCATGAAGAAGCCCGTCTAAGTCTTCTTCTCTTCGTCGATCAGCCAGGCCAGGCGCCGAAGAGCGAGCTCGTAGCCCTGGATGCCAAGACCGGCGATGACGCCATCAGCCCTGAGCGACACATAGGAATGATGGCGGAAGGGCTCGCGTCGATGCACATTCGAGATGTGCACCTCGATGATGGGAAACTCGCAAGCATTCAACGCGTCGAGAATTGCGACGGAGGTATGGGTGAAGGCGGCGGGATTGATCACGATGCCTCCCGCCGCCGCGCGAGCTTCATGAATCCAGTCGATGATCTCGTATTCGCGATTGCTTTGGTGGAAGCGGAGTTCAAGCTTCAGCTCCTTCGCGAGCGCCCGGCAGTCGCGTTCCACATCCGCAAGCGTCTCATGGCCGTAAATATGCGGCTGGCGCTTGCCGAGAAGGTTCAGGTTCGGGCCGTTCAGGACGAACACGATGCGGCTCATGCGAATCTCCCCTCGATGCCTCGCCCGTGACTATGCTCAGGCCGCCGCCGCCATCCAGCGGCGCGGATCGGTCGTGGCGACGTGGCCGCGCTGAAGCGCCATGCAGAGATCGGCCATCGATTTGAGGTTATGGATCGGGCGGAACTCGTCCACATGGGGCAACATCGCGCGAATGCCGGCGGCACGCGCCTCGAAGCCTCCATAGCGCAAGAGAGGATTGAGCCAGACGAGACGACGACAGGACCGGTGCAACCGGTCCATCTCGAAGGCAAGATCATGATCGACCCTGCGCTCGAGCCCATCCGTGAATAACAGCACGATCGGCCCTCCCCACAGAGCGCGGCGCGACCAGTCCCGGTTGAAATCGTGAAGCGTGTCGGCGATGCGCGTGCCGCCCGCCCAATCCTTCACGATGGCGCCGCAGCGCGCCAAGGCGTCGTCGGGGTCGCGGGCGCGGAGCTGGCGCGTCACATTGGTGAGCCTTGTGGCGAATAGAAAAACCTGCACGCGCCCCCTTGCTTCCATCAATGCGTGAAGAAAATGCAGAAAGATGCGTGTGTAATCGTCCATCGAGCCTGAGATGTCGCAAAGCGCGACGATCGGCGGATGGCGCAGGCGCGGACGGCGCCGCGCGAGCTCGATTGCCGCGCCACCCGACCGCAAGGAGCGCCGAAAGCTTGCACGCGGATCGATGCGCGTCCCTCGGGGATCGGCGATGAAGCGGCGTGTCTTCACTGCATCCTGCGGCATCACGAGCGCGGCGATGCGGCGCCTGGCCTCAGCCACCTCGTCAGCCGTCATCTGGGCGAAATCTTTCGCCTGGAGAAGCTCTGTCGCGGAGGCGACAAGCTCGGCCGAAATCTCGGTCTCTTGCGTTCTCTTCTGCTCGCGCTCGACCTTCGGCTGCAACGCCTCGTTGACGCGAAGCGCACCGGCCTCCTGCTTCTGGCGCTCGGCCGCAAGCGAGGGAGCAATCGGGCTCATCGCGGCGATCATCTTCTCGAGCAGGCCCCGCCTGCGAAAGAAGATGTGGAAAGCCTGCTCGAAGATCGCGCTGTGCTCGTGGCGCGTCACGAAGACCGAATGCAAGATCCAGTAGAAGTCGTCGCGTCCGCCGATCCCCGCGGCCTCGATGGCGGCGAGCGCGTCGAGCACGGTGCCGGGCCCGACCGGCAGCCCCGCCTTGCGCAGCGCGCGCGCAAAATAGGCGATGTTGTCGGCAAGGTGATTTTCGCTCATCCGTGAGCCGCCGCTCTCGCCTCCTCGATCAGCTCGGCGACGCGGCCTCCCTGCACCTTCGCGATGTCGTCCTGGTATTTGAGCAACACGCCGAGCGTGTCGGA
>JAFAQA010000126.1 GCA_019246665.1 Hyphomicrobiales bacterium
GGAGACGCTCGACCGCCTGCTGCGCGAGATCACGACAAGCCTGCAAAGCGTAAGGCCGAGCGATTCCGCGCCTGGCGCCGTGCAGGCTCTCGAGGATCAGATCGCCGCTTTGGCCGAGCGTCTCAGCAACCCGCAATCGGCGAACGCCATCCATGCCCTCGAGCACAGCATCGCGAAGCTCTCCGACGATCTCGCCGAAACGAGAACCGTGGCCCTGAAGGCAGCCGAAACGGCGGCCTCGGACGCAGCGGCCCAGGCCACCTCCGCGATGCGCCAGCAGCGCGCCCCGGGCGAACGTGAATTGCAGGCGACCCTCGTCGACATGAATGCGATGCTCGAGCGGATCATGGATCGCTTGTCCGATTTGGAGAGCTATGCGCGGCCAACGGCCTCGGAAGCTCGCCTGCCCTCCACTTCGGAAATGCCGGTTGGAACGGCGCCGATTTGGGACGATGCCGGCGTATCGGATCTTGGCCCCGAGGCCGAGGAGCCGGAATTGCGCGAGCATGAAACCGAGCCGTCCAAGGATCAGGCTGAATACGGCGCCTTCGAAGCCGCTGCCCTTGAAGCCGCGCGCAGTGCCGCCGAGCGTGCGGCCCAGCGCGGCGTGACGCCCACGGTTCCGGTACATCCGACACCGGGTGATGAACCCTTGGAGCCCGGGTCGGGCCGGCCGTCTCTCACAAGCGCCGGAACTGTCGCGAGACGTCCCGTTGACGAGCCGACCCTCGGTTCCGGCGAGGATAATCCCGTCCCGGCGAGCAGCGATGTCGCGGCGAGTGCAAAAGGTGGTGCGATGAGCGCGCAAGCGCTGATCGCCGCGGCAAGACGCGCGGCAGCGGAGAGCGCCACCGGAGAGACGGCGGTCTCCGACACGGCCGCGCGGGGCGGAGCCAAGAACCCCTTATCCTCGCTAAAGCTCGGCACGGGGCTCAAGCGCAAACCGATTCTTCTCGCCTTGATCGGCCTGATCGCGGTATTCGGCGTGGTCGGCGCCGGACGACTCCTGTTAGAAAATTGGCCCTTCAGGCTCGATCAACTCGAGCCCCCGTTCTTGCATCCCGCGCCGCAAGGCGACCACTCATCGAGCCTCTCTCCACAGGCTTCAGCCGCTTTGGCCAAAGTGAAAAAGGCCCTCGCGACCCATGGAAACAAGGAAGATCTGTCCGTTCCAGCGAATGACGTTACGGGCAGCATCGCTGCCGTTTCTCCCGCTGCGCCCGCGGCACATGACGCAGCGATGCCGCCCCGCAAGCCCGTCGAGGCGGGTGTGGCGCCGACGGCGATGCAATCCTCTCCCCCGGCTAGCGAGAGCGACGGCCTCGCCAGGCTGAAGCTTGCTGCCAGTGCCGATGATCCGATCGCGGAATATGAGCTTGCATCGCGCCTCTATGATGGGAACGGGATGGGGCGCGACCCACAGGCAGCGGCCAAGCTCTTCCAACGCGCCGCCGATCAAGGGCTCGCGCCTGCCCAATATCGACTTGCGAACATGTACGAGACGGGAATCGGCATGCCTAAGGATCTCGCCGGCGCGAGAGCCTGGTCCGAGAAGGCCGCCGATCGCGGCAACGTCAAGGCGATGCACAATGTGGGCGTCTTTTTGGCTCAGGGGGTCGAGGGCAAGCCGGATTATGCGACCGCGGTCACCTGGTTCCGGAAGGCGGCAGAGCGCAATGTCCGCGACAGCCAGTTCAATCTCGGCATTCTGATGGCGCGCGGGCTCGGGACGCCACGCGACCTCAAGTCTTCCTACGTCTGGTTCGCGCTCGCGGCTCGCGACGGCGATGCGGACAGCGCGGCGAAACGCGACGAGGTGGCGCAGCGCCTCACCAATGCCGAGCTCGACGAGGCGAAAGCGAGCGTGGCGAACTTCAAGCCGATTGAGCCTGATCGGGCCGCGAACGAAGTCGACGTGAAAGGCATCAAATGGGAGCGCATCACGCCGGCCTCGGGCGAGGTGGATGCGGGTAAGACGAGCAAGCTCTGACTTCCTCCCTCGGCAGGGCGAGCTTTGAAGGAGTAAGCGGTTTCCCCTTTCTCGGCTCATGCTCTAACCTCCGCGCCGCAACGAGGGAGGAGCTTTCATGACGCGTATCGATCGGCGCCAAGTGGTCGGCGGCCTTGCGGCGGGCGCGGTTCTTTCGACGCGCGGCGCGCGGGCAGCGGTTTCGCCTTTGCCCAAGACGCCGGTCGCGCTGAGCATCATCGATGTCGGCGGCGCGCTTGCCTTGCTGCAGGCAGGCTTCGATGCCTACAAAGCCGAGAAACCGAACCTCGTCTCGAAGATCACATACGTGAAGGCGCCCGCGCCGGAGCTCGCGGGCAAGATCAAGGCCCAGCAAGATGCCGGCAAGAGCGATCTCGATCTCGTGCTGACGAGCTCCGACGCACTCTCGGCCGGCCTCGAGCTTGGCCTCTGGGCGAAAATCTTTCCAGATTTTCAGGAGGCCTTTCCCAACATCGAGGCGAATTACGAGCCGACCGCACTCCAGCTCTTCAGGGCGCAGGCCCAAGGATATGGCGTCGTGTGCGCCTACTATCCCTCCGGCCCTATTCTCGAATACGCGCCGGAACGCGTGAAACAGGCGCCGAAGTCGGCGGCCGAGCTTCTCGCCTGGGCCAAGGCCAATCCGAACCGCTTCATGTATGCGCGTCCGGCCAATTCAGGGCCCGGCAAGTCCTTTCTGATGGGGCTGCCTTTTCTCCTAGGCGACAACGATCCCAAAGATCCGATCAAGGGGTGGGACAAGACCTGGGACTATCTCAAGGAGCTCAGCCCCACGATCGAATATTATCCAACCGGAACAGGCGTGACGATGAAGGAATTCGGCGAGGGCTCACGCGACATCATCGTCTCGACGACGGGCTGGGACATCAACCCGCGTTATCTCGGCATCGTGCCGAAAAGCGCCGCGATCGGGACGCTCGAAGGCTTCCACTGGGTGTCCGACGCTTTCTTCATGGCCGTGCCGAAAGGCGTGCCGCAGGACCGCTTCGCGGTCCTTCTCGATCTCATGGCCTACATGCTGACGCCGAAAATCCAGGCTTACACCTATGACGAGGGCTATCTTTATCCGGGACCGGCGGTGAAGAACGTGCCGCTCTCGATGGCGCCGCAAAAGAGCCAGGACATCATTGCCGAATTCGGCCGCCCGGAATATGCGAAGCTCATTGCCGAGAATCCGATCGAGCTCTCGCTCACGCCGGACAAGCTGGTGCTCGCCTTCCGCCGCTGGGACGAGGAGGTGGGCTCGAAAAAGGCGAAGTGA
>JAFAQA010000394.1 GCA_019246665.1 Hyphomicrobiales bacterium
TGGGCGTGCCGCCGCGCATCGGGACGGCGAAGCGCTGGAAGGCGATCGTGGCCGACACCTTCGGAAAGAAATACCAGTCGGTGATGCCGACAAGCTGGTTCATGCGCGCCTTCGCCTTCGCATTTTTCGGCGTGAACGAGGGCGTTGCCTGAACATCGTCGAGATAACGAAGGATCGCCTGCGTTTCGAAAAGGTGAAAATCGCCGTGCGCGACGACGGGAATCCGACCGAAGGGATGGCGGGCGAGGTGTTCCGGTGACTTCATGTCGCCGAATTCCATGGCGCTGAGATCATAGGCGATCCCCTTTTCCTCGAAACCGAGAAGGGCACCGCGGAGATAGGGGCTGCCCGGAATGCCGTAGACGATGAATTCAGCCATGATGCTCTCCTTCTTTTCGAGTGAGACCGATTTCACGCACGCGCTTCGCATAAGCGCGGTCGCAAAGCTTCCTTCAGGCGCCTCCGATTTTCCGCGCCGAGGGTTCCGCGGTTTCCGCAGCCGCGGCGAAGAGGCCCATGATCGCGCTCCAGCCATTCGACGATTCGAAGGCCGCCCGCATCTCCTCGAAATTCGGCCCGAGGCGCTCGAGGTGGCGGTGCTCGAGTTGAACGCGGGTGAGATTTGATGAGAGCGGCGTGAAGCGCAATTCCACCTCGCTCAACACTTCCGGGTCGAACCGCCAATCCGAGCTGATTTGCCAGGCGAGCACGAGATAACTCGGCCGATCGAAGGCAAGCACATGTCCCCAATCGGTCTTCGTCCCGTCCTCATCCTCCCCATACCAGCGGCCGCCGACACGCGGTTCGATCACGGCCGTCTTCAGCTTGCCCTTGCTGATCGTGTGCGAATGGGGCCACCAGCTCCCGAAGCCCGCTGTAAACACATCGAAAGCGCGCTCGATGCTCGCTTTCACTTCGATGCTCCGGCGTACCGGGGCGGGCTTGATCGTCTTCATTTATGCTTCCCTTTTCGCGCGGCGATCTCCTCACCTTCGGCCTTTGCCTTGAAGGCGTCGAGCGCGATGGCCCAGAACTGGTCGAGCCACGCCCGGATGGCGCCAAGCCCGGCAGGGTCGATCTGGTAGACCCGTCTTGTGCCTTCCGCGCGATCGAGGACGAGGCCTGCCTCCTTCAGAATCTTGAGATGTTGCGAGACGGCAGGCCGGCTTACGGGAAGCTCCGCTGCGATTTCGCCGACCGACGCGGATCCCGAGGCCAGGCGTTCGAAAACGCCCCTGCGGGTCGGGTCGGCAAGAGCGCTGAGCGCGAAGCTTGGGTTAGTCATGACTTACGGTAAGTTTTCACTTACGTAATGTCAAGGGCCGGGGAAATTGAGCGCCGCATGGTCGTTCCTCTCGGAGCCAATTTGGCGAGAGGGTGAACGATGCCTACTCGGTTGCCGCGGCTCCTGGCCGCCAACCATACGCAGCCATTTCAAATGCTGAAAACAAAAATCCGGGGGCCACGACGCAGGAAACGAGCGTCCATTCACCGAGGCTTTTTGCGCTTTGCCAGGAATGGGGCGGCACGACAGCTTGCGGGCGTTCTCCCGCCGCGATGTCGACGCCAAGCCGATGGGCGTGCGTTTTCAAACCGTCTGTCGAGATCGAGAGCTCGAGCGACGCGCCGGCGTGCCACAGCCAAATCTCCGACGCGTCGATTCGATGCCAATGCGAGGCCTCGCCGGCTTTCAACAGAAAATATATGGCTGTCGATCTCGCCCGGCCATCGCTCGATGCCTGCGTGTCGCGGTAGCTCTCGCAATACCAGCCGCCCTCCGGATGCGGGGCAAGCTGGAGTTCGCGGATCAACTCTTCGGCCGAAAGCGCGGACATCGCGCCCCACCCTACGCGAAGAATCAGAACCGGTTCTTCCGCTCGCGCAATTCGGCAAAGACGGCGCTCGCATCGGCACCGGCCATGCCGACTGCCTTCTGCACCTTCGGATCGCCGGCGCGCAGAAATGGGTTCGTCGCCTTTTCCTCAGCAAGCGTGGTCGGCACGGTGAGCTCGTTGGCGGCACGCTGTTTCTCGATCTTCGCGTATCGGGCTTTTAGCGCTTCGTTCGTGTCGTCGACGGACATTGCGAATTTGGCATTCGATAAGGTGTATTCATGCCCAGACCAGATGCGCGTCTCGTTCGGTAAGGCTGCGATGCGCTGCAAGGAGGACCAGAGCACGGAAGGCGTTGCCTCGCTGACGCGACCGCAACCGAGCGTGAAGATGGTGTCGCCGGCGAATAAGGCGTTGTCCTGCGCAAACCAATACGAGATGTGGTCGGCGCAGTGTCCCGGCGTATCGAGCACAGAGGCGGTGAGCTGCCCGACGCTGATCTTGTCCCCCTCGCCGACGAACTCGTTGGCTTGCGGCACCTGAGCCGCGGCCTTCTTCGGGGCGATCACCCGCGCGCCGGTCTTGGCCTTCAAGGCGGGAATGCCTTCGATGTGATCAAGATGGCGGTGCGTGACGATGATGTGCGTGAGCTTCCAGCTCGTGTCGCGCAAGGCCCGCTCGACAGCCTCCGCTTCGGGCACATCGACACTCGCGGTCGAGCCCGTCGCTTCGTCATGAATGAGCACGCCGATGTTGTCGGTGCGGCACAAGAATGTGTGAAAAGCTGCGGGCATGGGAACTCCTGGAGCGCGACGCGTTTTGATCAGGCAGCAGCGTCAGCTTATCGTTTCGACTATTCACCTGAGCTTGTCGCAATGCTGGGGTCCCTTTGCGGATCATGCTCCGGCGATCGCAGCCCACGCCATAGCACGGGGCCTCTCCTTCCAGGAAGTGCGAAGCGCGACCGCTTGGAGCCGATATGCTCCGAACTCGCCGGAGCCTCGGCGCGCTCTGGTGCGACCGGAACGCAGGTGCGTCCCTGCCACGTGCCGAAATGGTATCGCACCAGCACAGCCTTCAATAGAACCGGCGCCCTTTATCGCGTTGACACCAATATCCAACTGCTCCACCGTCAAGGCGAGAAAATCAAGGGCTCGGAGCTGGGCATAATGGGGCGAAGTTCGCGGATGCGGCCTCGTCGGACGCGCCGCGCATGAACTACATCTTCCACTTCGGCGACATGTGGAATGCGCGCGACGAATTCATCGCCGGCGCCTTGATGACGCTTCGCCTTTCGGCGCTCGCGATGATCGCAAGCCTCTTCATCGCCATTCTCGGCGCCTTGGCCCGCACTTCGGGCCCCAAACCCTTGCGGTTACTTGTTGCCGCTTATGTCGAGATCATCCGCAACACGCCCTTTCTCGTGCAGATCTTCATGATCTTCTTCGGCTTGCCGACGGTGGGACTTCGGCTCGACGCGAACGAGGGTGCGCTGATCGCGCTCATTCTCAACGGCTCGGCCTACACCATCGAGATCGTGCGGGCTGGAATCGAGAACATCAGCCATGGGCAGGTCGAGGGCGCGCTGGCGCTCGGCCTGCATCGCCTGCAAACCTTCCGTCTCGTCGTCCTCCCGCAGGCCTTGCGCATCATCGTGCCGCCGCTCGGGAGCCAATTCATCCTTCTTATGCTCAATTCGAGCGTCTGCTCGGCCATTTCGGCCGATGAGCTCACCTCGGCCGCACTCGACGTCCAGGGCCGGACGTTTCGCGCCTTCGAGGCGTTCATCGTCGCCGCCGCGATCTATTTCGCCTTGTCGCTCCTCTTCTCCACTGCCTTCGCGGCGATCGAGCGCGTGGCCTTCGGAAAACGGATCACCCGCTGATGCGCAGCTTCAACGCCGGCGATCTCACTTACCTTTTGCTCGCGGCGCGCTGGACCGTGGTGTTATCCCTCATTGCATTCGCGGGCGGCGGCCTCGTCGGGCTAGTCATCGCGCTGATGCGTGTCGCCGAGGCGAGGCCGGTGCGCTGGTTTGCCATCGGTTTCATTCGCCTATTCCAGGGAACGCCGCTGCTCTTGCAGCTTTTCCTCGTCTTCTTCGGCGGCGACATGATCGGCGTGCCGCTCGGCGCCTGGCTTTCGGTGATCCTGGGGCTCAGCCTCAACGCGGGTGCTTTCCTCGGCGAAATCTGGCGAGGGTCGATCCAGGCGGTGCCGAACGGCCAGATCGAGGCGGCACGTGCGCTCGGCCTGCATTATGGCCAGCGCATGTTGCGCGTCGTCGCACCGCAGGCATTGCGCACCGCCATTCCTCCGACGGTCGGCTTTCTCGTCAACCTGATCAAGAGCACGTCTCTTGCCGCCATCATCGGTTTTGTCGAGCTCACGCGCGCCGGACAGCAACTCAATAACGCGACGTTTCGGCCCTTCCTGATCTTCGGCCTTGTGGCATCCGTATATTTCGTGATGTGCTGGCCTTTGACGATCGCCGCGAGCCGGCTGGAGCGCCGGCTCGCACTCGCCTACAAGCGCTGAGCGATTTGGGCATCAATCTTGGTGCATCGAGGAGGAAATGCATGCGGATCTGGAATTATGCGGCGGGCTTGATCTTCGCCTTGGCCTTGGCGTTCGGCCTCGCGGGGGCCGTCCCGGCAAACGCTCAGACGGTGGATGAGATCATCAGCCGCGGCTCGATCAACATCGGGGTTCTGGTCGATCTGCCGCCCTACGGCATCCTCAATGCGCAGCAAGAGCCGGACGGCTATGACATCGAGGTCGCAAAACTCCTCGGAAAATATCTCGGCGTGAAAGTCAACCTCGTTCAGCTGACCTCACCGAACCGCATTCCCTTCCTCGTCACGAACAAGGTGGACCTCATTGTCGCGACATTCGGCGTCACGCCCGAGCGCGCCAAGCAGGTGCTGTTCTCGATCCCCTACAGCGCCATCGAGAATGTAATCTTTGGCCCGAAGGACAAGGCGATCAAATCGATCGCCGATCTCAAGGGGCTTCGTGTGGGCGTCCCGCGTGGCACGGTGCAGGACGTGATCTTGACCTCGACCCTTGGCAATGATGTCAAGATGGCCCGCTTCGACGATGACCCTTCGACGTATCAGGCCCTGCTCACAGGGCAGGTCGACGCGATCGCCGAGACCGGCCTCACGGGTGATGAATTCTACGCAAAGAATCCAGGACCAGGCATTGAGCGCAAATTCATCCTGTTGCAGCAGCCAAACGGCATCACCATGCGCAAGGACCAGTGGAATCTGCATCAATGGGTAAACACCTTCGTCTATTTCGTGAAGAACAACGGCGAGTTGAACACCATCCACGAGAAATGGTTTCACAAGCCTTTGCCCAATCTCCCAACCTTCTGAGGTGATGTTGAGCGCATCGCGGCCGCCGGATTCTCGCGGCAGCCGCGATATTCAAGTCGGCCCTGGCGGCTCCAGCACGATCACCTTGCCGCCGGCGGCCATCGCGTCCGCGTGATCATGGGTTGCGAGGATCGCGGGCAAGGCGCGTTTGTGTAATTCGTCGAAGACAAAGGCGCGAAAGCGGGAGCGAAGAGCCGCGTCGAGCTTCGAGAAAGGCTCGTCGAGCAACACGGCGCGAGGCTCGGAAAGCAATAGGCGCAGCAACGACACGCGAGCGCGCTGCCCACCCGAAAGGGTCGCCGGATCACGGTCAGCGAAGCCTTCGAGATCGCCCGCCAAAAGCGCTTCTTCAATACGGGCGCGCCGCGCTGCCCTGCCTTTCACCGCCGCCGGCAAACCGAAGCCCAGATTGCCGCCGACCGAAAGATGAGGAAACAGGAGATCATCCTGGAACAGGATGCCGGTGCGGCGAAGCTCCGGTGGC
>JAFAQA010000391.1 GCA_019246665.1 Hyphomicrobiales bacterium
CTGGGTGGACGAGACGACACCCTGCCGGCCGATATCGGCACGTGGCCGGGCGCGCGTCGAGGCGGAAGCGAGCTGGCAGCGCCTCGGGTCGCAGGCAAACATTCCCGTCGTCAGCTTTCGCCTTCCGGGAATTTATGGCCCTGGCCGGAACGCGCTCGTGGCGCTTCGCGAGGGCAAGGCGCACCGCATCATCAAGCCCGGCCAGATATTCAACCGGATTCATGTCGAGGACATCGCGACCGCGCTCGGCCTCTCGTTGAGAAGCGACACGGCAAGCGTCGTTTACAACGTGACGGATGACGAACCCTCCCCGCCGCAGGATGTCATCACTTTTGCGGCGCGGCTCCTTGGGATCGAGCCTCCGCCTGAGATCGATTTCGCCGCCGCGAAGCTCTCACCGATGGCGGCAAGCTTCTATGGGGAAAGCAAGCGGGTGCGCAACGATCGGATCAAGTGCCGTCTGGGATTTTTCCCTGCCTTCCCGAGCTATCGCGAGGGCTTGCGGGAGTTGTGGCGGAAGGGCGAAGGGCTACGAGGATAGGCGGCGTTTCACACTGCATGAGGAACGCAGCGGCGCCCTGATCTAGCTCCTCAGGCCGCCCCACTTTGTTCCTGCAGCCCAAAATGCTGAACATAGCGCTCGGCAATCTCGCTCGTCCGCAAAAGCACGAAAACGTCGGTCGTGCCGAATTGCCGATCGATCACGGCTCCGTCTCCGAATCGCGCGCCGAGGCGAAGGTAACCTTTGATAAGGGGCGGCAAGCTTCTCAATGCAGCTTTCGGGTTGAAGGTGCCTTTCGACAAGATGTTCATCGGCACATGCCGCTCGGGTCGTGCACGGACTTCCCAGCCTTCGGGACAAGGCGCGTAGTGGTGAAGGAAGCTCAGAGGCTCGGCGAGCGCCGCGGGGTGGGTGCCTTCGAGGCTCGCGCAGCCAATCATCACGTCGATGCGATGACGCCGCACATAAGCATGGATGCCGCGCCAAAGGAGCTCGAGCGTGCGCTTATCGCGATGGCTCGCGAGCACACAGGAGCGGCCAAGCTCGAGGAAGCGCATCTCCGGATGAGACGCGAGCAAGGGCGAAAGATCGAACTCGCTGCTCGTGTAGAAGCCGACGCTTTCCTCCGCGACTTCCTGGCGAAGCATTCGATAGGTGCCGACCACCTTGGAACTGGCGCCAATCGGCAGATGCGCGCGCTGAGCGTGATCGACCACGACGAGGTGATCGCAAACGCGATCGAACCGGTCGCTGTCACGGCGCAGGAGAGCGCTCAGCGGATTGGGGAGTGCCGACATTTCTTCGTAAAACACGCGAAAACGAAGCCGTTGGGCCTCCCGCAATTCGCGGGCGTCGCGGGCGAGCCGCACCTCGAGTGAGCCGAGCCGCCCGCCCATGCCGACTTCTTCAAATGGCCGCCGATCAGGAAGGCGCTCTCGCGCCCTCTGCCAGTCCATCCGGGGCAAAAGTGCAAGCCGAGCGAGCCCGGTCGATGCTCCAAGTCCGCGCGAGGCGAGGGCTGGTCTTGCTGAGGGCCATGTGGGCGCGCTCGTGCTTCCGAGCAGACCCCATAGAGGCCGAGATCCCTGCCTTCTCTTCTTCGTACCGCTGCTGGCCACCCGGCATTGCCCCTGCGATTCTCTCGCAAAAACGCCAACATGACGAGATGACGCGAGCATGACGCCAATGGATCGATTCCGACCGAGGATCCCCGTTCGTCGGTAAAATCTATCCACGATCTCATAGGTAAGTGGTCAGGTCTTTTCCGACAAAGGGGAACCATTATGTCGGGGCCGGACCACGAGTGCGAAAGATCGAGGGTGCCGTCAAGCGACCTTGCTTTTTGCAGTGTCCGGCGCAAAGAGACGCGAAAGGTCTTCGCGCACCACGGGTTTGACAAGAAAAACATCGAAGCCGGCCGCGAGCGCCATCGCGCGATCCTCCTGAAGCGCGTTGGCGGTAAGCGCGACAAGGCGCAGGGGCGGATGCCTGAGGCGGGCCTCCTCCTTGCGAATTCGCCGTGCCACCTCGTGACCGTCAAGGCCCGGCATGCGAATATCGAGGAGCGCAAAATTGTAGGCTGGGCCTTTGCCTTCCATTGCACTCACGGCAGCTTCAAGCGCGCTCAATCCATCGTGGTGGCGGTCGACCTCAGCGCCTTCCCGCTCGAGCAAGCGCGTCGCAAGGAGAGCATTGACCTCATCGTCCTCGGCGAGAAGGACGCGAAACGGAGAATGGCCGACGGTGCGCTTCGCATCGAGAGATCGCGAATTTCCGGAAGGCGCGAGGGCGATCGGCTCGACCAATCTTGACCTGAGCGAGCGTTCGCGGATCGGCTTCACGAGGTAGCTGTCAAAGCCAAAGGCTGCCGGCGGACCAAATTGGCGCCGTTCGAATGGCGACAGCAGCATGATCCGCAAAGTAGTTCCGGCCTCAGTGGCGCGCCCGGCAAGCGCACGCGCTGCCTCCTCGCCGATGGCCGCATCGGCCACAAGAAGAAGTGGCGCCGGCGACGCGGCAAGCACAGCAAGCCCATGCGACGCATCGACGGCTTGATCGACGTCGAAGCCGAGCTCGCGCAGCTTCTCGCAAAGATAAGGAGCCTCGAACGGGGAGCGCGCCACAACGAGCGCACGGCTTCCCGCCGGAAAGCAACGCTGCGGTTGTGGCTCGCCCTTGACGGCGACGAGGGGGATGTCGGCCGTGAAGGTCGCGCCCTCGCCGGGCGCACTATCGACGCCGAGAGAACCACCCATCATCTCCGCGAGACGGCGCGATATCGCAAGGCCTAGTCCCGCGCCAGCGCCAGTCCCTTCTCCATGCTCGAATTCCTCGAAGATGCGCGCCTGTCGATTGGTGCTGATCCCCTCTCCTGTGTCGGTCACCTTGAAGACCGTCCTTCCCTCTGCCGATATCGAGACGGTGATCCCCACGCCGCCTTGCGTCGTGAACTTGACGGCATTGCCGGCGAGGTTGAGGAGGATTTGCCGCAACCTCGCCAGATCTCCGCGCAGCAGCCGCGGGGTGCGAGGGGCGATGAAGCTTGCGATTTCGATGCCTTTTCCTTGGGCGCGTGGCGCCAAGAGTTCGGCCACGCCTTCGACCAAGGCAGTGAGGTCGAAATTCTCCTGCACGAGCTCGAGCTTGCCGGATTCAATTTTCGAAAAATCGAGAATTTCGTCGATCAAAAAGAGCAGCGATTCTCCCGAGCTTTTCACGGCCCGCGCATAGGTCGCCTGTTCGGGCGTGAGACCCGTGTCGAGAAGAAGATCGGCCATTCCCGTGATGCCGCTGAGCGGGGTGCGGAGCTCATGGCTGACCGTCGCTAGAAAGCGCGACTTCGCGGCGCTCGCGGCTTCTGCCTTGCGCTGGGCGCCGGCGAGGGCCTCTTCCGAGCGACGCCGCTCGGTGATGTCACGGCCCACCGACTGCCGCAGCATGCGCCCGTCAGGTTCGCGCACCATAGTCTCGAGCCATGAGATCCAACGCGTCCCGCGACCCGTCTCGATTTCCTGGTCAAAGCTGCGGGCGCCGTCAGCGGTGAGCAAAACCTCACCGGTATGGATCGATTTGAGCGAGAAGCACCTTCCGGTCACTGGCTCGTCGGATCCGGCTGCTTCGAGAAATGCGGGGTTCGCATAAACGATCCGATCATTCGGATCGCGGCGCAAGATGAGATCGTTCTGCCCCTCAATGAGGCCGCGGTAACGCTCCTCACTTTCACGGGCTTGCCAGATTTCGTCGCGCAGGCGCTCGATCTCGGCCTCACGCAGCGCGGTCTGCGCTTCTGAGTGAGCCAGCCGAAACCTCAACCAGAGGGTTGTGGCGAGGAAACCCAGGGCAAACGCAAGGAACAATGCGGCAATCGATCCGGCGCTGCCGGACGAGAGGCTCACCATGACGGCCGTCCCTGTTGTAAAAGATCGCGCCTTTACGGCGCGTTATCAGGAACAGCTTTCCTCCAAAAGATTGATATTCTGTTCTGACCTTTGTCTAATTGCTCGATACTTGCCTGAATGCTTAACCGCGAACCCCTCAACCGCGCCTGCGTTCGCGACGGCGTCCGACGGAGCCCGCCTCCTTGCGCGGTTGCGCCAAAGGGCCAAGCTTCGCGATCACCGTTTCAAGCGTCGGGGGCGCGCGGCGCTCATGCAGGTCGAGCGCGCGCCGCATGGCGGCGAGATGGGCGGGCGAAGTGCCGCAGCAACCGCCGATGATGCGCGCTCCCGCATCATGGGCGAGGCAGGCATAATGGGCCATCACCGTTGGCGTGCCGGAATAATGGATGTGAGCGCCTTTCCATTGCGGGACGCCCGCATTCGCCTTGGCGATGATCACCGAAGCCTCGTTGCACGCCGCGATATCGAGAACCGACATCACGAGATCGGACGCGCCCACCCCGCAATTCGCGCCAAGTGCCACGGGAGGCGGGGACAGGCCCGCGGCAAACGAGGCTAGCGCGGATGGTTGAAGTCCCATCATCGTGCGCCCTGCGGTGTCGAAGCTCGCTGTCAAGGTGAACGGCATCTCAAGCCTCGCGGCGGCGTTCGCGGCGGCCCGCATCTCTTCCGGCGCCGACATCGTTTCGATCCAGGCAAGATGCGCCCCGCCCTCCTTCAGCCCTGTGATCTGTTCGGCAAAAACCGCCTCGGCCTCCTCCTCCGTGAGGCTGCCGAGCGGTGCGAGAAGATCACCCGTTGGCCCCACCGAGCCTGCCACGACGATCGGTCGCGAGGACTTCGCCGACACTTCAAGCGCGAGGCGCGCCGCCTCGCGGTTGAGCTCGCGTGCCCGACTTTGCAAATCGTGGAGCATCAGGCGGCGCGCATTGCCGCCGAAGCTGTTGGTCAAGATGATGTCGGCGCCGGCGTCGACGAAACTTTGATGCAGCGCCATGACGCGGTCCGGATGGGCCTCGAGCCATAGCTCAGGGGCCTCGCCGGAAATGAGCCCCATCTCGAAAAGGTTCGTCCCCGTTGCCCCATCAGCCAAGAGAAAGGGCTGTTCCGCAAGCCGTTCCTCAAGCACGCGCGCACCTCTCTCGAATGTTGATATTGGCCGATAATGACCAGCGAATCCTTGGCGCGCTGTCAAGGGCGACTGGCTGCAACATCACATCAGGACGAAAACGCCAAGCGGGAACGGCCCGAGCGCGCACAGCGAGCGCAATTGGCATCATCCAATGTCGAAGAATGTGGCTTTTGGCGTCCGGTAGACTCTATCGAGCGTCACGTCCATCTCGTCGGGCCGGAAGATCTCGACCGGATCGCCAAAGCCCTTGGCCCGAAACTTCCCGAGCGGCCTCACCTTATGGCCAAGCTCGCGCGCGAAGGCCGCCGACATCAGCAGCGGCTCGTCGAGCGTGCGGTTCATATCGGCGATCCGGCTGGCCAGGCTTACGTCACGGCCGATGACCGTGAAGTCGAGACGCGTGCCCGAGCCGATATTGCCGTAAGCAGCTTCCCCGTAATGCAAGGCAATGCCGGCACGCATCTGTGGCTTGTCCGCATGTTCCATGTTGAAGGCGTTGAGCGAGGCGAGCCCGTCGCGCGCGGCAGAGAGAGCCCGCTCCGGCGCGTCACATTCGCCGTCCTTCGCCTGCCGAAAGATCGCCAAGAGCCCATCTCCGAGATATTTCAGCACTTCGCCTTGGCGCTGCTCGATCGCCGGAACGATGCAGTCGAAGAAATGATTGAAGAGCTCCACGGCGCCGACGGCGCCGAGCTCGACCGTTTGCTGGGTGGAATCGCGCATATCGGCGAAAAGGATTGCGGAACGGATCGTCGAGACCTGCCCGCGCTTGACATTGCCGCCGAGGATCGCCTGACGCGGTTCATCTCCGACATAGATGCGCAGCACATTGCGCAAGGTGCCCCAGGCCACGCGAAGCTCGAGCAAGACGGCAAAGGGGGGCAAGATCGAAGCGATTATCGCGAGGTGGCGAGCGGAGAAGCCGTCGGGCGCGCGCGTCGCCAAGGTCGCCCAAGCCGTCATGTCGTTGGCAAAGGTGATCGGCGCGCAAATGTAATGCGTGTAACCTTCGGCCTTCAGGTCGGGCACGATGCCGAAGCGATCATCCGGCGTCTCGGCAAGGCGCATCTCGACCCATTCGCGCGACGTCAATGCCGCGTAGTAAGGGCTCCGCAAAAAGGTCGGGTCGTCCGGCCCGGGGCTGACATAAACGCTTTCCTTGACGCCGCCATCCTTGAGCCAGATGCGTCCGACCGCATCATGCTCTGCGTGGAGGGTCGAAATCGAGACGGCGACGCGTTCGATCGGCACGCCGATCGCGAGGATTCGATTGCAGAGCTCGGTGATGTTTTTCGAGGGATCCTCGGCCCGGCGAGCATCTCCTAAAAGCCAATCGCGCAACGCGCCGACTTCGAGCACGTCTTTCGGCCCGATAAGCTTTCGCAATTGCCAAGAGTCCATCTTCGAGATGGTCTTGGCATCGAGCCGCTTCGCGGACTCTTTCCCCTCTTGGAGCAGGACGGCGGCATCCGCGGGGGAGGCGTTCGGGGCCACTTGCTCGTTCGGCATGCCGCCCTGATATGGCCATTCGCGCCTGCGAGGCAAGGGTTGCAGGAGGCCAGAATTGCGAGTAGCGATTGGCGAGTAGTCGTTCGCCAACTTTCTATTCGCCTGTCGCCGCAAACACAGATAATCGTGAGGCCTCCGATCACAGGGACCACCGTTCTCACCTTGCGCGACCAGGTCGATTACCAATTTTGGGATTTGCTCCGCAGAGCGCCGAAAATAGCAATTGGCATGCTCATCGTCGCCTTGGTCGCAAACACGATCGGCGTTTTGCTCGTGTTTGGCCCAGGTTAGGTGCCCAGGATGTGACGACAGGATTGGGGAGAATTCGGTCATGTCAACTTGGCAATATTCATGCTGGGCATCCTGACATGGTCCATTGTGAACCCTTTCGTCGGAATGGCTCGGTGGCGCAAATTTCCTCACGGGCAACGCCAGATCGCGTATGAATTCGGCCAAGCGGCGCTCACCTTCGGTGATTTCGAGGCCTGGCCAGCACCCTGCCTTGGAGCAGCGTGAACCGTGCGACGAACAAACAGACTATTCCTCGTGGAAACCACGACCCGCGCGTGGATCTATGTTCCTTGGCGGGTTATCAACCTTGCCGATCAGGACGAACTCTGGAACGAGGCCCGGTATCGGACCGGCAATAAGTGAGGAACGGTCAAATCGGAAAGGACAGCGCGATATCTGGCGCTCACGCGTGCATTCTCTTCAAAGCGAATTAGCGCCTTCAATTTTGCGATAGGATCGGGGCATGCACTCCCGATATATCAAAGCTCGTCCAACGGAAACCACGCCATGTCAGCCCTTCGTCTCGATCCCGACCCCGGCAATGTCCATTGGGGCTTCTTCGACGCCAAGCTTGCACCGGTGCTGACGGTCCGGAATGGGGAACGCGTGACGATCTCGACGGTTTCGGGCGCGCAGGAGGCGATGCCGCCATCGCCCTTCGTGGTTCCGCCTCAACTGCGCGAAGTCCACGCGAAGGTGAGGCCGAAGCTGCAAGGCCATATCTGCACCGGCCCGGTCGCGGTCGAAGGCGCGAAGAAGGGTCAAGTGCTCCAAGTCGATATTGAAGCGATCGAGCCCTTCTACGACTGGGGATATCAAGTCGTGCGCCCGCTCGCAGGGGCGCTTCCAGATGATTTCGCCGAGAGCCGTCTTTACCATATCGCGCTCGACCGCGCCCGAAAGCTCTGGCGTTTGCCTTGGGGCCAGGAGGTCCCGCTCACGCCTTTTTTTGGCGTGATGGGCACGGCACCTCCCCCGGCATGGGGAATGGTCTCGACGCTGCCACCTCGACGCAACGGCGGCAATCTCGACAACAAGGAGCTCGTCGCCGGGACGACGCTCTATCTGCCGATTTTCGTCGACGGCGCCTTGTTTTCGGTGGGCGATGGGCATGGCGCGCAAGGTGATGGCGAAGTGTGCATCACGGCGGTCGAGACCGGGCTCACCGGCAGTTTTCGCTTGAGCGTGCGCGAGGACATGAACCTCGAATGGCCGCTGGCCGAAACCCCGACCCATATGATCACCATGGCCTTCGATCCCGACCTCGACGACTGCGTGGTCATCGCGCTGCGGCAAATGATCGACCTCGTGAGCGCGCGCACGGGCATCGACCGCTACCAAGCTTATGCGCTTGCGAGCCTCGCCGCGGATCTGCGCGTCACGCAGGTCGTGAACGGCAACAAGGGAGTGCATGTGATGCTCGAGAAGCGATATCTCGAGCGTCTCTGAGTCTTCATCGCGTGCCCCAATTCTCCTCCCACCAAGAGGCGGCGCTCAAGGCCGTGTCCGCCTGGCTCAATGCTAAACGCAAAGGACAGAGCGCGCCGCCCATCTTCAGGCTCTTCGGCTACGCTGGCACCGGCAAGACGACGTTAGCGAGACACCTCGCCCAAAGCGTCTCCGGCAAAGTGCTCTTCGCGGCCTTCACCGGCAAGGCGGCGCTCGTGATGCGCAGCAAGGGCTGCCAGGGCGCATCCACGATTCACAGCTTGATCTACCGGGCCCGGGAAAGCGGAGAGGAGACGCCAAATTTCGAGTTGTGGAACGACTCACCCGCCTCCGAGGCCAAGCTGATCGTGATCGACGAATGCTCGATGGTCGATGCCGAGCTTGGGCGCGACCTCTTATCCTTCCGCGTTCCGCTCCTCGTGCTGGGTGACCCGGCACAACTTCCTCCGATCCAGGGCGGAGGCTTTTTCACCGAGACGGAACCCGACGCAATGCTCACCGAGGTGCATCGCCAGGCGCAAGACGACCCCATCGTGCGCTTGTCGATGCAAGTGCGGGAGGGTCGGCGCCTTGCTTTCGGCGATTACGGCTTGTCACAAGTGGTGAAGCGCCAGCAGCTCGATCCCGCACGGGTGCTCGATGCCGATCAGGTTCTCGTCGGCCGCAATGCCACGCGACGCGCCTTCAACGGGCGCATGCGCGAGAGACGGGGATTCGCGGACATCCTGCCGCTTGCCGGCGACAAGCTGGTCTGCCTTCGCAACAATCGCCGGAAGGGGTTGTTCAACGGCGGCCTCTGGTCGGTCAAGGAGCGCCGCCAGCGCAAATCTGGGACGCTCGCTTTGCGCCTTGCGCCTGACGAGGATAGGGGCGGACGCGTCGTCAAGGTTTCGGCGAAGGCGGAGTGCTTCACCGGCAATATCGAGGCCTTCGCCTGGGACGAGCGAAAGGCCTATGACGAGTTCGATTATGGCTACGTGCTCACGGTGCACAAATCGCAAGGCTCCCAATGGGATGACGTTGTTCTCTTCGATGAGAGCTTCGCCTTTCAAGAAAGCCGCGAGCGATGGCTCTACACCGGCATTACCCGCGCGGCAAAACGGCTGACGATCGTGGCATAACGGTGTTCCGCGCGCGCCACGGCCGACTTGAACGCTTATTCAGCCACCTTGACCCATTCCGCACCCCGGCGAAGTCCCCTAACGGCTTCGTTATCGTGGGGGGCTCGGCAAGCGGGGAACTCGCGAACCCTCGTTCACGTTCAAGGAAGATCAAGGAGAACAAGGAGGATCCTCATGCGAATTCCCCTCTCGATTATTGCCCTGACTGCCGCATTTGCCTTCGCGGCCCCTGCATCGGCAACCGAACGGGGCGCCATTGGCGGCGCTGTGGCGGGAGGCGCGGTTGGTGCGGCCGTCGGGGGCCCGGTGGGCGCGGTGGTCGGCGCAGGGACCGGCGCTGTCGTCGGTGGGAGCGTCACCGGACACCGGCGCTATCATCGCTACGGCTATTATCACCATCATCGCTATTACCGGGGCTGAAGCCTAGCCGCAGCCACCATCAAGTCCCGAGAAGCAGTGACGTCTTTTCTAGACGGGCGCCGGCGGCTCGGGTTTTTT
>JAFAQA010000430.1 GCA_019246665.1 Hyphomicrobiales bacterium
CCGCTCTCGGGCGGCGGCTTGGCTGCCGGGGTGGCGCTGGCCGCCAAAACGGTGAAGCATGGGTTGCGCGTGATCGGCGTGAGCATGGCGCGCGGCGCCGCGATGGCCGCGAGCCTGCGAGCAGGGCGCCCGGTCGAGGTCAAGGAGCTGCCGACGCTCGCCGATGCGCTCGGGGGCGGCATCGGTTTGGAGAACCGGCAAACCTTCGCCCTGGCACGTGATCTCCTTGATGAGGTGGTGTTGGTGGAGGAGGCGGAGATCGCCGCAGCCATCGCGCATGTCTGGCGCGAGCACGCAGAGGTGGTCGAAGGCGCAGGGGCGGTGGGCACCGCCGCCCTGCTTGCCGACAAGGTTCGCATCGCCGGTCCGACGATCGTCATTCTCAGCGGCCGCAACATCGAGGCGAGACTTCATGGCCGCATCATCGAGGGTCACGCGGTGACAGCGTCAGACCTGGGAGCGAGTGAATGACGCACATGCCCTCTTCACGGGGGTGGCGAGCGAGGCGACACGGGACGAGCTCACCAACTGACGACCCCATCGGAACCTTTGTGCAGGATGCCGCCGTTGCGACGCTCGCCTTCGGCGGATTTGGGCAAAGGGCTCCGGCGCTTTCCTCCGCTCCTCAGACCCACCGAGACTTAGCATGACTGCGAGCAACCTGCCCTTCAGCCGGGACGAATTTGCGAAGCGCCTCGCTAAGACGCGAAGAGCCATGGAAAGAGCCGGCATCGAGCTCCTCATCGTCAGCGATCCTTCCAACATGGCTTGGCTCACAGGCTATGACGGCTGGTCGTTCTATGTACATCAGTGCGTTCTGGTGCTGCCCGACGGAGAGCCGATCTGGTATGGACGCGGGCAGGACGCCAATGGCGCGAAGCGCACGACCTATCTCGGCGACGCGCACATCATCGGGTACCCTGACCAATACGTGCAGTCCACGGAGCGTCATCCGATGGACCTGCTCTCCTCCATTATCGAGGAACGCGGCTGGGGCTCACGTCCAATCGGTGTCGAGATGGACAATTACTGGTTCTCAGCGGCGGCTCTCGCCTCGCTGCGGATGCATTTGCCCAATGCGCGCTTCAAGGACGCGACGGCACTCGTGAATTGGCAGCGCGCCGTGAAGAGCCGGCAGGAGCTTGCCTATATGCGCCGCGCGGCCCGAATCGTCGAGAAGATGCACGAGCGCATTCTCGACCGGATTGAGGTTGGCATGCGTAAATGCGATCTCGTCGCTGAGATCTACGATGCCGGCATTCGCGGGGCAGAAGGGTTCGGGGGCGACTATCCGGCACTCGTGCCGCTCTTGCCCTCGGGCGCCGACGCCTCGGCGCCGCATCTCACATGGGACGACAGGCCGATGCGCGCGGGCGAGGGAACCTTCTTCGAGATCGCCGGCTGCTATCGCCGCTACCATTGTCCCCTCTCGCGCACGGTGTTCCTCGGAAAGCCGACCACGGCCTTCCTCGACGCCGAGAAGGCGACCCTCGAAGGCATGGAGGCAGGCCTCCAGGCGGCGCGGCCGGGCAACACTTGCGAGGACATCGCCAAAGCCTTTTTCGCGGTGCTGCAGCGCTACGGGATCATCAAAGACAACCGCGCAGGCTATTCGGTCGGGCTCTCCTACCCGCCCGACTGGGGCGAGCGCACAATGAGCTTGCGGCCTGGCGACCGAACCGTGCTCGAGCCTGGGATGACGTTTCACTTCATGACCGGGCTCTGGCTCGAAGATATGGGCATCGAGATCACAGAAAGCATCGTTATTACCGAGACGGGCGTCGAGTGCCTCGCAAATGTCCCACGCAAGCTGTTCGTCAAGCAGTGAGACTGCGATAATGAACGGCTCTGCGCTCCCTTCTCCGATCAGCTCGAGCGTTGATTTCGAGCGCGACGGTGTCCAGCACGGTTTCCTGCGGCTGCCGCACAGCCGGAATGATTCCGCCTGGGGATCGATACTGATCCCGATCAGTGTCGTGAAGCGCGGCCACGGCGCCACGGCGCTGTTGACCGGCGCCAATCACGGCGATGAATATGAAGGGCCGATCGCGCTGCTGGAGCTGGCGAGGACGTTGCGAGCAGAGGACGTAACGGGCCGAGTGATCATCGTTCCGATGATGAACTATCCCGCCTTGCGCGCCGGTACCCGCACCTCGCCGATCGACGATGGGAACCTCAACCGCGCTTTTCCCGGCCGGCCGGACGGCACGATCACCGAGAAGATCGCTGATTACTTTCAGCGCTTTCTCCTGCCGCTTGCCGATATCGTGCTCGATTTCCATTCCGGCGGCCGCACGCTTGATTTTGTGCCTTACGCCGCGGCCCACAGGCTTACCGACAAGCGACAAGAGAAGGCTTGCTTCGATGCGGCGATGGCGTTCGGAGCGCCCTTCGCAATGCGCATGCTCGAGATCGACGCCTTCGGCATGTTCGACACCGCGGCCGAAAGCCAGGGTAAGATATTCGTCACGACGGAACTCGGCGGTGGCGGCACGGCGCGGGCTTCAACCATCGCCATCGCGAAGCGCGGGGTGCGCAATGTGCTGAAGCATGCGGGCATTCTGGCGGGGAGCATCGACGCGGGGTCGAGCATCCATTTGGATATGCCTTCGAACGACTGCTTCATCTTCGCTGAGGATGATGGCCTCGTCGAAACCTGCCTCGATCTCGGCGACGAAGTGCGCTCGGGACAGGTCGTGGCTCGTATCTACCCTGTCGGGCGCACAGGCTTGACGCCGGTCGAGCATATTTCGAAGCTCGAGGGCATGCTCGTAGCGCGGCACTTCCCAGGTTTGGTCAAGGCGGGCGATTGCCTTGCGGTGATCGGCACCATACCGAGGGTATGAGCCCCATACCTTCTTGTTATCTGGAGCATTTGTCGTGCGCGGTCGGTTCCGACCGAATGCACGCCCCTCCGAGGTTTTCGCGCCATCCGAGCTCCAGGGCGTGTAGAAGTTTTTGACCTCTCTTGGCTCCGGTCAGGCGATCTTCTCGGGCAGCGGAAAACAGCGGACAAAGCGGTCGAAAAGGAAGTGATCCCCAGTGAGCCTCAACTCGCCGCTCGCCTCGGCATCCGAAACCGGCCGTTCACCGTAGACTACCGAGGCGAGCGAGATAGGGTTGGTTGAGACCACCAGCGCGCATCCTTCCGGCTCGCCACGGCGAATGCGAATGCCCCCGGAGTCAAAGTCGACCACGAATGCGTCCTCCCCGAACCGAAAACCGAGGCTCGCCCCTTCGCCTTTCGCCCGCTCGCGGGAGAACATCGTCCGAAACGACATCATGATTGACGCAGCCGACAAGGGTAGCGTCGGATCGTGCAGCGCAGAGCGTGTCGCCCAGCGCCCCAGCTCCTGCAAAATGATCTCGGCCTGATACCCCCATGGCGTCAGCTCATAGATCTGGACGGAAGCCGGCGGCGCCAATCTTCGACGTTGCACGATGCCGACGCGCTCCAGACGTTCGAGCCGTTGCGCGAGGGTATTCGCGCTGACCCCGGGCATGCCCGATCGCAGATCGGAAAATCGCCGACCACCGAACATCAGCTCGCGCACGATCAAAAGCGACCAGCGCTCGCCGATGAGCTCGAGGGCCAACGCCGTGCCGCAAGCATCGTCATACCATCGCCTTCCGAGGATGTTTTTCGTAGGAGTTATTTTTTTTAACTTCATAGTTGCTTTTTATGACTTATAGGCATATCGAAGTCAATCACCAAACGACGCCGGGCGGGAACAAGGTCGTCCACATGGTCGTGTCCCACGGCCGACTACAGGAGAGAGCCCATGTCGAAGATCACCCCGTGCCTATGGTTCGACGGCAAAGCCGAAGCGGCCGCGAATTTCTACGTTTCGGTGTTTCCTGACAGCCATGTTGATGGCGTCCATCGGGCGCCCAATGACTATCCGGCGGGCAAGGCAGGTGACGTGCTCCTGGTCGAGTTCACGCTCATGGGTGAACCGTTCACCGGCCTGAATGGCGGACCGGCTTTCCAGTTCAATGAGGCGATCTCGTTCCAGATACCGGTGGAGACACAGGCCGATGCCGACCGCCTGACCGATGCGCTTTCGGCAGTGCCCGAGGCCGAGCAGTGCGGCTGGGTAAAAGACCGCTTCGGCGTTTCGTGGCAGATCGTTCCACGCCAGCTCATCCGGCTGATCGGCGATCCCGATCGCGCCCGCGCAAAACGCGCCTTCGACGCCATGATGCAAATGAAGCGCATCGACATCGCCGAGATCGAGCGCGCTGCCGAAGACGTCGCTTGATAGCAAAGGGAGAACCTCATGCCTGTCGATCCCAAAGCCCCGGTCCGCATCAGCGCCCTCAACTGGGTGCCGGTTTTTGCTCAAGGACACGTCCGTGACCTGCGCCCGCGCTGGGCGCTTGAAGAAGCCGGCATTCCCTATGCGGTGCGCAAGCTCGATGTGATGGCGGAACGTCCCGCCGACTACTACGAGGAACAGCCTTTCGGTCAGGTGCCGAGCTACCACGATGACACCGTCTCGCTCTTCGAGAGCGGCGCTATCGTGCTCCATATCGGGCGCGACTGCGAGACGCTGCTGCCTCGCGATCTCGCCGCCCGGGCGCGAGCGACGACCTGGCTGATCGCCGCGCTCAACACCGTCGAACCCTTTTTGATGCAGCTGGCAACGATTGACGTCTTCGCTGCCGGCGAGGAATGGGCGAGGCTGCGCCGCCCGGGCGTGATCGAGATGATTGACAAGCGGCTAGCGCGCCTGTCGGACGCGCTGCGCGAGAAGTCCTATCTCGATGGCGAGCGCTTCACCGCTGGCGATCTCATGATGACCACGGTGCTGCGGAGCATCGACGGCAAGGGGCTGCTCGACCGGTATTCCAACCTCGTCGCCTACAAGGCGCGGTGCCAGGCGCGTCCGGCATTCCAAGCAGCCCTCGCTGCGCAAATTGCCGATTTCGAAGAGCGCGAAAGCGTACGAGCCTGAAACCCGGACGCTATTCGAGAAGAATGAGCGCGACCCAATATGGCAGCACTTTTGGTGAGGTACACGCCTTAAGCTCGCGCGCCGAAGATCGCGGTGCCGACGCGGATGTGGGTCGCGCCATGCGCGATGGCTTCCTCGTAATCGGCGCTCATGCCCATGGAAAGAAGAGGAAGGCCGTTACGCTCGGCGATCTTGGCGAGAAGCGTGAAATGCGGGCTTGCGGGCTCGCCGAGCGGCGGGATGCACATCAGTCCTGAAATCACGAGGCCGTGCCGCTCGCGGCAGGTCTCGATGAAGCGATCGGCCTCGACGGGTGCGATGCCGGCTTTCGACGTCTCATTGCCTGTGTTGACCTCGACGAAAAGCTTGGGCGAGCGGCCAACACGCGCCATTTCCTTGGCAAGCATCGCGGCGAGGCTTTCGCGATCAAGCGAGTGGATCGCATCGACGAGCCCAAGCGCGTCGCGCACCTTGTTGGTCTGCAAGGGGCCGATGAGATGCAGCTCGGTGTCGGGATAGCTCGCTTTCAGCGCCGGCCATTTTGCCTTCGCTTCCTGCACACGATTTTCCCCGAAGACGCGGTGGCCGGCAGCGAGTGCCGGCTCGATCGTCGTCGCCGGAATGGTCTTCGATACGGCCACAAGCGTGATGTTCTCGGCCTCCCTGCCATTGGCCACCGCCGCGTGCTCGATCGAGGCACGCACGCTTTGCAGCCGGTCTTTGACGGAGGTGCTCACGTTTTCACTCCGACAGCCTTGGCGATTTCGGCATGCCGCTCGCGACGCAGTCGGATCAGGCCCTCCTGGGCGACGGAAGCGACGAGGCGCCCATCGCGCGAGAAGATGGAGCCCCGCGAGAAGCCGCGCGATCCGCCGGAAAAGGGCGAGTCCTGACTGTAGAGCAGCCACTCATCGGCCCGGAACGGCGCATGAAACCACATCGCGTGATCGAGGCTCGCCCCTTGGAAGTTGCGCTCGAAAAGGGTGCGCCCATGCGCCACGAGAGAAGTGTCGAGGAGCGTGAGGTCCGACGCATAGGCAAGCACGCAGCGATGCAGGATGGGGTCGTCCGGAAGCGGTGCGGTGGTGCGCATCCACAAATTGAAAACGGGCTGGCGCGGCGCATGGGAGAGGTAACGATCATATTCGACGGGGTGCAGCTCGATCGGCCGTTCACGTTCGAAGTAGCCGCGTACCGGATCCGGCATCGCCGGCATGATGCGGTTTTTGATCTCCGATTCGCTCGGAAGATCCTCCGGGTTCGGCACCTTGGGCATGGCAATGCTATGGGAGAGCCCTTCCTCCTCGACTTGGAACGAGGCCGACATGGCAAAGATCGGATGTCCGTGTTGGATGGCCCGGACGCGACGTGTCGTAAAGCTCCTGCCATCGCGCAGCCGCTCGACCTCATAGATGATGGGAATGGCGGGATCCCCGGGCAGGATAAAGTAGGCATGGAGCGAATGCGGCATGCGGCCGTCGACAGTGCGGCAAGCGGCAACCAGCGCCTGGCCGATGACTTGCCCGCCAAAGACGCGCTGCCAGCCCACTTGCGGACTGCGGCCTCGAAACAAATTGATCTCGAGAGCCTCGAGATCAAGGATGCTGATGAGATCGCGAACGGCGTTGCCCATTAAGCGAATATCCTGTCGCGGTCCGCGAAAAATTCCAGGCGCGCCTTGCCAAGGCAAAAAGCCAAGCGCAAACCGTTTCATCGAATAGGACCCTTCGAGGCGCCAACGTCAAGAGTGGTCCCAAACGCGTTTTCGCCTTGCAAATCATGGGCGAGGCGGTGAAGCCCGGTTTCCATGAGGAGCGCAAGGAAAGACGATCGCACTTTCGTCTTCCCTCGCCAACAAAGGAGTAGTGCCGGCCCAATGCCGCATCGAAGAAGAAGCCCTGGCCGGTTTGCCGGGCTCGCTGCCGTCCCCGACGCGGTCGCGAGGGAGCACCCGCGCGAGCAGGCCGATGTGATCATCGCGGGCGACGGCATCATCGCGCTCGCCGCGGGGGTCGCTTTGCGTTCTTCTCTGGGCGAGGAGGCCCGCATCGTCATGCTCGCGCCGCCGGCTCCGCGCGGCCAAGGAGTCGATCCGAGGGCCTATGCGATCGCGAGCTCCGCCCGCCACATGCTCGAGACGCTTGGTGTCTGGCGCGCGCTCGAAAATGCGGCCCAACCGATGAAGCGGATCATCGTCACCGATAGCCGCCTCGATGATGCGGTGCGGCCAGCTTTCCTGTCCTTTCTCGGCGAAGCGGGGGCGAATGAGGATGGAGGCAGCGAAGCTTTCGCCCATATGATCGAGGCACAAGCGTTGCGCGACGCCTTGCTGTATGCCGCCGAGGCCGCAAGAATCGAAAAGGTGGCTTCTCGGCTCGACGCCCTCGGGCTCGACAGCGAAGGCGATCGGATTCTGGTCCGTGCCGAGGCGGAAAGGATCATCGCGGCATCGCTCCTCGTCGCCGCCGATGGCGCCCGCTCCGTTTGCCGCGAGCTCGCTGGAATAGCCTGGATCGGCTGGGATTATCCCCAACTTGGGCTCACGACCACAATCGGCCATGAGCGCGAGCATGACGGGCGAGCCTATGAGCATTTTCTGCCCGGCGGGCCCTTCGCCATCTTGCCGCTCAAGGGGCGTCGCTCCTCCATTGTCTGGGCCGAGGACAAGCACGAGGCCAAACGTCTCCTGTCTCTCGCCGAAGCGGAGGTGCTCACGGAGATCGCGCGGCGCTTCGGTCACGAGCTCGGAGACTTGCGCCTCGAGGGCCGCTTGATCGGCTTTCCTCTGGGCTTCGGCATCGCGCGGGCATTCGCGGGCAAGCGCCTCGCGCTTGTCGGCGATGCGGCGCATGTGATCCATCCGGTCGCCGGCCAGGGACTCAATCTCGGCCTGCAGGACGTCGCGGCGCTCGCCGAGGCCGTCTCCGAGGCCGCGCATCTCGGTCTCGATCCTGGCAACCCACACACTCTATCGTCGTATGAGCGTGCTCGGCGCTTCGACACGACCGTGATGGGAGCGCTGACGGATGGTCTCGTCAGGCTGTTTTCGAATGATTTTCTTCCCTTGCGGGCGCTGCGCGACATCGGGCTTTCGCTCGTCGACCGCGCTCCGGTGGTGAAGCGATTCTTGGCGGCCAAGGCTGGCGGCCAGAATGAGATCCGCTCCTCCCGCTCAAGCTTCGGGCGCGCAACTCGGCTTTCTTCGGATTCGAATAACCGGGTTTAATTAACTTCGCTGCAACGAATTTTCCCTTTATTTCCGCGAATTACTTGCGCCGCAGCAGGGTCGGCAAGGCCGAAATGAGCGCGTCGCCGTTCTTGTGTTCGAGGCGAAGGCTGCCGGTCATGACCAGGGATGCCAAGCGTCACTTGCTGCAAGCGCCGACTCTCGTCGCCCCAGGCGCAGAGGAGCCGCGAGACCGCGATTCCACGCACCAAAACGGGTCGGATCACGAACGGCAGGCGCCCCGCATCGGGCTCCTGAGGGATGAGCTCGCGGCCGTGAAGGAAGTGCTCGACGTCACGCTTAACAATGTCGAGCAAGGCATCCTGATGATCGATGCAGATCATTATGTCAGGCTATACAACAAGAAATTCGTCGATCTTTTGGAGATCCCAAAGAAAGTATTGACCAACCCCCTCCATTTTCAGCAGATCATCGAATATCAATGGTCTGTCCGTGAATTCGGCGGGGTCAGCGAGGATATTGCGAGCTGGATCCGCTCGGGCGGCATCTTCAAATCCCCTCCCGTCTATGAACGACGGCGGCCGAACGGCACCGTTCTCGAGATCCGCACCACGATGCTCGAGGATGGCGGCGCGGTTAGGACCTTCTCGGACGTCACGGATCGCTGCAAGAAGGAAGAGGCGCTGAAGCGGGCCGAGGTTGAATATCGCAGCTTGTTCGAGAATGCCGTCGTGGGCATCTACCGCTCGACTGTCGATGGCCGTCAGTTGCGCGCCAATCCCGCTCTCGTGCAGCTCAACGGTTATGCGAGCGAAGCCGAGATGCTCGCGAGCGTCAACGACATCGGGCGCGAATGGTATGTCGATCCGAATCGGCGCGAGCAATTTCTCCATGAGATGCGGACCAGGGGCCGGGTGACCGATTTCATCTCCGAGGTCTATCGTCACCGGACGCGCGAGAAGATCTGGGTCTCGGAAACCGCTTGGAGCGTGCGTAGCGAGGACGGCCAGCCCGTCGTTTTCGAAGGCACCGTGCTCGACGCTTCCGCGCGCATGCATTCGGAGGCGAAGATTGCCTTCATGGCGCATCACGACATGCTCACCGGCCTTCCCAATCGCGCCTATCTGACGCAGCGCATCGAGAATACCTTGCGAGACATCCGCGTGTCAGGCCGCTTCGCTGTCCATTACCTCGACCTCGACCGTTTCAAGGAAGTCAATGACACGCTTGGGCATGCGGCGGGTGACACGCTTCTGCGTCTTGCTGGACGCCGGCTGAAAAAATGTGTCCGCACGACGGACACCGTGGCGCGGCTCGGCGGAGACGAGTTCGCCGTCATCCAATTCGCCGTCCTCGATGACGGAGAAGCCGAGGAGCTGGCCGCACGCATGGTGCGTTCGCTGAGCACGCCCTACAGGATCGGGCCGCACTACGCCAATGTCGGCGCGAGCGTCGGCATCGCCATCGCGCCGGGCGATGGGCATGACGTGCAAGCCTTGATCAAGAATGCCGACATCGCGCTTTACGAGGCCAAGGCGGGCGGCCGGCGCATCTACCGGCGCTTTCATCCGAGCATGGAAGCCGGCCTTCAAGAGCGCCGGCAGATCGAGCTCGATTTGCGTGGCGCCTTGGCACGCGGCGAGTTCATCGTCGAGTTCCAGCCGGTCATCTCGCTTGCGAGCGGAGAGACCGAAGGTTTCGAAGCGCTGATCCGTTGGCAGCGCCCGCAGCGCGGGCAGGTCGAGCCATCGGTCTTCATTCCGATCGCCGAAGAGATCGGCATCATCGAGCCCATCGGCGAGTGGGTCTTGCGTGAGGCCTCGCGACAAGTCGCTTGTCTTCCCGGCACGCCTTTTGTCGCCGTGAACCTCTCGCCTTTCCAGTTCCGCAGTCGAGGCATCGTGAAGACCATCATGAGCGCGATCGCGTCGGCGGGCTTGCCGCCGAGCCGTCTGGTGCTCGAGATCACCGAGAACGTACTTTTGCGCGATGACAAATCCACACGCGATGCCCTCAGCCATTTGCGGCAGCTCGGCGCGCGGATCGCGCTCGACGATTTTGGCGCCGGACATTCCTCGCTGCATTATTTGCGGAAATTCCAGTTCGACAAATTCAAGATCGACCGCTCCTTCATCTCGGCCTTCGAGAATGATCGCGCCGCGAGCGCGGTGGTGCGCGCCGTGATCAACATGGGACGCGATCTCGGGGTTATGGTCGTCGCGGAAGGCGTCGAAACGCAAAAGCAGCTCGACGGTCTCAAGGCGCTCGGCTGTCACGCCGCACAGGGCTTTTTCCTCGGCGAGCCGCGCGTGATCGACGACTGGATCGTCGCGACGGAAACCGCAAGCGATGACGCGTCGGCCCCGCTTGCTGCACCCTCGGAAGGCAAGGAGGATAGGCGCCGTTTTGGAGAGCGCCGCGCGACCTCTTCGTGAGCGCGGCTGATCAACCGCGGTCGGCGCCGATCAATCCGTCGATGAAGCGATCGCAAAGCGCGAGCTGATCGAGTGTCACGAACTCATCGGGCTTATGCGCCTCGACGATGCTGCCGGGGCCGCACACCATGGCAGGCACGCCACCCTTCTGGAAGAACGACGCCTCCGTGCCATAGGAGACCTTGCCCACATTCTTGTCCGGCGCGAGATCCCGGACGCGACTGAAAATCGGGTCCGTCTCTTTCGTGTCGAGCGCCGGGATAGCGTTCACGAGCTCGAATTCGATGTCGCTTCGCGGATCGATGTCTCGCATGCGCGGGAGAAGCTCATCGGCGGCGAAGCGCGTGATCTCCGTGATGAGCGCCTCGGGATCGAAACCCGGAACATAGCGGAACTCGAACCTGAATTCGGCGGCATCCGGCACGATGTTGCCGGCCGTCCCGCCTTTGAAGATGTTAACCGAGATCGTGGTGTGCGGCACGTCGAAGCCCTCGGCGCGCAGACCTTGGCGTTGTTCCCGATCGGCGATGGACTGAATGAACGCGACGATGCGCGCCGCATAATGGACCGCGTTGACGGCGCTCGGCGTGAGCGAGGAGTGCGCAGCCTTGCCCTTCACCTTGCAGCGATAGACCCGCCCACCCTTATGGGCGACCACCGGACGCATCGAGGTCGGCTCGCCGACCACGCAGCTCCTCGGCTTGACCTCCCAGCGCTGCATGGCCGCGATCAGATGCGGAATGCCGAGGCAGCCGACTTCCTCGTCATAGGTGAGCGCCACATGGATCGGCTCGCGCACCGAAGCTTTCGCGTAGTCATCGGCATGGCCAAGGACGACGCCGACGAAACCCTTCATGTCGCAAGCGCCACGCCCGAAAAGCTTGCCGTCGCGCACGATCGCCCTGAAGGGATCGCTCGTCCAGGCTTGGCCGTCCACGGGAACGACATCGGTATGTCCGGAAAGGACGATGCCGCCCGGAGCTTGGCCGAAGCTCGCGAGCATATTGGCTTTTTGCCGATCCGCGCTCCAATCCATGCGGATCATGGCGCCATGAGACTCAAGATGCACGCGCGCCCAATCGATCAGCGCGAGATTGGAGTTGCGGCTTACGGTATCGAAACCGATCAGCCGCTCGATGCACGCCATGGTCCTCGGATCAGGCATCGTCGGACGCGGCATTCGCTCCTCCTTCGCTCTCGCTCGGGTTGGCTTGCGAGACTTCAAACCATAAATCTCCGTGACGGCGAAACGGAGCGCCATGCGTGCATCGAGCCCATGCTTTTCGGCGGGCCTATGGCAGATGCGTTTGATTGAGCCTAGAAAAGCACGGCACAGTGTTTTCGAGCCGATCATGCCCGATATCGTCGTCATTGGTGGGGGAATCACCGGCACTGCCGCGGCCTTGTCGCTCGCCGAA
>JAFAQA010000443.1 GCA_019246665.1 Hyphomicrobiales bacterium
TAATCTGACATGTAAGGTTAAAAAATACTGTCGTTGCGAAAATGGGAAAATTCAAAAATGCACCCGAAACTCCGAAATTCAAAAATATGCGGAGGAGGAGGAGGCGGCGGAGGCGGCGGAGGCGGCGGCGGAGGCGGAGGCGGCGGCGGAGGCGGCGGCGGAGGCGGACGTGGAGGCGGCGGTGGTGGCGGCGGCGAAGCAGCGAGCGGCGGCGGCGGCGGTGGCGGTGGCGGGGATTGGGTTGCAGGCGGCGGTGGCGGGGAAGCCAACGTCGTCGACAGGGGGGGCACAGTCGTGCTCGGGGGAGTCGCAAGTGCGAACGAGCCGACGGGCGGCACGATCGGATTTGTAGGCTTGATGGGCGCGATGAGCTGGCTTGTCGAGACGACCGGGTTCGAAAGCGTGACTTGCGCGCCTTGCTGCGTGATCTTCGCGGCCAGGTTGTTGGTCGCGGCGAGGCGGCTTGCTGACTGGACCTGGTTGCCGAGCGGCAGCTTGGCGACTACCGAGGTGCCTGTTCCGACGTTGTTGTTCGCTGCGTCCTGCTCGGTCGGCGAGACTGACGATCCGCCCGTCTGTCCGCTCCCGCTCGTCACGGCGTTCTTCACTTTGTCGACGACCGCCGCGCTCACCTTGACCGGAGTCGAAGGCGAAGCTCCCGCCGTCACCGTCACGCCATATCCTGGCCGAGTGATCGTCTGTGTCTCCCCCACGCAAGAGGAGATATCCGCAACCGCTTGGGACGCGGGCGTCGCGCAGTGGCGCCGCGCGGTGACGCTCAGCTTGCCGAAAAACAGAAGCGCGAACGTGCCTTCGCTGCCCGAGTGGGTCACGGAAGTAATGCCGCCGCGCAGGCCGATCGTCGCGACAGGTGTCGTGATGGTCGCGCCGCCCGTATGCGTCGCCTGGCCGCCGACCACGCGCAGAACGCCCTTGCTCAACGACAGCGCCATCTGTCCTTGCGCGGTCGTCGGGTCGAAGACGAATTTGTCGATGACGAGGGTCGAATTGGGACCAATGTTCAGCGTTGTCTTGTCGATGAAAACAAGCTGCACGCTGCCGGTCGCGGAAGTCTCGATCTTCTCGTCGGTGACGACTTGAGTGCCGAGCTCAATGATGCGCAATGTGCCTCCCGGCGGCAGGCCGGTTGATCGGGTGTTGGCGGCACCCGCCGTTCCCACCGTCCCCGCAATGCTTGCGCCCGGACAAAGAAGCGCCAGGGCGGCGACGCCGCTCAAAAGAGGCATCCGCATCTTATTGCCTGGAGAGCGAGACATTCTGGCTCCTGCGCAGCTAGAATCGGATGGTGGGTCCCCCTGACACGATGAGGTCGCGCGTGCGGTAGTTCGTCACCGTCGACATCGTGCGCAGATATTGGACCTGCAGCGCGAAGCCGAAATTTTGGAAGAAGGTCATGTCGAGCGTCGCGCCGGCGCGCCATTGGTGATCGAGCCGCGTGATCGACGGATCGACGACGGGATCGGGCTGATCATAGGGCGTGAAGGAGAAGCCGACGAAGGGCGCGACTGTCCAGCTGCGATCGGTGCGGGCAAAGGCCGGTGCGTTGAATGAATAGGGCAGCGCGAACTCGGCCGTGAAGTCGTCATAGGCATAGGGCCGGTAGCTCGCGGTGTCCTTCGTGTAGGAGATGCGCCCCTGCCAGCTGAGCCCCGCGAGAAGCGGCAACGGGCCCGAGCCGGTCACAAAGCCGATGATCTGATGGCCATCCTGCTGGGTCGCGTTCTCGTAATCCTTCGAATTGCGATAATCCCGATTGCGGTATTCCACGCCCGGATCGAGCGTGACCCCGAAGGGAAGCTGAAATCGGACAGAGGCGCCCGCGCCAAGAGTGCCGAGATAGGGACGATCACCGAGTGTCACGTAATTGCCGAGCACATAGGGGTGGATCGACATCCCCGTTCCGGTGCCGAGCGCGAGACGCGGACCGGTTGCCAGCTCGATCAAGCCGAGGTCGAGCCGCGTGACCTTGAACTGGCGCGCGTAATAGCTGATGACATCGGTTTCCCAGCCGTCGCCGCGCTGATTTTCGAAATCGTAGAAATGGTGCAGTGTCACGATGCCGAATGCGTTCCAATCGGGCGTGCGCTTGAATTGGCTGGACAGCACCGCGTCCTGACCGAGCGCGCGCACGACTTGGCTGTCCGGGCCGGCATTGGCATTGCTTTGGTGACGCATGCCGATCTGGGCGAAAAGCGCGAACTGGTTGTCCGATAGGCCGCGATCGATGGCGGCGAGAAATTTCGCGACCTGGTCGCGCACGTCTTGCGGCGTGTCGGCGGATTCGATCGCCGCGTTCAGATAGCTTCTCGCCATCTCGTAGGAGTGCAGCCTGAAATAGAGAAGGCCGAGCTCGAGCTTCACGCGCGGCAGGTTCGGGTTGTAGAAAAGCATGCGCTCGAGCGCACCGATCGCCGCCTCGTAATCGCCGAGCTTGGTCTCGATTTCCGAGAAGCGGAAGGCCGCATCGAGATCATTTGGCTTGACGAGGAGATGCTTGAACAAGACATCGGCCTCGGCGCGCAGATCCCCATCGGCAGGAGCGACGGATTGGGCCCGCAGCGAAGCCGCGCCGAGAGCGATCAAAGCCATCGCCGCGACAAGGCTGCGAAACACGAAGGTCGAAAACCGCGGCACGAACCAATGCGAGGCTCGCGAGCCGGATAACATGATGAGGTGTCGGCTTATGAGGCGCGCGGCTTCGGCCCGGCTTTCGCGACAGCCGCGCTGCGCGCGAAGATTATCTTCCCGCTTGCAGCAAACCCCCCTCGTGAGCCGTCTGGCTCTGCGCGTTCTTATCGCCGGCATGCCCGAGCCCCGCCCCCACGCGTTGCGGCGGCTTAATTATTAACAAAAGTTATGAACTAGGGCATTCTCCGAAGTCAATGTTCCAAAATGGAGAAGAAGGAGTTCACGACGTGAAAAAACGTCGTTTTAGGGCATGGCGTTGCCATTTTGCATCAGGTGCAAAGATTTGTATGCAAAGGGCGGCAGGTTTTACGCGCGCAATGCCAGGACTTGCTTGAAGAGAGCGTAGCAAAAATGCCTTGACGGAAATCGAAGCGTCACGACCGGTCGCCGTTACTGTCCACCGGTCGCCAATACTTCGACATCCCCATCGCGACCCGTGTCCACCCTGAAGTCGCGAGCGTAAGTCTTGCCGCCGTGACGGGCGACCACGCTGTAGAGGCCCTCGGCGAGCGTCATGGTGGCGAAGGCGCCGACCGATTCCTGGACGATATCGCCACCCGGCGAAAACACGCTCCAATTCGTGTCCGCGAGCGCTTCTCCCCCCGGTGTCTCGACGAGCTTGAGCGTCATCGTCGCGGCTCGATGGCGCAACGTCGCATCGGTCAGTCTGCCGCTTTCGACCTTGATGTCGGCTCGCACGGTCGCGTTCGTGTCGCCATAGGTCGAGACCACGTGGTAGACGCCCTCCGCGAGGCGCACCGCCTCCCCTGAATGGATGCCGCTCGCCAATTGATGCCCTTCCGGGTCGCCCGGGGCCGGGAGATAGATCGTGTAGCTCACCTTGCTGCGCGGCACCGGCTGGTCGCCGAGCGTGGCACCCAGCCGCAAGGCGCCTGCCGCGAGCGTGAGTTTTTCCTTTACCGGTGCTTCGGCGAGCGTCACCCGCTTCGACGCTGAGGCGAAACCATAACTGACATGCACGAAGTAATCGCCCCGCTCGAGCGTGAACACCGGGGCATCCGCCTTCGAGCGTTGCACGATCGACGTGGTGCCATCCCGCATGATCTTGAAAATGCGCCATTCGAGCCCGCTTCGGATCGGTGCCTGATCTCCCGAGAACTGGGCCGACACAGCCAATGAGCTCATTTGCGGGGGCGTCGGCACCGCTTGTGGGGAGGGCACCGGCACGGTCGGCGCTGCCGCGGCAGGCGTTTGCGCTTCGGTGGACTTCAGGCCGAAAAGCATCGCAAGCAGCACCGCAAGGGCGATGAGCGGGACACGATTCCGGCGGCAGGCGGACGGCAGCCTCGCTCGGCAAAGCTTCACGGCTCGGTTTCCTCGCCCCCGTTAAAGAATGCGTCGCGTGCCGCCTGGTAGAGGTGAGTGGGCGACAAGGGGTTGAACCGAAACGCAACGATATGGCGTCCTCGTGGCAGCTCGACGCCTCGGAACAGAAGATTCATCCGCAGGACGGGGGTGGGCTCATCGTCGATCGTGGCTTCCCACCCTGGATAAAAGAGGTCGTGCAGCACGAGCACGCCCGGCTTGTCCGAGTCGGCCTGGATGATCACGCAATTGCGCTTGTAGGAAACGATGCGGACGAGTGCCTCGCCTTGCGTCGGCTCCGCGCTTCGGTCGAGCCCATACCTGCCGTGCAGGTCCTTCAACGACCTCTCGTCGATAAGGGCCTCGTAAGCGCGATCGAAATCCGGCATCTCGCCGTTCTCGATCACCTCGCTCTCGTCGACGCTGATAAGCTTGTTTGCCACATAGGCGCGCGGCGCCGCGTTGCCCAGGTGATAAACATAGATGCCCGGGCCGCCATAGATTTCCGTCATCTCGTCCGGACGCGGATAATCGTTCGGCAAGCTCTCCATGGGACGTCCGAGCACCAGGAATTCCAGGCCGAGCAGATTCGCCAATCGGCTGCGCCAACCCCGGAAAGTCTCGGGAAATTGGCGCAGATGCAAATCGACGGCGTTCTCCCCCGCGCCCGTCAACTGCTCGTAGTCGGAGATGCGCAAGGCGTTGTAGCCGAGCGTGTCCTCGAGCTTTGCGATCATCGATACGTTCTGCCATCCATGGGCGAGCCCGAGAATCTCGACGCGTGGCCGCGCGCCCTCATCCTTGCGTTCGGCGATGGCTTTCTTGAGCGCTGCGAGACCGGCACGCTCGGAGGGGCTCATCGCCCCGTAGGCCGAATAATAGGCGGCGGGCTCGGCATCGATGGCGCTTGCCGCGTGCCGCAAGACGAGCTGGCCCGACGTGATGGCTGCGATCGCGGCGGCGGCGAGAAGCCGCGCGCGAGGCGTAGACGCGAGAAGCATGAGGAGCGCGCCGGCTGCCGCAACCGCGAACCCGGCGAGGATCTCGCGCAACGCGTAAGCCGTGTGCCCAGCCTTGATGCCGAGGTCGAGCGAGATGGCGATGGCGCCGATCACGCAGAGCGTGGCAAGCACGGTGAGCACCGGCGAGACGGCGCCCTGGACGCGGAGCTTCGGGACGCCCTCGCGGCAAAAACGGTCGAGAAGCGCTGCCGCCACCATGGCGAAGGCGAAGTTCAAGATGAAGGTGGCATCGGCCGGCCGGCGGTAGAGATCGACACCCGGCATGAGATCGAAAAGCGGCTCGAAGAGCGGGGTGAAGCGCCCGAGCGCATAAACGAGCGCGACGGCGGCAATGATGACAAAAAAGCGCGTGCCCCGCCCGAGCGCGCGTCGCCCCGCGAGCCCGTGCCAAAGCAAGAGCAAGGCCGGGAGCGTTCCGGCGAAGACATAGTTGATCGAGCGGTCGGTCCAGCTTCCATCCGGCACGGTCAGCGGACCCGGCCCCCAATAGTTCACGCTGTTGTCGAGTGTGCCGAACACATTGGGAAACAGGAAGGTCGCGAAGCTCTGAGGCGGAAGCGAGCCCATGACCGCAAGCCCGTAGCCGATCTCGGGACGGTTCGAGCTTTTCAGGAATTGCAAGGTGAGAATCACCGGCACCGCGATGATCGCGATCCCGGTCGACATCATCACCAAAAGGCGTAGCCAGTGCTCTTTGAACCAGGCGAGCGGCCGCCCGGATTGCAAGGCGTGAGTCCCGGCTGCGCCGATGAGCAGGAGGCAACCGAAAAAGGCGATTTGATCGCGCCCGAGGGCCATCAGGCCGGCGGCCCCGCCGAAGGCGAGCGCGAGCAGCATCGAGCGCCGATCGAGGCATTCCTCCAGGGCGAGAAGGGCAACCGGCAGGAAGGAATAGCTCACGATCATACCCGTGTGCTGCAGGCGCGACGCGGCGGACCCTCCCATCATGAACATCACCGCGGCGAGCAGCGCCGCGGGCGCGCCGAAGCCTCGCCGCAAGCACAAGAACCCCGTAGCGAGGCCGCCGATCAGAAGATGCGCATACACCATGCCGTCGAAGGCGAACATCGAAGCCTTCGGCGAAATCCAGGCCATGAGGGCGAGGGTGGGCGTGAAAATGAGCGATTGGGGGTCCGCGATCGTGGGGTGGCCGGAGAAATGATACGGATTCCAGAGGGGGAAACTGCCCTCCGCGAAGCTCCGGCCAAGATAGCGGAACATCGGATAGAAATGGTTCTTGGAGTCCCAGGGCACGACCTTGCCGCTCAAGGGCCAGGCGAGCGCGGCGGCAAGCCAAACGACGAAAATCGACACAGAGGTGACGGTTTTTGCGCCGATCCGTGTGGCGAGGGGGCGCGATGCCCCCTCAGCCTGGATGAAAGTCGTGGTGTCGGTCATCGCGATGGTGACTGCCGGATTTCTCGAATTGATCCCTATCTGGCGCTATTGACTTCAGGTGGAAGCCCTCACGTCAACGCGCCGGATGCGTGTTTTCCCGCATCTCGTCCTTTTCAACCATTCGCGGGAGAATCTGCTCCCCAAGCCCCGCGCCAACGGAACAGCATGCCAGCGGAAACCCAAACCGGAGATGAACGGAACGCGGGAGCGAGCGCCCAGGAAGGTCACTTTGCGCGATGTTGCTTAACGCGGACGAGAGCGCCAACGGTTCCCCGCACCGTCCTTTCCTCGCCGGTGGCCTATCGCG
>JAFAQA010000470.1 GCA_019246665.1 Hyphomicrobiales bacterium
GGCGTCGCGCCAGGCGGACCGCCTAGCCCGCGGGCGGAGCCACAGGAGGGGCGCGCACTCGTCGCCGGCACGCTCTATTTTGACGAGGCGAAGCCGGGCGGGGTGGGAGCGTGGCAGATGCGCTGGCGCGGGGCCGACTATGTCTGGGGAATACGCGGCGTAAACTACGATGAGGCGTTTCGCTCCTTGATGCGGGGCGTGGCGCGAATCGCCTCCGGCCACGGTGCTCCCGATTGAGGCGGCAGCTGGCAGATACAGTCTCGTTCCACTGTTTCCGTGCGACTGAGCGTTCCTCAACGCTTGGCTCGTCCACCTTGCCAGAACTTCTGACAGCGGGGCCGTGACTGAACGCGATTCTACTCGACGCACACCAGCATCGCACCCGCGCCAGACCGAGAGATGTAGTTCGGTCTTCGGACGCAAATCCCGGCACGCCACTAAGATCAGAGCACCAGCTTTACTGAATGGAACCTTTGTAGTGCAGCCGCCTTGAGTGAACCCGGGGTCAGCTTCTTTGGATTAGCCGTATGTCGCTCACGCGTCTTGTTTTCGGTCGGCCGCTCGCCAATCAGGAGCAGAGGGAAAGAAAGATTGGAGCGTTCGAGGGTGTCCCCGCGATGGGTCTCGACGGGCTTGGCTCATCGTCCTACGGCCCGGAGGCAGCGCTCACTGTCCTGATTCCCGCCGGTGCTGCCGGCCTGGCGGCGATCGGTTGGATAATGGCGCCGATCCTCTTTCTACTTCTGATCCTCTATATTTCCTACCGCCAGACAATCCGCGCATATCCAAGCAATGGGGGCGCCTATACGGTGTCAAAGGAAAACCTCGGCACCAACGCCAGCTTGCTCGCGGCGGCGGCCCTGATGATCGACTACGTGCTGAACGTCGCGGTCGGTATATCCGCCGGCGTTGGTGCGCTGACCTCTGCCGTCCCTCTGCTGCACCCCTATACGCTCGAACTTTGCCTGGCAATTCTGGCGTTGGTGACGATCGTGAACCTGCGCGGCACGCTCGATGCCGGGCGCCTATTCGCGCTCCCCACGTACCTGTTCGTCGCGAGCTTCCTCTTGCTCATGATGATCGGGATCTACAAGACGCTGAGCGCTGGCGGTCACCCGGCGGCTGTCGTGGCGCCGCCAGGCCTTCCCGCGGCGACCGAGGCCGTCACTTTGTGGCTCCTGCTAAGATCCTTTGCGGCCGGGTGCACCGCGATGACGGGCGTAGAGGCGGTCAGCAACGGCGTCAGCGCCTTTCGCGAACCAGGCGTGAAATATGGACATCGCACGCTCGTGGTGATCTGCGGCGTCCTGGGCACGCTTTTGGCCGGAATCGCGTATCTCGCCCACGCGTACGGAATTGGCGCGATGGACCAGACACAGGATGGATATCAGAGCGTCCTGTCGCAGCTGACTGCGGCCATCGTCGGTCGCGGCGTCTTCTACTTCGTCGCGATCGGGAGCGTCCTCGCCGTGCTTTGTCTCTCCGCCAACACCAGCTTCGTCGATTTCCCGCGGCTCTGTCGTTTGGTGGCGCAAGACAGTTTCTTGCCGCGTGCCTTCGCGTTCGTGGGACGCCGCCTCGTCTTCTCCGTCGGCATTCTCTACCTCGCAGCCGCAGCCGGGCTGCTTCTCGTTGCGTTCGGGGGCATCACGGACAGGCTCATTCCGCTTTTCGCCATCGGCGCCTTTCTCACTTTCACCCTTTCGCAAGCAGGCATGGTCAGCCACTGGCGGCACGTCATCGCCTCAGGAACAAGCGGGCGCGAACGCCAAAAAGCCCACGGCAGCTTGGTCATCAATGCGGTCGGCGCCGTGACCACCGGGACCGCCCTTGCGATAATTGTCATTGCCAAGTTCATCGAGGGCGCCTGGATCACCATCGTGGTCATCCCTTGTGTGATCCTGCTGCTCAGGGCGATCCGTGGCTACTACGACGAGCTGGCAGTACGACTTCACAACGATAGGCCCCTGCAGCTTCGGCGAAGCAAGCCCCCCATTGTCCTCGTCGCGACTGAAGGCTGGAACCGGTTGACGGACAAGGCGCTCGGGTTTGCCTTGGGCCTCTCACCGGACGTGGTTGCCGTACATATGACGAAGGAAGGCGAAGCCGAGGGGGACGAAGAGGAGCGATCTCTCCGGGAGAAATGGGCCACGGATGTCGAGGCACCCGCGCGTGCCCTTGGCCTGCGACCGCCGCGCCTGGTGACCTTGCAGGCGCCTTATCGCCGAATCCATGTCCCGCTGCTCCAGTTCGTGGAACAAACTCAGGTCGAGCATCCGAGCCGTACGATTGCGGTGCTGATCCCAGAAGTCATGAAGCACCGCTGGTGGCAGCACCTCCTTCATACCCATCGCGCTCGCCGCCTCCGCTATGCGCTCCTTCGGTATGGTGGCTCCGGTCTAATCGTGATGAACGCGCCCTGGCACCTGGAAGAGCCCAAGATTGAGGAAGCGCTCGTGCCCGAAGAAGTCTTTCTTGCCGCTGCTGGAGACAAGCAACCCGAGCCCCGCAAAGAGGCTCGATAAAAAGTTGTGTTCCGGTTTTCCATATCCGCCGGAAAGGGTCGGGGAACAATACCGATGGTGACCCGCCAATGCACGAAAGGAGAGCGGCAATACGCTCGGTCTGACCCGACCCGCTGCTCGAGCTTAGTGAACCTATGAAGGCCAGGTCACGAAGCCGAACCGCCGGCTGGTACAGTCCAACTGGAAGTCGCGGGCTACCTCCGGAACAGCCGCACGCCAGCCTCCGCGTTGGCGCGGCAAGCTGTGGCATCCTCCACTCAAAGCGCGTTGCGTTTAGATGAGATCAGTAGCGTCAGGTGATCTTTTTTCCGCATGATCTTAATCGCAAAAGTCGGGCCACTTTTGCGGATCATGCTTAGACACGCTCCGTGGCCGCAGGACATCTGTCGGAGCCGTTCAATATCCTCCGGCGACAAATCTCGCCGATTGCGCTACGCCGCCTTTTTCCTGCCGATTGGAAATACACGGTCTCTGGAAGGAGAGTGCCATGCGGATGCTGTTGCCGCTTTTCCTTTTCGCCCTGACGCTCGCCGGCTGCCAGTCGACATCGCATGATCGCGCGGAACTCGTCCGCATCTGCGCCGATCCGGCGAGCAGGTTGCCCACGCCCGGAAATCTCTATTACGATGAATGCCAGGCGCTGTATCCGTCGAGCCCGGCACAGTTGCGGAAATATTATCAGCAGAATGCTCCCACCTATTAGTGTCGCGTCGCGATGTGGCGATCGCCATTGCGGCGACGCTCATCTAGGGGTGAGCATCGAGGCTTAACGACGCAGCTGATGCGCTCGGGCGCAGTCGAGCAAAGAGGAGACGAGCGCGTGCGCGTGCACATCAAGTGAGCACATCTTTCCCTCTCATCGCCGCGCCGCGATTGGAACATGTGTTCGATGCACGCATCAACGTCGCGGCGCCGTATGAGGTTGGCCTCGCCGCGGGGGGAGAGCGCCGCGTCATCGCGATAACGGGCGGTCGCGTAGAGGGCCCAGATCTCAGCGGCGCCGTGCTGGCTGGCGGAGCCGATTACCAAACCATTGCGGCCGACGGCCTCACGCACCTCCACGCCCGCTATGTCATCGAGACTTCACAAGGCGAGCGCATCTACGTCGAAAATAATGGGCTGCGATTTGGCTCACCGGAGGCGCTCGATCGTCTTCGACGCGGTTTGCCGGTCGATCCAGCGCTGATCTACTTCCGAACCTCGCCACGGTTTGAAACGCAATCACCGCGGCTCGCCTGGATGACGAGGACGCTCTTCGTTGCATCGGGCGCAAGAACTCCCGACGAAGTTTTGTTGAGCGTCTTCCGCCTGTAGGAAATTTCGCCGACGAGGAGGCGATCGCGGGGTAATTTGCCACGCCTCTCGCGTTGACTGCGCGCCGATGCAGCCGTCGAGCTCGGACAAGGAAGATGACAAACCTATGGGCGAGGCCCCCTTGGGGGCCTCACGGTCTCGACTACTGACCGTCCTTCGTGAAGGCCTTCCGCGCATCCTCTATCGCCTGCAAGCCGGCCTTGGGGCCTTTCCACCCGAGGATCTGCAGCTTCTTGTTTTCAAGCTCATCCGTGGCGATGAAAAATTTCTCCAGCTCTTGCTGAACCGGCCGGGAGAGATCACGCACGTCGCGCAAAGCCCCCTCGGAATGCGATCGCCGCGGCACCCCGAACAACCGATCGTTTCGTTCGGAGTTGCCGTTGCTCTTCTGCTCGATCTGCAGAATGCCGATGACACGGCAGGTCACGACGAGGCCCGCGAATGTGGCTGCCTCATGGATCACCATGATGTCGATCGGGTCGCCGTCATCGGCCTTGGTCGAGGGCACAAACCCCCAATCATGCGGATAGGTCAATCCGGTGAGGAGCGCTTTGGTAAAAGTGAACGCTTTCAGTTTCGGGTCATAGGCGAATTTGGCCCGGCTGCCGCGGGGCGTTTCGACGACAACATGTACGTCGCCATCCTTGGTGAAGGTCGGCAGATTGCTGAAATTCGGCATGAGATTGGTCCCGTAAATTTGCTTGCCGCGGCGGAGACGGCAAGTTTCGCGCCGCTGAC
>JAFAQA010000508.1 GCA_019246665.1 Hyphomicrobiales bacterium
CCAGGGCTCGCGGAAAAGTGGGACATCTCCCCGGACGGCCTCACCTACACCTTCCATCTGCGCAAAGGGGTAACTTTCCAGGACGGCACGCCTTTCAATGCCAAGGCTTACGTTCAAGGCATTGACCGCCTGCTCAACAAGCAGAGCCCGGATTCGATCTTCAACACCGGGCCTGTCGAGAGCATGATCGACTTCACTTATGAGGACGTCGCCTCTTATCGGGCGGTTGACGATGAGACCGTCGAGTTCAAGCTGAAGCAGCCGTCCGCGGCTTTCCTCGCGAGCCTCGCCATGGTGTGGAACGGCGTGGTAAGCCCCACTGCCGTCACCAAATACGGCAAGGATTTCCGCAACCATCCGGTTGGCTCCGGGCCCTTCATCTTCAAGGAATGGCGCCAGCGCGATCAGGTCTCGCTCGATGCGAACCCGAATTACTGGGGAGGCAAGCCGAAAGTCGATCACCTCGTCTTCAAGGAATATCCAGATCCGCAGGCGGCGCTTCTCGCCCTCAAGCGCGGCGACATCCAGATCCTTGGTGACGTCTCGACACAACTCGTGCCCGCGATGCGCGGCGACCCCAATATCGAGATCGTGACGCAGCCCGGGCTTGCGATCAGCGGTGTCGGACTGCCTTGCGATGTCCCGCCCTTCAATGACAAGCGCGTGCGTCAGGCGCTCAACCATGCGGTTGATGTCGACGCCATCGACAAATCCCTGTTCCAGGGGCTTGCCGTGCCGATGACCTCGCCCTTGCCGGAGAGCCAATGGGGCTTCGACAAGTCGGTTCAAGGCTACAAATACGATCCTGACCTTGCGAAGAAGATGCTCGCGGATGCGGGCGTGAAGCTGCCGCTGAAAGTCGAGTTCCTGACCTACAACTCGCCGCGGGGCTACAATCCCGCAGGTCCCGATCTCGCGACCGCGATTCAGGGCTATCTCGGCAAGATCGGCATCGAGGCCGATGTGCGCAAGGTCGACATGGGCGCGAACCTCGCTACCATCCGCTCCGGCAAATACCAGGGCATCTTCATGGTGGGCTGGACGGGCGACAATGGCGATCCCGACAATTTCGTCGGCGAGCTCTTCAACTCGAGCCGCATCCCGGTCACAAACACGCCGCGTTACCGCAATCCGGAGGTCGACAAGCTTCTCGATACCGCCGCGCGCGAGAGCGATCCACAGAAGCGCCTCGCGCTTTACAGCGACATCCAGAAGAAAATCCTCGACGATGCGCCTTGGATCTTCGTCAACTCGGTGCTGCAGGTGCGCGCCATCCGCAAGGAGGTGAAGGGTTTCGTGCTCAACCCGACCCAGATGTTCTTCGATATGGAGAAGGTGTCGCTGGAGAAGTGACGCTTGTGGATTGATTTCGGCGGATGGTCCTCATGCGCCGGAAAATCTCTCCGCATTTAAAAGAGCTGGCGTGCCACCAGCGGCTTAGAGCATATACGCAAAAGTGCCCCACTTTTGCGACATGATCATGCGGAAAAACAAGAAGATCACGTGACGCTACTGATCTTATCTAAAGGCAACGCGTTCTAAAGCATCGCTGGCGATTCCGTATGAGGCCCAGCATGCTCAACAATGCCATGGCTCAACGTGCGAGCGGTGAGAGAGTCGCTCGCCGACGAGGGTGATCGACCATCCGGCCCTTCGTGGATGGGCCGGATGAGGGGCAATCAAGGGAGTCCGCGAAACGTGGCCCAGCCAAGAGGATGTATCGATCGGCTGGACAGCGGAGCGACGGCAGGGCAAAACGCCAAAGCAGCCTCGGCGAGGGGCGCGTTTCGGACCCCGACATGAAAAAATTCCTTTTGAGATTCTTCACCTGGTGGAATCAAAAGACCTTCGGCACGCAACTGACCACCTGGCTCTATGGCGAACGCGTCGGCGAGGATCACCTCGGCAACGTGTATTACCGGACGAAGGGCGGCAAGATCGACGCGGCGCTCCGGATCGAGCGGCGCTGGGTGATATATAGCGGGGAAGCTGAAGGCTCGCTGATTCCCGAAGGTTGGAACGGGTGGCTGCACCACACGGTCGATGTGCCGCCTTCACAGGAGAAATACACGCCGCGCGAATGGCAAAAGCCGCACCAGCCCAATCTGACAGGCACCCCTTTTGCCTACCGTCCGAAAGGTTCGGTGCTGCGAGAGGGCGTTCGCCAGCCGGCGAGCGGCGACTACGATGCCTGGACACCCAGCGATTAGCGCATGGGCCAAAAATTCACCGCCCGCGAGCCCGCGATCGCTTCGGTGCTTTGCGAGGATGCGCGCACGCGTGTGACCCGTTACGACTTCGCGCCTGGCGCCGAGACGGGTTGGCACATTCACCACATGCCCTATGTCGTCGTGCCGCTGACCGATTGCGAATTCCTCATCGAGAGCGCCTCCGGAGAGGCGCGCGTCTCGCAGAGAGCCGGCGCAGCCTACAGTCGCGACAAGGGTGTCGAGCACAATGTCGTCAACGGCGGCGCCGCTCCGATGGCTTTCGTCGAGATCGAGATCAAATCGGTCGCCTGAGGCCCGCCATCTCTCCGCCGCCTTCCTGGTGTTATGGGCGCGTAGAGTTCCGCTTTCTGCAAAGTTAAAGGATAGTGGCTTGAGGCTCACGATGCCGCGAACGACGACTGTTGCTCTCGCCCTTGCCGCCTCGCTTGCGGCGATGCCGGCAAGCGCGGATAAGATCTCCAATCCGAGCGCGACTTTCGAGGGGCTCGACAAGATCACCGGCCGCATCATCTCTTTTGACGTCGCCGTCGGTGAGACGGTGCAATTCGGGTCGTTGCAGCTTACGCCGCGCGTCTGCTATTCGCGCCCCCCGACGGAAGCCGCGAACTCGACGGCCTTCATCGAGGTCAATGAAGTGACTTTCTCGAACGAATACCGGCGCATCTTTACCGGATGGGTGTTCGCGTCGAGCCCTGGCCTGCATGCGATCGAGCATCCGATCTACGATGTCTGGCTTACTGACTGCAAGGGCGGAAAAGACGTCATCGTCGAGGCCAAGGAGGAAGAGGCACCAGCAGAGCCTGAGCTCAAGGGGAGCCTGAGTAAGCCCGCTCCGGCAAAGGAGAAATCGATCCTCGCGCCGACCGTCGCCAACAATGGCCGGATCGCCCCGCCGCCCGAGCTCGGCGTGCCGGTGCAAGCGCCGGTGGCGAGGCCAACGCGCAGTTTCTTCTCTATTTTTGGAGGAGGAGGCGGCGGATCGGCGGGCACGCCCTTGGCAATCGAGCCAAGGGAGGGTGGCAATAGCGGCCGATAGCCGGGATCGATTCGGCGCTATTCGCATCGCGCGAGAAAATCATCGGACTTATCCGGGAAAATGGCACCCCTCTTTCCCCGGGCTTAAGACAGCGACTTACGCCGGCACCGCCCCCGACGCGCTTTGGTGGTGTCGAGCGAGTTGCGCCTCACTTCACTGAAGCGCCCATCTTCCCCGCCCGACACGCACCGGGGCGCCGGAAGTCTTGGAGTTTCTGCTGAGCACCTGGGAAACCGAGAGCTGCGGGTTGCTCGAGCGGAACTTGACGCCGGAGGCCTTGAGCTGCCTGAAGATCTCAGCATTGCCCAAGGGCCGGTCGCTGCGACGCAGCACACCCTTGATCGCCGCGATCAGCGTCCCGCCCGTTTCCTCCGCGTCGGAGCGCGAGCCGCCATTCACCTTTTGCTCGGCGGCCGCGAAAGCCTGGCTCGTCGCGGATCCCCTCCCGCGGCTCTCTTCATTCAATACGGCTTCGAGCGCCTCAATGGCTTGATTAAGCTGCACTCGCTTTGCGTAGAGATCTTGAATGACACTGTTGTAGGCGACCCTCCGTTCGCGATTCTTCTTCATCGTCTGTCCTCAAATCTGTGGCACCGGCCGATTGAACATCCCACGCGCTTCGTCGGAATGATCCGGCCGAAGCTCGACAAAAGTCTCATGAAGGAAATTTCCACGAGCCCTCAACTGCACGAAATCTACGCGATCACGAAACCGTGATCAAGCTAATTTGCAGGCTTAGTCCGATATTGTCGCAGATGATCTTTGCCGAGTGCTTTCACGCCAACAGCAGAGATAATATAACCTTCTGTTTTAAAATGATTTTTATCCATTTTTAAAAGATAAACCGGCGAAGGATCGCACTCGGCCGCCGACGTGGTGTGTTACGAATTCCCAGATGCTGTCGGACCAGAGAAAAGAGTTTTTTGAGCATCTCCGATAGAATCACAAGGAAAACCATGATCTCGAAAAGTAGCCACGTAGAGCCGATAGATTAGTGGAGGCTGTACTAGACAAGCACGCGTCACGGAATCTATCAGGCGCACGCCCGGCAAGCCGAAGCAAAATTTTCGCGCCCACAGCTCATTTCCTTGTTACGTCTGCAAAATTTCGCCTCGCCCTGGCTTTTCAAAAAGAGAACGGCGCTGTTAGAGGTGATGCCAAGCGCAACATCGTCGCGAGTCCCGCCCCAGCACGGGAGAAGCATCGAGTGCCGATGACTAAAGAGAAGATCCGCTTTATTGGAAGCGCTCGGCTTGGCGCGAGGTGGAGACCACTTTTCGAAAGAGCCCGGTCTGCAAATCTACGTCTTCGCGTGGTGTCGCAATCGCTTCTCGGCTAGCTCTCAGTTGGCCGGAATTGGCGGGCAATCAATGGGCGACAGAATGTCAGGCCATCAAGCGTGCGAAACTCATGAGAGTGGTGGGTGTGCCGCTCTAGGTCGGTCCACATCGGATGCTGACAGGGAGTGGCATCATTCTCAACGCTCTAAATCATTAAGGGCGAATGAACTTTCGAAGCGGGCCAGGTTTCCCGATCGCCCCTTGGGCCGTGACTCGAGGCCACGACGCCTGCTTGAATTAAGCGCAAAGAGCGTGTCTGTCAGATCGCCAGTTGACGTGGAAGTTGAAGCAAGGATCGTCCAAGGAAGAGGTTGTCGACATTCTCTTGTCGAAGGTCGACGAGGGGTTCGCCCAAGGTGAGGAAATCCTCCCAGAACGTCAGATGGCTGCGCCCTGTCTTGGCGTCGCGACCGTTCCACCGGGTGGAACGCTCGATTTGGGCCGCGAACGGCAACGGCTTCTTCGCATCCGAGCCTGTGAAAATGTAGAACGGGTCGATCGCGACACCCCAAACGCCGCCGAGCGCCATCACCTGATACCCGAGCCCCTCATTCTTGAACCAGGGGCGACGTCCGCCGCAGCGCTGCACCACGACATTGCGCGAGGCCTGCGCTGACTCCCGCGTCGGATAGGAGATGGCGCGTCCCTTGCCTTCTTGACCGTGAAAATAAGCGCGAGGCGCGTTGGGGTCGCCCTCGATGAACAGCCCCTGCGCGCCAAAGCGGAGCAAATACCGCTCGAAATGCTTGCGCAGCAACCAGGACAACACCTTCAGCCCTGAGCCCACCGCCTCGATTTCGAATCGCGGACGCGACCGGCTCAGCTCCGGCTCAAGGATCGTTTCCAGCGATGACACGAGAATCGGCAGGGGCGTGAAGCTCCAGATCTCGTCACCATTGTGAATGAACGTGCCGGCACGTGCCAAAGCCACGCTTGGCGGCTTGAAGCGCAAGGCCGTTCGCAGCCGAACGATCGAGATTTGCTCGGGCATCGAGACGAAGGGCAGGAGATTGACGATTTGGGAGGCTTCGGCCTGGTGCTTGGTTTCCATGGCGCTTCCAAACGGCTTCGTGCCTTGGGCATGAATCGAAAAGTGGATGCCCCTGTGTCTCAAAAGATCATGCTTTGCCCTTAATTAGAGCTGGAGGGAATCAGGCAAAACCCCTGCTCTGTTCGTTCACCCGATACGCTAATCTATCCGAAGATGCAACTTAGCTACGCCAATGCTGGCGACGAAGCTTTTGTTGCGCGTTTGCAACAAGGGCGCAAAAAGGAGCTTGGCCTCCACTAATTGACCCGAATTAGATTGAACATGCATTAGCCATGAGTATGGTGCGCGTGTGGCAGGAGAGTCCTGCCGCCTCCGTCGTCGACCTTCTTATCCTTACGGAGCAAGCGGCGATAGCGGGTCTGGGTAGGGATGCGAATGGACGCGTTTTCCTCGGGAAACTCGGTCGTGAAGCCCGATCCTTCGGATACTAAGTTCTTCAACCTAGGAGGTCTAAATGAAGCTCGTTAAGAGCCTTCTCCTCGGGTCCGCCGCGGGTCTCGTCGCGGTCGCCGGGGCACAGGCCGCCGATCTTCCGACGAGGAAGGCGGCACCTGTGGACTACGTCCGGATCTGTAGCGTCTACGGTCCAGGCTTCTTCTACATCCCGGGCACCGATACCTGCCTCAAGGTCGGCGGCAAGGCCGAGTTCGATCTCGAATGGGATGAGCCGCGTTCTCACTCCGACCCCACCATCGGCTATAACGCAACCGCGCGCGTGAACTTGGACGCTCGCACAGCGACCGATTGGGGCCTCCTTCGCGCCTTCGTGCAGATCGACATCCGTCGCCGCACCGGTGCGTGGTACGGCTCCGGGACCTCTGCTCGCCAAGGATTCGGTGTGGTCTATGGCGGCGGCGTCAACCCCGGTAACGGGTTCTCGAGCTTCGCCGGCGTGAACAGCTTCTCGCCATCATACGGCGTGCAGCTCGAATCGAGCGTCAATGCCGACAAGGCCTTCATCCAATGGGGCGGGTTGACGGCTGGTCGCTTCCAATCCTTCTTCGACTTCTATGCCGACAACGACAACTATCACGGCATGGGCGATTCGGACGCGACGACGCAAGGCCTCGCTTACACCTACGCCTTCGGGAACGGCTTCTCGGCGACGTTGGCGATCGAAGACGGGGCCGAGCGTCGCAACGTCATCGGCAGCGTGGGTTCGACGGCTGCAGGCGCAATTTTCGCGAACAGTGCAAGCGCGGCCTTCACTAACTTCTCCCTCCAGTTCCCGGCGTCCGGGAATATCATCTTCGCTTCAAATAGCGCATTCCCCGGCGCCTTTTCTGCCTTCGACCCCGGGCTGCGCCAGAACACGCCCGATGTCGTCGGTGCGTTGCGTGTCGATCAGGCCTGGGGCTCGGCTCAGTTGTCCGGCGCTTGGCACCATGTCAGCACGCAAGGGTCGGTCACCAACGCCTTCACGCTTTCGCCAGCTGGCGTGGCGACGACGGCGCCGGGCGCGTCCACCGTCAATGGCGGCTTCGGTGCCCTCACTGCGGAAGGCTATGCCGTTCAGGGCGGTGTGAAGATCAACCTACCCTTCATCGGGGCCGGCGACGACGTCTGGTTCGAAGGCGCCTACTCGCACGGCGCGACCACCTACACCAACAGCGGTTATCCGGGCCAAGGTTCGGCGACCGCAAACCAATTCGGCGCGAGCACCCTCAACCTCTATGACGGGATCGTCACTCCGGCGAGCAAGCTCAAGCTGACGAATAGCTGGTCGGTATTGGCGGACTATCTCCACTACTGGACGCC
>JAFAQA010000116.1 GCA_019246665.1 Hyphomicrobiales bacterium
TTTGCTCGGGTGTGGCGCTCAACCCGGCGATCACCGCCGAGGGGTCACCAGGAACGAGCCGCATCAACCCGAAGGCGATGAGGCTCACCATCACAAGGATCGGCAGCGCGCTCGCGAACCGCCGCAGGATAAGGAGCGTCACGAGCGGCCCCGCTCGCCGCAGATGCGGCGGTGTCGAGAAGCCTGCTCGGGCGCGCAAGCAGGCCTTCGTCGCGGGCGAGTCATTCTTTCATGCGGGCCTGGCATTCGCCTGGGATCGGGCAATATCAATTCGCGAACCACACATTCGACATGCGCGGAATGCGGAAGGGCTTGAAGCCTTGCACATTGGCGCGCGTCGCTTGAACCTTGGTGAAAGAACCGAAGGGTACGGCATAGACGCGATCGAGCACGAGCTTCTGCGTGCGTGCGAAGGCCTCCTGACGAGCTTCGGCGGTGGGCTTGGTGTTCATATCGTTCCAATCCGCCACAAGGTCAGGATCGTCCTTGCCGTCCTTGGGCATGTAAAGCGAGGAGGGCGGTGCCAGGAACGCCATCGTGTCGAGAGGCCCGAGCGCGGGCTGCGTGCCCCATCCGGTGTAGAAGAAGTTCCACCCCGTATCGGGCTTGAGCGCCATGTTCACCGAAGTCGGCCAGTCCGTGACCTTGAGCTCGGCGTTGATACCGATCGCCTGCAATTGCTGCTGCATGACGAGCGCTGAATTGTACATCGGCGCGTAGTCCTGGTTGGTGAGGAGCACGACAGGTTCGCCCTTGTAGCCGGATTTCTGGAGATACTCTTTGGCGAGCGCCTGGTCATGCAGATTGTAGGTTTCCTTACCGGCATCCGTGTAGGTCGGCTGGTTGGGGTATTGGAAGCCGATATTGAGCTTGTAGTTGCCGTCGGACGCCGCATCCATGATCTCGTCCATGTCGAGCGCCGCTTGCACCGCCTTGCGGAAATCCAGATTGTCGGTCGGGGGCTTCGAGGCGTTGGGCAGCGCGATCTGAATCCACCAATTGTTCAAGGGCAGGAGCGTGATGTTCTTGTCGTTCCTGAGATCGGCAACGGCTTTCGTCGGCACGTCCTCGACCCCGCTGAGCTCACCGGTCTTCAGGCCCGCGACGCGCGCTCCAGGCTCCGTGACGATGCGAAAGGTCACCGTATCGAAACAGGCCTGTTTGTAACCGCCGAAGCCGGTGCGATCCTCGAAGCTCGTGTTCGGTACATAGGCCTCGTAGCGCTTTAGCTTGACGTAGCTGCCCGGCACGAAGTCCACGAGTTCCCAAGGTCCGGTGCCGATCGCCTTGAGCTGTTGCGGCGGCGTGTCCTTCTCCTCGGCGGGAAAGATGACGATCGGCACGCTGAACGAGCTCATTTGATCGATGAAGGTCGGCTGGGCCTTCTTCATATGCACCACGAAGCTTTGTGAATCGGGCGTCTCCCAATGGTTCACATTCGCCAGCATGCTGCGAATCAATCCGACCTTGTTGTAGCGCTCGAAAGAGGCTGCGACATCGGCCGAGGTCAGCGGCTTGCCGTTGTGGAACTTGATGCCCTGGCGGAGCTTGAAGCTGTAGGTCAGATGATCGGGGGACTCGTCCATCGATGCGGCGAGGTCGAGAATCGGCCGGTTGTTCTCATCGCGCGTCATCAACGTCTCGAAGATGTTCATCGCGATGTTGCGCGTCGAGATGGTCGAGGAGGTCATCTGGTCGAGGCTGTTGACGTTTGCCTCCTGCCCGAAGACGAAGTCCCCTCCCACATGCGGGCATTTGAAGGGTGTCGCGTGAGAAGGCGTCGCGAGCGCCAGGCTGGCCAAGACGCTTACCGAGGTCATGAGCTTGATCGGGGTCAAAAGCCGTCCTGCCATCGTCATCTCCACCACTTCGCGTTCAGGAACCAGCGTGAAGTCTGCGGATGCACGCGCTCGCGGTCAAGTCGCTAAGCTCCTGTCTCGAACGCGGCTTTGCCTCTCGCGGCGCTCTCGCCTAAAGCTTGCGATCCCGGCAATCGAGCCGTCTGGCTCCTCGCCGGCGTCGTGTATTTCATCGAAGGTCGCAAATGAACGTCGCGGAACTTCCGATCACCGGATATCTCGATCGCTTCTCGCATCGTCCAAGCGAAACCTTCATCGCTCATGTCGGAATGCGCCAAGCGGGCCCTTATCAAGCGCGGCTCGTGCGCGTCATCAGCGGCGATCCGAATCCCGCAGGGCCAAAGCTGCGCTTCGAGGATCTGTCGAGCGTGTTTGCGGCGAGCTTCAAAGGCAGGCATCAGAACATCCGCCTCGGCTCCTATGGCATCGTCGAGGAGGGCCCGAATCTCGATCCGCGCCTTCCTCTCACCTTGACCGCACTCGTGCAGCTTCGTGCGCCGCTTGTTCCCGACGCGACCGCGAAAGCGGTTCTCGCTGTGGAGGGGGAGGAGTGCGCGCTCGTATTGGCGGTGGGGCCACGCGGCGCCGAGGCGCGATTGACGTCGAGTGCTGAAAACAAGGGCGCGATCGAATTCCGGCTTTGCGCTGGTACCCCCTTGCGAGAGGGAGAATGGCATCGGCTATGGTTCAGCGTTGATCCTTCCGCCGGGCGCGTGGCTCTCGGGCAGCAGGCAGTAACCCGCGCATCGCCCATCCTCGAGGCACAGAGGCGCGAGCTCACGCTCCCGTCACAAACTTCCGTGCTCATCGCGGCGGAGCGGAAAGCGGCGCCGTCTCGCCATTTCACCGGCAAGATCGAGGACCCGGCCATTCTTGGCGCCTTCATCCACGCATGGCCGCGACCGCTTGCGCGCCTGAAGGAGCTCGGGGCCGAGCTCATCGCCGGTTGGGATTTCTCGCGTGGCATCGACACGCAGGCCATCTCCGATGTCGGGCCTCAGGCGCGCCATGGCCGGCTCGTGAACCTGCCGATGCGAGCCGTCGTCGGCGCGCGCTGGAGCGGGCGCGAGATGTGCTGGCGGCATGCGCCGGAGGATTACGCAGCCATCCATTTCCATGATGACGATCTCGAGGATTGCGCTTGGCAGCCTGACTTCAACTGGACCGTGCCGCCGGGCCTCAAGAGCGGCGCCTACGCTTTCCATCTTACGTGCGAGACGGGCGAGGATTGGCTGCCCTTTTACGTTCTGCCGCCTCGTCAAGGCCCTTTTGCTCCGATCGCGTTCCTGGCCTCGACCTTCACCTATCAGGCCTATGCCAATCATGCGCGCGGCAATGGCGATGATGCCTATCATCGGCGCGCGGCGGAATGGGGCGCCTACCCGCACAACCCCGATCAGCACCCGATCTACAGCACCTCGACCTATAACCGGCACGCCGACGGGTCGGGCATTGCCTTTTCGTCTCGTCGCCGGCCGATCCTCACCATGCGTCCAGGATTCCTCACCTTCAACGATCAGCGCGGCTCAGGGCTTCGGCATTACCCCGCAGACACGCATATTCTCGCCTGGCTCGAGGAGAAGGGGTTTCCCTTCGACATCATCACGGACGAGGACCTCGACGACGAGGGGGAAGAGCTCATCGCGCCTTATCGCACCGTGCTGACGGGCTCACATCCCGAATACCACACCTTGCGCACGCTCGATGCACTTCAGAATTACACGCAAGCTGGCGGCAAGCTCGCATATCTCGGCGGCAATGGTTTTTATTGGCGCATCGCCCGCAGCAAAGCTCTGCCGCATGTGATCGAGATCCGCCGGGCCGAGGGCGGCATCCGCGCCTGGGCGGCGGAACCCGGCGAATATTACCACGCGCTCGATGGCGAGTTCGGCGGGTTGTGGCGCCGCAACCGACGCCCGCCCCAAATGCTCGCGGGCGTCGGCTTCTCCGGGCAGGGCCTCTTCGAAGGCACGCATTACAGGCGGTTGCCGGCTTCGCGCGATCCCGCGCATGCCTGGATGTTCGAGGGGATCGAGGAAGAGATCATCGGAGATTATGGTCTCTCTGGAGGCGGAGCTGCTGGCTTCGAGATGGATCGCGCCGACCGTGCGCTCGGCACGCCCGAGAATGCCGTTATCCTCGCACGCTCGCAGGACCCACCCGCCTCCTTCGTGACTGTGCCCGAGGAGCTGTTGTCGCATCTCCACACCGTCTCCGGCGAGCCGCCGAACGAGCTCAAACGGGCCGAGATCGTCTATTTTGACACGGGCCGCGGCGGCGCGGTGTTCTCCGTCGGCTCGATTACCTTTTGCGGCAGCTTGTGGCGCAACGGTTTCGAGGGGCCGGTGTCGCGCCTCCTCGAGAATGTGCTGCGTCGTTTCAGTGCGGCGAATGCCGATGAGAAGGTCGCGAGCAAGCTTGGCAAGACGGGCGCGCCGGCCCATCATCAGCCGTGAGAGCAAACCACAGTGCGAGGTCCTGATGCCCGCCATCGTCAAATCTCTCGGCTCGACGGATGCTGAAACCCAAGAGTGGCGGCTTCGCTGCGATATGGCGGCCGTGTTTCGCGTCAGCGCGCGCCATGGCTGGAATGAGCAGATCGGCAACCACAACTCGCTGATGCTGCCGCAAGCGCGGCCCGATGATCCGCCGCTCTTCATGATCAATCCGCGCGGCTTTCGTTTCGAGGAGCTCACCGCATCGAGCCTGATCGTCTGCGATCTCGACGGACGGGTCGTGCGCGGCAAGGGAGAGCTCCGCAAGGTCGCCTTCCACATCCACGCGCGCATCCATTTGCGCAACCCCGCCGCGGCCTGCGTGCTCCACGTCCATCCGCAGTATCTCACCGCGCTTTCGATGCTGGAGAAGCCCGAATTGGCCTTGGCGCATCACAACAATCTCGCGCTCAACGGCCGCGTGGTGGTCGACACGCAAGGCGATGAGCCCGTCGATGATAATTCGGAAGGTGACCGCATCGCCGACCTCATGGGCGGCAAGACGATCATGATCATGGCGAGCCATGGGGTCACCGTGGTCGGCCCGACGGTGCATGACGCCTTCGATGAATTGTTCATCGCCGAACGCACCGCCATGTATCATGTGACCGCGATGTCGACAGGGCAGAAGCTGCGTGCCTTGCCGGAGCGCTTGCGCCGCCGCCACACCGGCCCTTGGAGCGAGCGCTACGATGCGCGGCTTCATCTCGATGCCTGGCGGCGCATCCTTGACAAGGAAGAGCCGGATTACGCGTCTTGAGGAACAATGCGCAATCGTCAACGCGGCGGAGTTGCGATACTTCTAGCCCTTGCCGGCGAAACGGTCCGTCGTTCTGATCAAGCGATCGAGGATGCCAGGCTCCGAATAGGCGTGCCCAGCGCCTTCGATGAGACGGAAGTCAGCTTCCGGCCACGCCTTATGAAGCGCGTAGGCGCATCGGGCCGGGCAAGGCATATCGTAGCGACCATGGATGATCGTTCCCGGGATGCCTCGGATCCGGTGGGCATCCCGCAGGAGCTGTCCCTCCTCCAGCCAGCAATGGTGGACGAAATAGTGGTTTTCGAGTCGCGCGAAGGCGAGTGCGAAATGAGCGTCATCGTGGCTCGCCGAG
>JAFAQA010000132.1 GCA_019246665.1 Hyphomicrobiales bacterium
ATCGGCTGTGCCTTGCCGGAGGAGGCCGGCTTGAAGATCAGGCCCAGCGATTTCGGGAAGGTGAACCAGCCCGGATCCTTCGGCGCGGGCTCCGCGACGATATGGGTGCGCTCTCCGTGATAATCGGGGTAAAGCGCGCGCAGCACGTCGCTCGACGCCATCTCTCCGCGTCCGACCGCCGCCAGCACATCCTCGACCGAAGCGCGCGCGAGACGCGGCAACGCGGCCTTGAGGTTGTCGTCGCTATAGGCTCGCCCGGCGCGCTGAAAGGCACGTTCGACGAGCTGCCGTCCGAGGCCTCCGTATTGACGGCGCACCGCGATGCGGGTGGCGCGCCGGATCGCGGCGCGCGCCTTCCCGGTCGCGACGAGCGACTCCCAAGCCGCGGGGGGTGACTGGTTGCCGGTCGAAAGCACCTCGACCTCATCACCGTTGCGCAGCTCCGAGACGAGCGGCGCGAGCCTGCCGTTGATCTTGCAGCCGACCATGCCGTTGCCGAGCTCGGTGTGGACCGCATAGGCGAAATCGATCGGGGTCGCGCCACGCGGCAGCGCGATCAGGCGGCCCTTGGGCGTGAAGCAGAAGACCTGATCATGGAAGAGCTCGAGCTTGGTGTTCTCGAGGAATTCCTCCGGGTCGCCCTCTGCGAGATTGGCGATGGTGCGGCGAAGCCAGGCGAAAGCCGAGCTCTCCGCGGCCAGGCGCCGCTTGTCCGGCGAGAGCCCGTCCTTGTAGAGCGCATGGGCCGCGATGCCGAGCTCGGCGATCTTGTGCATCCCCTCGGTGCGAATCTGAAGCTCGACGCGTTGGCGCGCCGGCCCGACGATGGTCGTGTGCAGCGAACGGTAGTCGTTCTGCTTCGGCACCGAAATGTAGTCCTTGAAGCGGCCGGGTACCATCGGCCAGCTCGTATGCACGACGCCGAGCGCGCGGTAGCATTCGGCCGTATCCTTCACGATCACCCGGAAGCCGAAAATATCGGAGAGCTGCTCGAGCGCGATCGACTTGGCGTTCATCTTCCGCCAGACCGAATAAGGCTTCTTGAGCCGCCCCTTGACGATCGCGGCGAGGCCTTGCGCCTCCATGCTGCGCGACAGCGCCCCCTCGATCTCCTCGATCAGCGCCTCGCTGCGCCCCGAAATGTCCGAGAGACGATGCACGATGGTGTCGTGCGCTTCCGGCATCAGCTCCTTGAAGGCGAGCTCCTCGAACTCGTCGCGCATGTCCTGCATTCCCATGCGGCCGGCGAGCGGGGCGTAGATGTCCAAGGTTTCCTGCGCCACCCGCCCTCGCTTGTCGGCCGGCACGAAATGCAAGGTGCGCATGTTATGGAGGCGATCGGCAAGCTTCACCAAAAGCACGCGCACATCCTCGGCAATGGCAAGGAGAAGCTTGCGCAGATTTTCGGCCTGGGCGGCACGCTTCGACACGAGGTCGATGCGCTTCAGCTTGGTGAGGCCTTCGACCAGCGTAGCGATCTCATGCCCGAAGAGGTGGTCGATCTCCTCGCGCGTCGCTGCCGTGTCCTCGATGGTGTCGTGCAGCATCGCCGCGACGATCGTGGAATCGTCGAGATGCAGGTCCGTGAGGATCGCGGCGACTTCGAGCGGATGTGAAAAATACGGGTCTCCGGAGGCGCGCTTCTGCGCCCCATGCGCCTTCATGGCATAGACATAGGCGCGGTTCAGAAGGGCCTCGTCCGCATCGGGGTTGTAGCGCTTGACCCGATCGACGAGCTCGTATTGGCGCATCATGCGGGCTTGTCCCTACCCAGCATCGACATGCCCCTTGACGAAGGAAAGGTCGAGCACAGCCCGTGCGTCCACTTCCTCCGCCACCAGGCCTTGCGCCTTGTACCAGGCGATTTGCTTGAGGATGTCCGCGACGTCGAGCCGCGCCTGGGGGTCCACATAGAAGGCCGAGGTCTCGACGAGGGTCGCGGCTTTCGCGGCGGGCTCGGACGGATAGACGTATTTGGCAATCAGAGCGGCGGCTTCGGTTGCCTTTTCGTCGAAGACCCGGCGGCCCTCTTCGTCACGCCTCAACAGCGCGGAGAAATATTCTTGCGCGCCCTTTTGATAGGCGCTGACGAATTTCTCCAGCATGGGGCGCCTTGCGGCGATCGCCTTCGGCGTCGTGAAAAGGCCGCCGAACTGATATTCGTCGATGTCGCAATAACGCGCGATCGGCTTCGCATCGCCATTTTCCACCATGGCGTGCGCGAGATGCGGCGCGATGATGATGGAATCCACCTGGCCCGTCTTGAGCGCCGCTGCCATGGCGAGAAGCGATTGCAGCGGCCGCACAGTGATGCTCTTGAGCTCGATGCCTTTCGCCGCCGCGATCTGCCCGATTTGATAGTGGAAGGAGGAGCCGATCTGCGTGATGCCGATCGAATGTCCGGCATATTGGCTCACATCGCGAAAGCCCTTGTCCCAGGCCGCGTTCGATACGAGCACCACATTGCCTTCATATCCCTTGGCTTCCTTGGCCTGGGCCGCGATGATCTTCAGCGCTCCCTTTGCAGCGAGGTTGAAGAAGCCGCCCGTGAAGGCCGTGACACCAAGATCGAGGTCGCCCGAGGCGGTCGCGACCGCGACCGGTTGAGCCGCATCGAAGAAGCTCAGCGCAATATCGAGGCCTTCCTCCTTGAAGTAGCCGCGCTCGAGCGCGATGAACACCGCGCCGGAGGAGACAAACCGCAGCGAGCCGAGCTTCACCTTCTCGACCGCTTCCTGCGCCCGAGCTCGGCGAAACGGTAGCATCGCGGCGCCGCCTACGAGCATCGCCGATCGTCGCGAGAAATATTGGAGCGAGGAGTGCATCGGCCTTGAACCTTCCGGATTTCCGTCAGGAGAAGTAGATTAGCATGCACGCTGCAAGCGAGGGGGGAAGAATTCGCAAAGCTCGATCTCGCGAGAGCGCCGGCTCCGGCTTGATGTGGGGATTGGCGACCTGAGCCGCAGTGGCCGGCCCACTTGCCGGATATTGTCTACCCCGACGAATGTCGACGACGATTTATCGAAGTATCGGGGCGGGCTTCGCCGTCGTCAAAAAGCGCGGACGCCTCATCGTAGAGCCGCAGCCGCGCGCTCACCGCGGCCTCGAGGCTCGCCTTCTCGTCGATCTCGATCAGCCACCAACCGGGGCGGTGGTTGCGGTTCGGACGGGCGGAGGCCGAAGGTGCGCCGATGACCGGGACAGGACGGTCCGGTCCTGGAACAGAGGTGATCGAGGCGCGATGATTGTGGCCGTGGAGCACGGCCTCGCATCCTCTCCGGGCAAGGGTCTGGCGAAGATGGGCTCCGTCGGTGAGCTGGCGCAGGCGCCGCGCCCCCCCTTTATGAGGAGGGTGATGGATGAGGACGACGCGAATCGCCTTTTCGCGGCCTAGCGAAGCCAGGAGAGCGTCGAGGCGTTCGATCTGAGGGGAGCCGAGCCGTCCGGCCGCGACGAAGACGGGGGTGGGCACGCCTGTCGAAAGGCCGATGAGCGCCACCCGGCCGCGACGCTTGAGAAACGGGAAGCTCGGCTCGCTCGTCGTGTCGCTCTGCATCCAGGGCCCGATCGCAGGCGTCAGCGCCGCGGCCGAACCGCTCACATAAATGTCGTGGTTGCCCGGGATCGCGCTCACCCGATCGGGCGTGCCCAGGCTCTCGAGGAAGCGCCGCGTCGTCACGAATTCGGAAGCAAGCCCGATATTAGCGAAATCGCCCGTCACCGCGATGTGATCGGGACGCTGCGCCTCGACATCCGCGATCAGCGCGGAAAGGATGCCCATGTCCTGTGCGTCGGCACGCCCGAGCCGCCAGTTCGCATAGCCGGTGAGCCTCTTGTTCATGAGGTCGCGCAGCCGCACCCGCGGCAAGGGCCCGAGATGTGGATCGGAGAGATGGGCGAGACGAAACATGAATGAGGCCATCAGCTCTTCGGGCGAGGCGCCCCGAGTCTCGGCGCGACAGATTCGCGCCTTCAGGGATCATAATCGCCGCAGGGGCTTACGCCAGAGTCGTGGCCCTGGTAATTCCCGCGACGATCGGATAGGGGCTCGACCGCCGCCGAAGGGGCCCCCTCCGATTGCACGATCGAGATCACAACCGAATGCCAGAAATCGACACGGTCATCTTCGACGTGGGCAACGTTCTGCTCGATTGGAACCCGCGCCATCTCTACCGCAAGCTCTTCGAAGACGAAGAGCGCATGGAGTGGTTCCTTGCGAATATCTGCACGCCAGCCTGGAATCTGGAGTTCGATCGCGGGCGCGCCTTCGCTGAGGGCGTGCGCGAGCTCGTGCTTCGGCATCCCGAATGGGAGCGGGAGAT
>JAFAQA010000378.1 GCA_019246665.1 Hyphomicrobiales bacterium
CGTTTCGCCTCTAAGACGGCTGCCGTCCGGAAGAAGGACGCTCATTCATGACGGATGACGATTCCATAAGCTTTCTTTCCAGCGCGCAAGGCTTGCGGCTGCGCACCCTCGTTTGGCTGCGCTGGCTGGCGATTCTCGGACAGACGATCGCCGTCACCGTCGTTTGTTTCGGGCTCGGCTTTCGCATGCCGATCATGCTTGCGCTTTTCGTGATCCTCGCCTCGGCCATCCTCAACGTGGCGCTCGCGCTGCGCTTCCCGATGAGCCATCGTCTGAGCGACCGTCTCGCGGCGCTCCTTCTCGGCGCCGATATCCTGCAGCTCGCGGTTCTTCTCTATCTCACGGGCGGCCTCGAGAACCCCTTCGCCATCCTTTTTGTCGCTCCCGTCCTCATCTCGGCCATGGCGCTCGCGCCGGGACGAACATTGGCGCTTGGCGTGCTCGCCGGCTGCGCCGTGAGTGCGCTCGCCCTGGCGCATCTGCCTTTGCCTTGGTACGCGGACGCCTCGGTCGAGCTCCCTCATCTCTACCGGCTCGGCATTTGGACGGCGATCATGCTGAGCCTTGGATTTACCGGCGTCTATGCCTGGCGCATCGCCAAGGAAGGACGTGACCTCGCCCAAGCGCTCGCCGCGACCGAGCTGGTGCTGGCGCGCGAGCAGCATCTGTCCCAGCTGGACGGGCTTGCCGCCGCTGCGGCGCATGAGCTCGGCACACCACTCGCAACGATCACGCTTGTCGCCCAGGAGCTCGATCGCATCGTGCCGAAGGAGGGGCCGATGGCCGAGGACGTGGCGCTCTTGCGCGACGAGGTGCGCCGTTGTCGCGGCATTCTCTCGAAGCTCACCACACTGTCGCAGACTGCCGCAGGCCCTTGGGCCGTGATGTCGCTGCACCATCTCCTCGAGGAGGTGATCAGCCCGCAACGCGCCTTCGACGTGCGCATCGAGACGAAGCTCGACGGCAAGGGGCCGGAGCCCTCGACCCGGCGCAACCCGGGCGTGATCTACGGCCTCGGCAACCTCCTCGACAACGCTCTCGGCTTCGCCGTGAAAACCGTGGTCGTCGAAGCCGCGTGGAACGATGCCTTGGTCACCGTCCGCATCAAGGATGACGGGAAAGGCTTCCCGCCGGACATCCTCTCCCGCGTCGGCGAGCCCTATGTGACGACGCGAGGCGCTGATCCTGAGGAGCTCGAGGCGGGCTCGGGCCTCGGCCTTGGGCTTTTCATCGCCAAGACCTTGCTCGAACGCTCGGGCGCCACGCTTTCTGCCTCCAATCTGGCACAAGGGGGTGCCATGCTGACCGTGGTATGGCCGCGCCATATATTCGAGGTATTGGAGGCTCGTCCAAAGCCTGATGCAGGCGTCGTGCCCGATGCGCCTCCCCTTGTCGCAGCATCGGAGAAACGACACATTACGGACAGTTCCATTCCGCCGGAGGCGGTGAAAGGCGATGCAACAGACATCAACTTCCCCAGAGATGGCGCCGGCGCCGGCGCAAGCCGAGAAGACCTTGCTCATCGTCGATGACGATCAGCCTTTTCTCAACCGGTTGGCGCGCGCCATGGAAATGCGCGGATTCTCGGTCGACACCGCCCAGAGCGTCGCTGACGGCATTGCGCGCGTCGAGGCTTCCCCGCCTGCTTACGCGGTGATCGACCTTCGCCTCGCGGACGGCAACGGCCTTGATGTGGTGGCGCATTTGAAGAACAAGCGCCCGAGCGCGCGGGGCATCATCTTGACGGGGTATGCCAATATCGCGACGGCCGTGACGGCGGTGAAGCTCGGCGCCTTCGATTACCTCGCAAAGCCGGCCGATGCCGATGAGATCCACGCCGCCCTCATGGCGGTCGCCGGCGAGCGTGCCGCGCCGCCGGAGAACCCAATGTCGGCCGACCGTGTGCGCTGGGAGCATATCCAGCGCGTCTACGAGATGTGCGACCGCAATGTCTCGGAGACGGCGCGCCGGCTCAACATGCACCGGCGCACCTTGCAGCGCATCCTCGCCAAGCGCGCGCCGCGCTGAGAAGCCGGAGCAACGGCTGGTCGCAATGAGCTGTCGCGTAGACGGGGGGCCTCTTCAAGCAGCTCTCAGCGTAGGGATTGCTTTCACTTCCTCGGCGAGCGCGCGCTCGGCATGCCAAAGGTCGTGTGCCTGCTGCATGCGGAGCCAAATGCCCGGGCCATCGCCGAACAATTTTCCGAGCCGCACCGCAATATTCGGCGTGATGGACTGCCGCTTTCCGAGGATGTCGTAAAGCGATTGCCGCGATATGCCGAGAAGCCGGGCAATCTCGACCTTGGTCTTGCCCGTTGCCGGAATGGCAATCTCGCGGAGAATTTCGCCGGGATGCGCAGGCTCGATGTCTCGGTGACGCAAGCTGTCAGCCATGGTAGTCCTCCATGTCGATGTCGATTGCGTCTTCGCCGTCAAAAGCGAAGGTTATATGCCAATTGCGTGAGACGAGGAGGGCAAAACGGCCTCTCTGATCGCCCGTCAATGCATGAAAGCGAAGACCCGGTAAGTTCATTTCATGCGGTTTCTGGGCAACATCGAGTTGCGACAGAATAAGTCGTATTCGAGGCTGCCATTCCGGCTTGATGCGAGATGGGTCGCCCATTAACTAGTAGCGTTTGAGGGCCCTGCTCCTGAATGTCCTGATCACTTTAGTACTGCAAGGAATAGATCGACATTTGTCAAGTGATGGCTTACAGATTTGAGCAGAGCGTCTACGTCCGCATCAACGAAGCATTTCGTCGGTGATCGGGTCGACCAGGTTCTGCAGGCGATCGGCCGCGAGCGCGGCAAACCGCATGAGCATCGCGCGCCGGCGCGCTGGTTGCAGCGGCGTCTCGATCGGCTCGCGAATCACAGCGCCGCCGTAGGCATCCGCGACGATGAGGCCGAGATCGGAGGGCAGCACATCCGCCGGAAAATCGGTCGCGACCGCGAAGGCGAGCGCGTCACAATAGGCGCCGTAATCGGTCCATTTGGCGTCGGTCCGCCAGTCCTCGAGGCCTGATTTCACCTCGACGATGAGGATACGCCCGTGGGGCGCGAGCGCCAGGATGTCAACGCGGCGTCCCGAGGCAAGGACGACTTCCGAAAGCACCGAATAGCCGAGCGCTCTCAAGCAGCGCATGGCGCCGCGCGTCACTGCAAGCGTGACTTCCGGGCGCGAGCGAGTTGGCGCCACCGAAACGAGGTTTTGCTCCGAGACTTGCTGCATTGACCTCGTCGTGGAATCGGTGTCTGGGCGCGCGGTGGGAGTGAAGTGATCTGCCACGCCCCAATCGTATGGGGTTGTAAGAACGCGTCAATGAGAAATCGCGCCGTCGCGAAGGGAGAAACTCTTGAAAATTGCGAGCCTGCTTGGGGTCTGGCTGCCCCTCACGATGAGTGCCGCAACGGCTGCTGACGATGCCGTGCTGAAGGAGCTGACGCCGACCGGAAAGCTTCGGGTCGGGCTTGCCCATGCGCCGGCGAAAACGCCCGTCTTCGTGACCAGGGATGCCTCGGGCGAGGTGGAGGGCGTCGGCCTCGATCTCGCCAAGGCGCTGGCGCGCTCGCTCGGCGTAGAGGTCGAGCTCTTCGTCGCGGCGACCACGGGCGAGTTGACCGATGCCTCGACGGCGGGAACGATCGATATCGGCTTCACGCCGGTCGATGATGAGCGCAAGCAGCGCGTCGATTTCAGCCCACCCTTTTTCATCATCGAGAGCACTTACCTCGTTACCGCCGCCTCGGCTATTGCGACCCAGGCGGATGTCGACCGGCCAATGGTGACGGTTGCCGGCATTGCCGGCTCGACCACCATCAGGGCCGCCGGCCGCACGCTGAAGCAGGCGAAGATCGTCGCGCTGAAATCGGTCGCGGACGCCATGACGATGATGCAGGCTGGAACCGCGCAGGCGCTCGCGCTCAGCCGTGATGCGATGCCGACCTTGCAAAAAAGCTTACCGGGCTCGCGGGTTCTCGACGGCGCCTTCCAGGTCACGGGAGTTGCGATTTCAGTTCCGAAAAACAAGCCCGCGGCGCTCTCCTACGTGAGCCGTTTCGTCGAGAAGGCCAAGACAGATGGCACGCTGCGTCGGGCCTTCGACGCCGCGGGCTTGCACGATCTCGCGGTCGCACCAGCCGCCGAGTGACGCTTCTGCCGGATCTCCGAGGGCGAGCCGGGGCGAGCGGGCCTGCCCGCGCTGAGCCCTGTACCCTGGGGTTGGGCTCGCAGAATTCCCAAATCACCCCGATATGCTCTAGGATGAGCCGGTCGGGTGCGCGTCTCAAGCGCGATCGAAGTCCGCGGCGCGCCCGCGCCCTCTGAAGATGCTCGAGGTTCGAACATGGCCGAACGGTCGTTTGCCGAAGAAGTGAAGAAGCTGCGCCTCGGTGCCGGTGACGAGTTTCGTGGCGAAGGCATTCTGGCCATCACCAAGGCGCTGCTCGAATCGGGCGTCTCCTATGTGGCGGGCTATCAAGGCGCTCCGATATCGCATCTCATGGATGTGCTCGCCGACGCGAACGAGATCCTCGAGGACCTCGGCGTGCATTTCGAGAACAGCGCCTCGGAGGCGACGGCGGCCGCGACCCTCGCGGCCTCCGTGAATTATCCCTTGCGTGGCGCCGTGACCTTCAAGGCGCCCGTCGGCACGAACGTGGCCTCCGACGCGCTCGCGAACCTCACCTCGGGGGGCGTCAAAGGCGGCGCCATGATCATCATCGGCGAGGACTATGGCGAGGGCTCCTCCATCATGCAGGAGAGGAGCCACCCCTTCGCGATGAAGTCGCAGATCTGGCTGCTCGACCCTCGACCGAATTTGCCGACCATCGTGCGAATGGTGGAGAAGGGTTTCGAGCTTTCCGAGGCCTCGAACACGCCCGTCATGCTCGAGGTTCGCATCCGCGCCTGCCATGTCTATGGACGCTTCACGACGAAGGACAATGTGCGGCCCTCCTTCACCTTGAAGGATGCGATCGAGAGCCCGGCGCGCGATGTGACGCGCATCGCGATGCCGCCAGGCACTTATGTGCATGAGAAAGAGAAGGTCGAGAAGCGCTGGCCGGCGGCGGTGAAATACATCGCCGAGAACGAGCTCAACGAGTTCTTCGACGGCGAGGCCGCCGATATCGGGATCGTCATGCAAGGTGGCATGTACAACACGGCCCTGCGCGGCCTCGAAGTGCTCGGCCTGGCTGACGCGTTCGGCGCAGCGAAGGTGCCGATCTATGTCCTCAACGTGACCTATCCTTTGGTCGATGCCGAATTCGTCAAATTCTGTACCGGCAAGAAAGCGATCCTCATCGTCGAGGAAGGCCAGCCTGATTTCATCGAGCAGGCGGTCAACACCATCCTGCGGCGCGCCGACATTCAGACCAAGGTGCATGGCAAGGACATGCTCAGCATGGCGGGCGAGTACACCGGAGCCGTGGTCCGCGACGGCCTGAAGCGCTTCGTTGCCCAATACCGCCGGGACATGCTTCCCGAGGAACGGCCCGTCGAGGGTGACAATTCACGAAAAAGCGCGATGGCTGCCGTGAACGGGCAGGTGCAGCCGCGTCCGCCTTCTTTCTGCACCGGCTGTCCCGAACGGCCGATCTTCACGGCGATGAAGCTCGTCGAGCGCGAGCTTGGCCCACACCATGTGAGCTGCGACATCGGCTGCCATCTGTTCTCGATCTTCCCGCCCTTCAACATCGGGGCGACCACGATGGGGTATGGGCTTGGTGGGGCGGGCGCATCGGCCTTCAACGTCAAGGCAGACAAGCGCGTCGTCTCGATCATGGGGGATGGCGGCTTCTGGCATAACGGCCTTGCCTCGAGCGTCGGCAACGCCGTCTTCAACAAGAGCGACAATGTCATCATCGTGGTCGACAACGGCTATACTTCAGCGACGGGGGGCCAGGACATCCCGTCATCCTTCTGGAACAACCCGATCCGCGCCACGCAGAACTCGATCGAGAAGGCGGTGCGCGGCGTCGGTGTCGAATGGGCGCGCACCATCACGCGCACCTACGACCTCACGAAGATGCGCGATACGCTGAAGGAGGCGCTGACGACACCGGAAAAGGGCCCGAAGGTCATCGTCGCCCAGTCGGAATGCATGCTCAACAAGCAGCGCCGCGTGCGGCCGCAGATGCGCGCGGCGGTCGAGCGCGGCGAGCGCGTCGTGCGCGAGCGCTTCGGCGTCGATGCCGATACGTGCACGGGCGACCATTCTTGCATCCGCCTTTCGGGGTGCCCGTCGCTTACCATCGCGCCCCATCCCGATCCGTTGCGCAAGGAGCCGGTGACGAAGGTGCTCGATTCCTGCGTCGGTTGCGGCCTATGTGGTGAAGTGGCGCATGCGGCGAAGCTTTGCCCGTCTTTCTATCGCGCCTCGATCATCGAAAATCCGACCCAATGGGATCAGATGAAGGCGAGGCTCCGCGATGCCATCATAGGTTTCTTCCAGCGACGGCTCGCGCGCAAAGCGGCCTTCGCGTGAGATTCGGGCTTACACGCAACGCGCGTCCGATCTCACGGGGCCTTTCCCATGCTTGACCGCGCCCAACCGCAAGCCAAAGGTGCGCAGCAGGCGCGCGCCATTCGCATCGCCATTCTGGCGATGGGCGGAGAGGGGGGTGGCGTGCTCGCCGAGTGGATCGTGGACCTCGCCGAACATGGCGGCTTTCTCGCGCAGCTCACCTCGGTGCCGGGCGTCGCCCAGCGCACAGGCGCCACGATCTATTACGTCGAGCTTTTTCCGAAGGCAGCACTCGCCGAAGGTGCGCCGCAGCCGGTGATGGCGCTTATGCCGATGCCCGGCGATGTCGACATCGTCATCGCCTCCGAGCTGATGGAGGCCGGCCGGGCCGTGCAGCGTGGTCTCGTCACCCCCGATCGCACCGCGCTCATCGCCTCGACACATCGCGTCTTCTCCATGACGGAGAAGATCGCCATGGCCGATGGGCGCGCCGATGCGCCGGTGCTTCTCGAGGCTTGCCGCAACTCGGCAAAGGCTTTCTTCGGCGCCGATCTCGCGGCCGCTGCCGAGCGCACAGGCAGCGTCATCAGCGCCGTGCTTTTCGGCGCGCTCGCGCAATCGCGCACATTGCCTTTCGAGCGCCAAGCCTTCGAGAGTACAATCGAGCGTGCGGGAGTGGGCGTCGCGGCGAGCAAGCGGGGATTCGCGGCGGGCATGACGGCGGTGAGCGGCGAGGCCTCCGCGGTCCCAATAGAGGGCTCCGTTTCGCGCGACACGACCTCGGGAGAAGCCGCAGCGACAAGCGCCGATGACGGAACGCAAGCTTCGCTCGCGGCGCTCATCGCGCAAACCGAGAGTGCATTCCCGGCCACTGCGCGGGCTGTGGTCCGCGTCGGGCTTGAGCGTCTCGCAGACTATCAGGACCTCGACTACGCGCAGGATTATCTCCTGCGATTGAAGCCGGTCGTCGACGCGGAGCGCCGCCATGGCGACGGGTCGGGGCGGCTTCTCGCGGAGACGGCACGTGAGCTCGCGCTCGGCATGGCCTATGAGGACACGATCCGCGTCGCCGAGCTCAAGATTCGCGGCTCGCGCTTCGTGCGCGTGCGCGAGGAGGTGCAGGCGCGTGAAGGTCAGATCATCGAGATCGCCGAATTCATGCATCCGCGCCTCAAGGAGATCGCCGAATCGGTGCCGGCGTGGCTGGGGCGACTCATGCTTCGGCCCGGGCTCTTGCGCTCCGCCATCGAGAACGCGACGAGGAAAGGTCGGATCGTCAAGACGACCTCGATCCGCGGCTTCCTGCAGCTCTACCTGGTGGCGAGCCTGAAAACCCGGCGACGATCCTCGCTGCGCTTCGCCGAGGAAGAGGTGCGGCTCACGGCTTGGCTCGACCGTGTCGTCGCCACCGCCGCAAAGGATTACGCGCTTGCAGTCGAGCTCGCCGAATGCCGCGGCCTGGTCAAAGGCTATGGCGACACCCATGAGCGCGGCGTGGCGAATTACGAGAGCATCATCGGCCTCGTCGATCACATCGCGGAAAGGCCTGAGCCGGCAAAGCGGCTCCAGGACTTGCGCAAGGCGGCCGTCGCCGATGACAGCGGCAGCGCGCTCAAGGCCGCGATCGCGCAGCTCGGCCTCAACTGAGATGAGCGCCGACGGTCGATCGAGGTCTCGGACCACGGCGGAGCTCATCCTCGAGGCTGTCGAGACAAGGCGTGACGAGGAAATCCGCTTCCTCGCCGAACTGGTGAAGGTGCCTTCCGACAATCCACCAGGCGATTGCCATGCGCATGCGGAGCGCGCCGCCGAGCTTCTCGAGGCGTTAGGCTTCACGGTCGAACGTCATCCGGTCCCTGCCGAGCTGGTGCGCGCGAATGGCATGGTCAGCGCGACGAACCTCATCATTCGCCACCGCTTCGGAGCCGGCGGGAAGGTGATTGCGCTGAACGCGCATGGCGACGTGGTCCCGCCGGGCGAGGGCTGGTCGGTCGATCCGTATGGCGCGGTCATCAAGGATGGCATCATGTATGGCCGCGGCGTCGCCGTGTCGAAATCCGACTTCGCCACTTATGCCTTTGCGCTGTTGGCCTTGCGCGAAAGCGGTGTTGCGCTCGACGGTGTGGTCGAGCTTCACTTCACCTATGACGAAGAAGTCGGCGGCGCGATTGGGCCGGGCTTGATCCTCGAACGAGGGCTTTCAAAGCCCGACTATGTGATCAGCGCCGGCTTTTCCTACAGCGTCACGGTGGCGCATAATGGGTGCCTGCATCTCGAGGTCCGCGTCGAAGGCAAATCCGCGCATGCGGCGCGGCCGGATACGGGCGTCGATGCGCTCGAAGCCGCGAACCGCTTGCTCACTGCGCTCTACGCGTTGCGCGAGCGCTACAAGGTCACGCGCTCAAAGGTTTTCGGCATCGACCATCCAACCCTCACGGTTGGCCTCATCTCAGGCGGGATCAACACCAATGTGGTGCCGGACGTCGTAACCATGCGCCTCGACCGGCGCATGATCCCTGAAGAGATTCCCGAGGAGGTCGAGCGGGACCTCGTCGCCGAGATCGAGCGTGTCTGCGCCGCGATGCCCGGCATCCGCGTGAAGACAAGGCGCATTCTCCTGGCACGTCCCTTCACGCCGCAACCTGGCCAGGAAATCCTGGTGGCCAGCCTGCAGCGGAATGCTAAACGTGTGTTGGGGATCGATATTCCGGCGGAGGGCGTGCCGCTATACACAGATGCCAGGCTTTATTCCGCGGCGGGCATTCCGACCGCGCTTTATGGAGCTGGTCCTCGAAGCCTGCTCGAGGCCAACGGCCACCGCGCCGACGAGAAGCTCGTGCTCGAGGATCTGCGCAAGGCAACGGGTGTCGTTGCCCTCACGCTCGCGGAGCTTTTGGGCGGCTGAGGTGTCGCTGCTCAGGAACGCTCCAAAATAGCGGGGTCGAAGGTCGCCCCCCTTTAGCTCCGCCTGTCAGAGCTTTTCAGGGAGGAATTCCGGAGACGCTTTTTGCGCGAAGCCTCCCCGTCTAACGGGGAGGTTGGCCGCGAATTCGGCCGGATGGGGGTCAATGGAATCACGACCTCGCGTGCCGGGGCCGCAAGGTCGACGCGGATCGCGCTCGCAACGCCCTTCTGCTCGTCCCAATGCCGGTGATTGAAGACTTGGCCTTCGGCGCGCACGCGCGCGACCGCGTCAAGATCAAGCCGCGCGGTGACGAAACAGGGCTCGTCCATTTCGCCCTGCGCAATGACACCATCTTCCGGAAAGCCGAGATCGGGCGGTCCAAAGACTCCCGCCGCCCCTCGGTTGATATCGACGGCGGGCGACCAGTCGACGGCCCCGACGAGCGGGGCTTGCACGACCACGCATTGGTTTTCGAGCGCGCGTGCCTGTGCCCCCACGCGCACCCGCCAATAGCCGTGCACCGTGTCCGTGCATGAGGGTGCGAGGATCACCTCCGCACCGGCTTTCGCGAGTGCGCGCGCGATCAGCGGGAATTCGACATCGTAACAGATGGCGATGCCGATGCGTGCCGGGCCGATATCGAAAACGGAGAGCTCGGAGCCGCCCGACACGCCCCATTGCTCGCGCTCGAAGCGCGTCATCATCATCTTTTCCTGGCGACCGCACGCGCCATCGGGTGTGAAGAGGCGCGCCACATTGCGCACGGAGCCATCGGCGTTCCGCTCGGGCGCACTTCCGGCCAGGATCGAGACGCCGTGTCGGTGTGCGAGATGCGCATGCGCCGCATCGGCTTGCGGCAGATGCGTGCTCACCGCTGCGATCGAGCGCTTAAGATCACCAGCCGCCTCTCGTCCAGAGAGCGAAGCGAGCTCGAGCCCGGCATATTCGGGAAAGACAAGAAGCTCGGCGCCTTGCCGCACGCCGTCCTCGACCCAGCGCGAGAGCTTGGCCTCGAAAGCGGAGAAGCTCTCCAACCAATCGATGGGGTATTGTGCGGCGGCGATCGTGAGCGCGCGCATCACGGTGCTATCGCGAAAGAGGCGTTCCGCATCAGAGCTTCCTCATCCAAAATTGCATCGGCTTTCGTGTCTGCTCCTTGTCGCCGATATCGGTCCAGGAATAGTTGCCGACAAGACCTTCGACCGGGGCGTAGCCGCGCTTTCGCCAAAAATCGTCGAGCGGGCGATAATTCTGGTCGCGCCGCGGATCATCGGGTGCGCGCAAGACACCGGAGAAGGTCGCGAATTCGACGCCGGACGAGGAGAGCGCCACGGCCTCGCGCTGATCGAAGAAGGCGTGCCCGATGCCGCGCCCGCGATAGGCACGCTTGAGCACCGACTCACCGAAATAGAAGAGCTTGCCGAGCTCGTAGCCGACCTCGACAAAGGGCGCTGTCACATCGGGGTTCTGCCCTTCGAGGGGCGCCGCGGTCGCCGCGCCAACGGCCTCGCCGGCATCGGTCGCGACCACGATCACGCCGTCCTTGAGCCTCGCGAAGCGCTCGATGTAATTCGCCTCATAGTCGAGCGAGCCTTCGTAGAGGTAAGGCCATTCTCGGAAGACCTCGATCCGAAGCTTGGCGAGCGCGGGAAGCGCGCGCTGGAGAGCCGCGCCCGTCGCCGGCTCGATGCGAAGCGTCATCCGACCACCTGCGCGGTCCAATCGGCGAGATTGTAATAGGTGGTGACCCGAGTGATGCGCCCATCTGCGAGCTCGAAGAAGGTCCCGGCAGGAAGCTCGTATTTCTGCCCTTTGGCGGGCGGCAGGCCCTCGTCCGTCGAAAGATATTCACCATGCACTGTGAATTCCGCTGCCGCCCGTTGTCCGTCCCGGCTCGCCATGATGACGATGTCGGAAAGTCGCTCCCTGTAGCAGCGTGCCATGTGGGCGCAGAACTCCGCGAAGAGCTTCCTGCCGACCCGGCTTTTTCCTTGGTTCACGTCGTGCCGGACATTCTCGGCGAGGCAGGCCAGCAAGGCTTGCGTGTCTCCCGCATTGAAGGCATCGTAATACCGCTGGATGAGGGCTTCGGTTTTTGCTTGTGGCATCTCAGGCTCCGAACGCGACGGCGAAGCTTGTAGCAGCGCGGGGGTGGCGTTCAAGACCTTCCAACGGGGGCACCGTGTTGTGAGTGGCGCATTCGGCCGCTGGTTGCGCCTACATCTCGACGACACGGGATCAAGCGCTGTCGCGCCCCAAAAATTGCTATTCGCTCGGAACGTGGCGCTTGCCGACCGGGAGCTGAGGTAGCGCTTTAAAAACTGAGTTTGCGTCCCCATGACCACCAACTCCGACGTCGAAGCGAAGCTCGCCCAAGCGATCCGCGATTATTTGCGTGAGTTAGGCCTATTGCCTAACGGCTATCTTTGCGAAGTGCATCTTCATCGCGGCGATAGGAAGAAGCGCAGGGACGCGGAATTTCAGGGGAATTGGTCCCCGTCGAAGGACTCGATTCGAATTGCTTTCTCGCCAGCGGGGAAAGAGCAGCAAGAGAGTCCAAATGCCCAGGCGGCCACTTCGCCCACGATGACGAATCCAATGCCTCTGGAGGGCCCGTTGCCGGACCTCCTCCGGGCGCTGGATCGCGCGGAAAGGCGTCCGGGGTACGAATTCGTCTCCCTGAAATGGTTCCGCGACACCGCGCTCCCGCGCGAGGGTTTTTCGTGGGCCGGGGACGAGTCCACGCGGCACGATATTCTGCGCATGGGGATCGATCGACGCTTGATCTTGACGAGCAAAATTGCGAACCCGCGGTCGCCTCATTTTCCTGTTACGGCGATCCGGTTGAACCGCCAAATGTCTGCGGTCAATTCCGCGCTCGGAGGTCCGACCGTCAGCCCTTCCGCGTTTCATCCAATCACGATACGCGGGGAGTCTCTGTCCGCGACGGTGTTGCACGACAGGCGATGAGTTGGCCTTATATTTTTTGGATACCAGCGCGCTGGTGAAATTGTGCGTGCAGGAGCCCGGCACGGACAGGCTACTTGTGCTCGCCGGGGACGACGCAGCAAATCGGATTGCGGTTCTCGCAATTTCAGTGGTCGAAATTCGGTCTGCGCTGCGAAGGCGTCAGGGTGGGAGATATCGACGTCAATGTTGCGGCGGCAAGTCTTGATCATGTGCAGAGCCACCTTACGGCCCCCTTTATCCGACAGCTTGTCAGCGATCCCGTGATTGACACTGCTTTGGAGATGGTCGACCGGTACGCGTTGCGCGCGTATGATGCTTTGCAATTGGCGGACTGCCTTGTGCTCTGCGCCGCAGACGGCGAGACGTATACCTTCGTTTGCTCTGATCACCGCCTGTTGGACGCGGCTCGATCCGAGCACTTACAGACCCTTGACCCGGCCGCGTGATATGGCGGATCAACCTCGACGAGGGCAACCAGGCAGGAGGGGTCGGTTCTCGGCCGTCCTCGGGGCCGGGGCGAGAAGTGGTGATCGAATGAAGATGGGTCGCGCCCTCGCCGCTCTGTTTTGACCTCTCGGTGGCGTGGACCTCCACATCGAGCGAGACCGCACAGCAGCAACGAAACCGAAAAGTTTCCAACCATCCTTGTAGGAGGAACGCGTTCCAAACCATTCGTTTGAACCGACCTACCTCGCGAATTTCTTGTATTTCAGCCGGTGCGGAATGATCGTATCGGTGCCCAGCCGCCGCATCTTGTCTTCCTCGTAATCGGCGAAATTCCCCTCGAACCACTCCACGTGGCTGTCGCCCTCGAAGGCGAGGATATGGGTCGCGATGCGATCAAGGAAGAAGCGGTCATGCGAGATGATCACGGCGCAGCCGGCGAAGTCTTCGAGCGCCTCCTCGAGCGCGCGCAAGGTGTCGACGTCGAGATCGTTGGTGGGCTCGTCGAGGAGAAGCAGGTTGGCGCCGCTCTTGAGCATCTTGGCGAGATGCACGCGGTTGCGCTCGCCGCCCGAAAGCTGGCCGACCTTCTTTTGCTGATCGCCGCCCTTGAAGTTGAAGGCCGAGCAATAGGCGCGGGAGTTCACCTCGCGCTTGCCGAGCGCAAGCTGGTCGAGCCCGCCGGAGATCTCCTCCCACACGGTCTTGTTGTCGTTCAAGGCGTCGCGTGACTGATCGACATAACCGAGCTGAACTGATTCCCCGATCGCGATCGCTCCCGCATCCGGATTTTCCTGGTTGGTGATCATGCGGAAAAGTGTGGTCTTGCCAGCGCCGTTTGGCCCGATCACGCCGATAATGCCGCCCGGCGGCAGCTTGAAGGAGAGGTCGTCGATCAGAAGCCGATCGCCATAGCCCTTCTTGAGATGCTCAAAATCGACGACATTGTTGCCGAGCCGCTCGGCTACCGGAATGATGATCTGTGCCGTCTGCGGGCCCTTGTCGGCCTGCTTCGCCACAAGGTCGTCATAGCGCTGGATGCGCGCCTTGTTCTTCGCTTGGCGAGCCTTGGGCGAGGCCTGAATCCAGTCGCGCTCGCGCTCGAGCGCGCGCTGACGCGCTTCCTCCTCGCGGCCCTCCTGCTGCAAGCGCTTCTGCTTCTGCACGAGCCAGGAGGAATAATTGCCTTCGTAAGGGATACCGCGGCCGCGATCGAGCTCGAGGATCCAACCCGTGACATTGTCGAGAAAGTAGCGATCGTGGGTCACAAGAAGCACGGCACCCGGATAGGCGCGCAAATGGTTTTCGAGCCAGGCGGTCGTTTCCGCATCGAGATGGTTCGTCGGCTCGTCGAGAAGCAAAAGTTCGGGTTGCTCGAGCAAAAGACGGCAGAGCGCGACGCGGCGCCGCTCGCCACCCGAAAGCGTCTTCACATCGGCATCGTCGGGTGGGCAGGCCAGCGCCTCCATCGCCTGGTCCACCTGAGCGTCGAGGTCCCAGAGATTCTTGCTGTCGATCTCGTCCTGAAGGCGCGTCATCTCGTCCGCGGTTTCGTCCGAATAGTTCATGGCGATCTCGTTGTAGCGATCGACGAGCGCCTTCTTGGCGGCGACGCCAAGCATCACATTGCCGCGCACGTCGAGCGTCTCGTCGAGATGCGGCTCCTGAGGCAGGTAGCCTGCGCGCGCGCCTTCGGCGAGCCAGGCTTCGCCGGTCCATTCCTTATCCTCGCCCGCCATGATGCGCATGAGCGTTGATTTGCCGGCGCCGTTGACGCCGAGAATGCCGATCTTGGCGTCGGGGTAGAAGGAGAGATTGATGTTCTCCAGCACCTTCTTGCCGCCGGGATAGGCCTTGGTGAGGCCGCGCATGTGATAAATAAATTGGCGCGCCATTGGGCGTGTCACTCGCTCGTTTGGTTGTGAAGCTGATCGGGGCGCCTTCTAGCGGGTGGCGCGAGACGGGTCCAGCGCCGCGTTGAATTCGAAGGAGCTTGCGATGATCCTGGAACATGACGGCAAGACGCCCAAGATCGAAGCCTCGGCGCGCATCGCGCCGAACGCCGTGATCTGCGGCGATGTGACGATCGGGCCGAACTCTTCGATCGGCTTCGGCGCCGTGATCACGGCCGAAAGCGGCAAAGTGACCATCGGCAAGAATTGCGTGGTCATGGACACGGCCGTGATCCGCGGCGTGCGCAACAATCCCGTCCTGATCGCGGACAATGTCATGATCGGCCCTCGAGCCTATCTCGTCGGCTGCACGGTCGATGGCGAGGCCTTCCTGGCGACGGGCGCCACGGTTTTCAGCGGCGCGAGGATCGGCCGCAACGCAGAGGTGCGCATCAACGCCATCGTTCATTTGCGCACAGTGCTACCGCAGGATGCCACGGTGCCGCTTGGCTGGATCGCGATCGGCGATCCCGCACATATTCTTCCACCGGAAAAGCATGATGAAATCTGGGCGATCCAGAAGGAACTCGACTTTCCGAAATACGTCTTCGGAATTGACCGGGCGCCTCCGGGAGGCACCATCATGCCCTCAGTCATGCCCCGCTACGCAAGAGCGCTCAAGCATTGGCATGAGGGAGATCGGGAGATTGGAGGGTAACGGACCGGGGGCGGGCTTCGGCCTTTCTGCATTCTTGTCATGAGAATGACGTTACAGGCCTTTTCCGACAAATGGGAAACCATTTGTCGGGGCCGGACCGGTAGTGCGGCGATCAGGCCGCCTCGATGCCTTCCTCGTCGTCCCGGTCACGCGGGGCGCGCATGCGCTCGCGCATCCGGTTCCGGAACCGACGGCGGCCCCGGCAAGCGGCCCTGAAGAAGGCGCGGAAAGGAGCGGTGAGGGCGTGCACGTCATCGGCAAGACGCAAGAGCCGCTCGCCCTTGTCGAGCTCCTTGTCGAGCCGCGCCATCGTCCGAGCGAGATCCGGCTCGTCATCCTCGAGGAAAGTCTCGAAGGCCCTCGCGAAGACGCCAACCGCGCCTTGCAGCTTGAGCGGGCCGAGCGCATCGGTGGTGTCGATGCCGGCCGCAGCCAGCATGAAGCGATGAGAATTCAGCGCCACCTGATTCATCGCCGCGAGCGAAAGCGGGTCGCGACGCAGATCGCGCGCGATCGAGCGCAAGGCATCGCGGTAAGGCATCAGCGCGTCGAAGCGACGCATCATGACGTCGAGCACGCGCTCGCGGGCAGGCTCCTCGGCGAGCTCGCCCGTCGTGCCTTCAAGCACGATGTGGTCGATGCGCTTGGTAAAAGCGCCGAGGATCGCGCCTTTGGAGGGGAAGAGATCACGAAGCTCGGCAAGGGTCACTGAAGCGCGCTCCGCGATTTCGGCAAGGCCGATATCGCCGAAAGGCTTCTCCGCGGCGAGCGACATGAGTGCATCGATCACGCGATCGCGTGGCGAGCCTGTCGTGTCGGGCCTCCCCGGCCTCGGCTGAGCGGGTTTCCTGGCCATGGGTGCCTCCTTCTCAAGACAACATCCCAAACATAGTGCGTCCGGTGCCGCGGCAAAAGTGCGGCGATCAAGGAAGCGTTTACTCCCCGGTTTGGCGGGAGAACGAAGCATCTCCCCATTCCGCGCGACGCATTTTCGCATAAATCCCGCGGTCGCGGCGCGGCGCCATCTCGTCGGTGAGACGGCCGTCTTCGCCGCAGACCGTGAAACGCACGCCAGCCTTCGAGACGCGCACGCGAGACACGATGCGCCCTCGCGGGCGAAGCTCCAAGCCCTTTCTGGCGAAGGCGAGATAGATGTAAGGCTCGTCCTCGAAATTCACTTGCGCGCCTTTCGCCAAGCGGTGCCGCCGAGAACGCGGCAGCCGTTCGGTGAAATGGCACCAGGCGGGTGGCGGCATCGGGCAACTCGCCACGTGCGGGCACGGCGCGACGAGATGAGCGCCCTCTTTGATCAAGGCGTCCCGGCAGATGAGGATGCGGCGAAATCCTTCGGGCGTGCCAGGCTCGACGAACAGCAAGAGGCCCGTCGAATGCGACCATATATGGCGCGCAAGCGTCGCGATTTCTGCCGTATTCAGCTCGACCAGCGCGTAGCTCATCACCACGAGTTCGGCGCTCGGAAGCTCGCTGCGTGCCGACCCGAGCGTCGAGTGGACGAATTTCGCTTGGCGTATCGCGGCGATGCCGCTGGCATCGCCCAGCACGTGGGCGGCATCGAGGAAAAAAGGATTGGTGTCGAGAAGGGTCACCGACGAAATTCCGGGCCAGAGCGAAAGTGCCGCGAAGCTTGCCGTGGCTGGCCCAGCGCAAAGATCGAGAAGGCTCGAAGGTGAAAAGGATGGCATGAGCTCGCTTGCGGCGCATAAGCTTGCAGAGACCGCAGCGAAGGTCGCGGGCATTCGAGCCAAGAGATACGCCGCCACTTCATCAGGGGAGGCGATCGCGACCTGCGAGCCTTTGCCTTCGCGATAGCGCGCCGAGATCGATGCCCAGCGTTTCGCGATCTCGCTTTGCCGTATTCCCGACGCCAGGTTCTCGGTCGCGGCGGTAAGCGCCGCAGGCAATGGAAAGCTCATCGCAAGCTCATTTGCGAAAGCGCGCCATGATCCGCTTCTCCAAGCCGTCGCGAATGCCGCGATAAGCATCGAGCACCCGCTCGCGCGAGCCGAGCTCGAGGGTGGGATCGGGTGTCGGCCAATATTCCACTTCGATCGAGTTCGTGCGCGTGAGCTCGAGCGCACGGTGGTGGGCTTCGGGACTCAAGGTGACGGCAAGGTCGAAATTCAGCCCCTCCCAATCATCGAGCTCCTCGATCGTTTGTGGCTTATGCGTCGCGCTGTCGATGCCCATCTCGTCGAGAACCGTCGCCGTGAAGGGGTCGCTGTCGCCCTCGAGCACGCCGGCCGAGCGCACATATAGCGAACGCCCGAAGAAGTGCTTCGTGATCGCCTCCGCCATCGGTGAGCGCACGGAATTGCGTGAGCAGATGAAGAGCACGGACTGGATCGTCCGCGGCGGGGCGGCGGGAGGTTGCGCCACCTCGCGCTCAGCCTTTCCAATGAAGTGCCGCGATCAGCGTGAAGAGCCGCCGCGCCGTGTCGAAGTCGATTTCGATCTTCCCCTGCAGCCTCTTGATAAGCAAGGCCGCCGCTTCGTCATGCAGACCGCGCCGGCCCATATCGATCGCTTCGATCTCGGAGGCCGAGCGGGTGCGGATCGCCCCGTAATAGCTGTCGCACAGCATGAAATAATCGCGCACGACCCGGCGCAGCGGGGTGAGCGACAACAGATGGGCGATCACTGGCTCACCCGATTCCTCGCTCACCTGGAGCAGAAGCTTCTTCTCGTGGAGTGCGATCGTGAGGCGATAGGGGCCAAGGTCATGGCCGGGAACCGCGAAGCTGTTGCGCTCGAGGAGATCGTAAATCGCGATCGAGCATTCCTGCTCTTGGTCGGGGCTCGCTCGACCAATCGATGCCTCGTCGAGCACGATCGCGACCAAGCGCTTGGCCTGGCCTGATTTGGCGTCGAGCTTCGCGCCGTCCCTGGCGCTGCTCATCGGGCTGGCCTTGCCGCCGTCGCTCGCGCTCTCCTTGGCGCTCATGCGCCTATCCCCGGTTGAGCCTCGCGGACACCGAACGGGCATGGGCGTCGAACCCTTCCGCCTTGGCGAGCGTGACGGCGGCGGGGGCGAGCGCCGAAAGCCCGGCTCGGGTCGCGTCAAGGAGCGTGGTGCGCTTCATGAAATCGGTAACGCCAAGTCCGGAGGAAAACCGCGCGGTGCGTGCGGTCGGCAGCACGTGGTTCGGGCCACCGACGTAATCGCCGATGGCTTCGGGAGTGAAATGGCCGAGGAAAATCGCGCCGGCGTTGCGCACGAGCGCGGCAAGCGTCTCAGGCTCCTCGGTCGCGATCTCGAGATGCTCGGGCGCCAGGCGATCGACGAGGTCGACCGCCTTTGCCAGGGCCGGCACGAGAATCACGGCGCCGAAATCGCGCCAGCTCGCCCGCGCGATCGCGGCCCGCGGAAGCTCGGCGAGGTGGAGCGCGATCCGCTTTTCGACCGCGTCGGCGAGGACGGGGTCATCGGTGATCAGAATAGACTGCGAGGCGCCGTCGTGCTCCGCCTGCGCCAAGAGGTCGAGCGCCACCCAATCCGGATTGGCGCTCTTGTCGGCGAGCACCACGACCTCGGAGGGGCCCGCGATCGAATCAATGCCCACATGGCCGAAGACGCGACGCTTCGCGGCCGCCACATAGGCGTTGCCGGGTCCCACGATCTTGGCGACGGGTTCGATCGACGCCGTGCCGAAGGCAAGTGCCGCGACCGCCTGCGCGCCCCCGATGCGATAGATCTCGTCGACGCCCGCGAGCTTGGCGGCCGCGAGCACGAGTGGATCATGCCGGCGCTCCCGTGTCGGCGCGACCATGACGATGCGGCGCACGCCGGCAACCTTCGCCGGCACGGCATTCATCAGCACCGAGGAGGGATAGCTCGCCGTGCCGCCCGGAACATAAATCCCGACGGCCTGGATCGGTGTCCAGCGAAGCCCAAGCCGCACGCCGAGCCCGTCGCTGAAATGATCATCCTTCGGGCGCTGCCGCAAATGGAAGGCTTCGATGCGCTCACGTGCAAAGCTGAGCGCCTCGAGCGCATCGCGCGGAGAGGCCGCGACCGCTGCTTCGATCTCATCTTCGCTGACGCGCAATGTCGCGGGTGAAAGCTCGACCTTGTCGAAGCGGCGCGAATATTCGATGAGCGCCTCATCGCCCCGCTCCGCGATATCGCGCAGGATCGTCGCGACCGCAGCCTCGATGTCCTCGGCGGCCTCCCGCTTCACGCCGATAAGCGCCCGGAACCTCTCCTCGAATCCGGATTTGGTGAAATCGAGGCGTTGCGCCATGCGAGCCTCAGACGCCTCCGACGCCGAGCGAGACAGGCATCACCTCGTCGAGATCCTTCATCAGGGCTTCGAGGCATTCGACTTCGAGCCGGATCACCTCTCCTCCCATGAAATGCAGCATCACTGTGCCGGCGGGCGCTGTCGTCGCGTCGAAAGTGATGGCGAGAAGATCGAGGATGCGCTCCTTCTCAGAAAGATCAAAGCCGATATGGCTTGCCGATAGGACGCGCTCGAAATGCAGGCCGGAATGGCAGCGACCGTCAATGTCGGGCGGCGCCTCGCGGCATTTGCGGTGAAAGACCATGACGAAACGCATGCGCTTGCGCAAATACGCCACGTTGGAGAGCGTGAGGCGGGCGTCCTGGAGATGCGCGGAGATGACCGCGAGGTCTTCCGTGTCGAAAGCCGCGAGCGAAAGCGCCATGGATCCCACCATCATCGGGCGCGAGGGCCGTCGCTGCTCTATCCGCTCGAAAGTCGAGGCGCAATGGTGCGCCAGGCTTTCGCGCAGCGATCGCAACTTGCGGCTATTGGGATCGGCGCAGGAGGGGCGCCATCCCGAACTTCGCGCATTCCTCGAAAAGCGACAAAGCGTTTCCGGCAAGATGATGCCGTCGACGGGGCTGTTCAAGGGAGGTGTGACGGCATCTGCCCGGCGGCTATGCGCGACGAGGCTTGCTCGGCGAGACGGCTTGGAGAAGATTTGGCGTCTTTTGGAATGCCGCACTGCGGCAAAAGCTCGAGGAAAGGCGGCCGATGCGCCCGAAGCTCACCATCCTTGTCCTGCTGCTCTTCCTTGGCGGGCCGGCGGCCCGTGCGGCGGATGTGCTCAATATCGGCATCGCGGGTGACCCGAGCCCGCTCGATCCTGCGCGCAGCGGCAATTTTCTCGATCGGAACATCTTCGCCTCGCTCTGCGACAAGCTGATCGACACGGACCCCGAGATGCGCTTCGTGCCGCAGCTCGCGACGAGTTGGGAATG
>JAFAQA010000500.1 GCA_019246665.1 Hyphomicrobiales bacterium
GAGCCGGCAAAGAGCTCGCGAGGCACATTGCCGAGCTTGGCCCTCAGGAGCACCGATCCCATGTCGGCTCCCTGCGCGCTGATCTCATTCACCGTGAGAGCCTTGCTGCTCTCGTCCCACGCAATGTCGGTTCCGCTGGAGAGATCGACCATCTTGTAGCCGAGCTGTTGCAGCTCGAGCGCCTGATCCTTCAGAAAGGAGGCATCGGCGACAAACTTGTCGAGCCGCGAATGGAGGCTCGTTGGAATTGCTCCCACATAGTTGGCGAGCTTGATCTCGTAGCTTGCGAGCTTGAGGTTTTGTGGGGATGAACCCTGCGGAACGGTGACATCGAGATTGCTCACCTCGATAGAATCGAGATGCGGGACCGCGTTGCGCCAATCGAGGTTTTTCATCACCTCGCCGCTCAAATCGCCAGTCTTGGCAGCCTTCGACAGCGATGAGAGAAGCGGCTTGATGTCAAGCCCGAGGAGCGCGCCGCGGCCAAGCTTCACATGTCCCCCGGACGCGTTCACGTCCAAGCCTTCAATCCCAAGCTCGGCGAAGCGGGAGTTGGCAAGGGAGCCGAGCTTGACCGTCTGAATCGAGGCATTCTGAAACGATGGATCTGGAACCTTGATCGTGATGTCCGATGCTGACATGCCGTCGACCGCGATGGCATCGTAAAAATCGGCGAGCAGCGATACGATCTTGGCCGCCTGAGCGGGCGCCATGGATTTGTCCGTTGGGTTCAAATCCTTGAATGCGGGCGCCAATTCGGCGATCGGCGTGGCCAAGGGTCGCGCTTTGACGGCGCCAATATCCATTCGGCCAATGTTGATTTCCACTCCGTTGCTGGAGGTGGAATGCATGTTCTCGATGCTGCTCGGACCCGAGATCGCCTTTTGCGCTTCGCCAGGCTGCGCGGCCACGTAGACCATCCTGACCACGCTCGCGAAGTCATAGTCGGTCGCGAGAAGCTTCCCGATCGAAGTCTCGAGCGTAACCGGACCTTTGACCTCGCTCGACATTCCCGCCGCGCTGATCCGCGCTGCCTTGCCGCCCTTGATATCCTCGACGTGAATGTCGCGATACACCACGCTTTGGGACATCGGCGTGTCTTGGCCCGCGACGGGCACGGAGACGTCCACGTGAATTTCGGGGATGGTTATGGAAGCGGCGTCGAACTTCGACAAGGTATCGGCCGTGGTCAGCCCCCAAGGGCCCTCCACCAAAGCCTGCAACTCGGCCTTGGAGAGCGACGACCCGCTGATCTCGATGTGGGAAATGGTGATTGATGCGCCTCCCACGGTCGACGAGATATTGTCGAAGGAGACATCCTGCGCGGCGTGGGCGACTGAAATCCAGCAATCCGGGGATCCGGGCAGGGCGAGCGGGGTCGAGGCCGCAAGGCCGAGCCCAAGGGCGAGCAATGGAATATGCTTCATTTCTGCTCCTGCCTGATGGTATTCGGCCGTTTCGGCCAAGGCGAGACTAACCTGGAAAAGTGGAAAACACCTTTCCGAAAGATGAAGCTCCGCTAGCTACTTAGAGCATCCAAGGTCGAGCATGACCTTTCAAACGGAGAAGGAGGTTCCGCAGCCGCAAGACGAGGTCGCATTGGGATTTTCGAAGCGGAAGGACTGGCCGATCAGATCATCGACAAAATCGAGCCGTGAGCCCTCCAGAAAGGGCAGCGACACCTCGTCGATCGCAACGCGTGCGCCATCCCGCTCAATCACCTGATCCTCAGGCGCGACCTTTTGCACGACGTCAAAGGCGTACTGAAAGCCGGAGCATCCGCCTCCGCTCACCGAGATGCGCAAAAGGGAGCCCTCCGGCTCCGTCTTCATGATCTCGCAAATGCGCCGGGCGGCGCGCTCGCTCAATTCCAATGGAGCATCTTGCGCCAGAGAAGCGTCAACCATGCGAATGCCTTCTTCGGTTCGCGCCCCGATTGCGTCGCGACGCCTCTATAACGTAATTCGCCATGATGAATGATTCAACGCGAGGGCGAAAGCAGCGGCAGATCGGCGAGCGTTGGCGCGCCGATTATGCCGTCGATCCAGCAGCCTCGCGCGGCCGCCTGATCGCAGAGCCACCCTCAGCCACACGTTCCGAATTTCAACGAGATCGCGATCGGATTATCCATTCGACGGCGTTTCGACGCCTGGCGCATAAAACCCAGGTCTTTCTTTATCATGAGGGGGATCATTTTCGATCGCGCCTCACCCATACGATCGAGGTGGCGCAAATCGCCCGTTCTCTCGCAAGAGCGCTTGGGCTCGACGAGGATCTCGCCGAGGCGCTCGCTCTGGCCCATGACCTTGGTCACACGCCCTTTGGCCATACGGGGGAGGATGCGCTCGATGATTGCATGAGAGCGTATGGCGGCTTCGACCATAATGCCCAGGCCTTGCGCATCGTGACCCGTCTTGAGCGCCGCTACGCGCATTTCGACGGTCTCAACCTCACCTGGGAAACCCTCGAAGGTCTCGTCAAGCACAACGGACCGATGCTTGATGCGAACGGAAAGCCAACCGGGCGCTATCGCGAGCGGGGCGTGCCGCTCGCGATCCTCGAATATGACGCGCGTCATCCGCTCGAGCTTCAGCGCTTCGCGAGCGGCGAGGCGCAAGTGGCAGCGATCGCCGATGATATCGCCTATGACGCTCATGACATCGATGATGGCACGCGCTCGGGGCTTCTCGACACGCGAAATCTGCGCGAGGTCGAGTTTCTTGCCGGGCTCCTCGACGAGATCGAGAGCGAAACCCCCGACCTTGCCGCGCCCCGGCTCGTCAACGAGCTCGTGCGTCGGGTCATCACCCGTTTCGTCGAGGACGTCATCGTGGAGAGCCGCGCAAGGCTCGCCACCCTGGCCCCGCAAACCGCTGACGATATCCGCGCCGCCCCTTCTTCCATCGCGGGATTCTCGCCGGCCTTCCAGCGGGCTGATCGCGGCATCAAGCGCCTTTTGTTCCAGCGCGTCTACCGCGACGAGAAGGTGATGCGCATGCGTGCCGAGGCCGATGATATTTTGCGCGACATGTTCGCACATTTCTTCGCGGCGCCGAACCAGATGCCGGCCGAATGGGGCGAGGGGCTCGAAGGCGCCGATGAAGCGCGTCGCGCCCGCCGCATCGCCGATTACATTGCGGGGATGACGGATCGCTACGCGGCCGCGGAACATGCTCGGCTGCCCGCACGTAATACAGCGCCAGGTGAAATGGGATGATGCAGGACCAAATATTGCGCAGCCGCTTCCAGAGCTTTGCGGAGGCATCCGAGCGCGCCGAAGGGCCGGGACGCCTCGCCGCCTTGCGCAAGGCTCTGAAGGATGCGGGACTCGACGGATTCCTCGTGCCCAAAGCGGATGCGCATCAAAGCGAATATGTGCCGAAATCAGAGGAGCGTTTCGCTTGGCTCACAGGCTTTACGGGATCGGCGGGGATTTGCGTGGTGCTGCCAGAAGTCGCGGCGGTTTTTGTCGACGGACGCTACACCTTGCAAGTGCGCGACGAGGTCGATCAGGCAGCGTTTACGCCGGTGTCGACGGTCGAGGTTTCGGTCGAGGATTGGTTGGCGAAAAACGCGCCGAAGCAAGCAGTGATCGGCTTCGACCCAGCGCTTCACACGCCGGACGCGGTCGAACGTTTGGCGAAAGCCGTGATGCGGGCGGGAGCTCGGCTCGTGGCCGTTGCCTCGAATCCGATCGACGACATCTGGACCGACCGCCCCAAGCCCCCGAGCGGCGCCATTCAACTGCACGATATGAGCTTTGCCGGCGAAAGCGCGACCGACAAGATCAAGCGCGTCCAAGGGGCACTCGAAAAGGATAGGCTCGACGGGCTCGTCGTCAGCGATCCGCATGCGTTGTGCTGGCTCTTCAACATCCGCGGCGGCGATGCGGCCCATACGCCGCTGGCGATCGGTTATGCCATCGTGCCGAAGGGTGGCCGTCCGAGCCTCTTCCTCGACGCCCGCAAGCTCGACAATGCCGTTCGCGCCTCCCTTACGGAACTCGCCGACGTCGAGGAGCCGAGCCGCTTCGAGGCGGGGTTGCGCGAGCTCGGGAATGCGAAGGCGCGCGTGCGGCTTGATGCCGCGACAGCGGGCGAACGCTTACGCCTCGCGATCAAGGAAGCGGGTGGTGTGCCCGACATCGGGCGCGACCCGATCGCGCTCATGAAAGCCGTGAAGAACGCGACCGAGATCGAGGGAGCGCGCCAGGCGCATTTGCGCGACGGCGTCGCGGTGACGCGTTTTCTTGCCTGGCTCGCCAAGGAAGCGCCGCAAGGCTCCCGCACCGAGATCGATGCCGCGCTGAAGCTCGAAGAGTGTCGCGTCGAGACAGGCTTGCTGAAAGCGCTATCGTTTCCGACGATCGCGGGAGCAGGGCCGCATGCCGCGATCCCGCATTACCGCGTGACCGTCGCCACAAACCGCAAGCTCTCGCCGGGAATCTTCCTTGTCGATTCGGGCGGCCAATATCAGGACGGCACAACCGACATCACCCGCACAATCGCGATCGGGCCGCCTTCGGAAGAGATGCGCGACCGCTTCACGCGAGTGCTCAAAGGGCATATCGCGATTGCGACCGCGGTCTTTCCGAAGGGCAGCTCCGGCGCACGCATTGACGCGTTCGCGCGGCGACCGCTTTGGGAGGCGGGGCTCGATTTCGACCATGGCACCGGCCACGGCATCGGCTCTTACCTTTCCGTGCATGAAGGCCCGCAGCGCATCTCGGTGCTTGGCAACGTGCCGCTCGAGCCCGGCATGATCGTGTCTAATGAACCCGGCTACTACAAAGCGGGCGAATATGGCATCCGGATCGAGAACCTCGTTCTCGTGGAGAAGCGTTCTATCGAAGGAGCGGATCGCGAATATTTAGGATTCGAGACGCTCTCGCTTGCGCCCATCGACGCGTCGTTGATCGACTCGGCGTTGCTCACTCCGACCGAGACGGCCTGGCTCAACGCGTATCACGGGCGCGTGCGCACCGCGCTTGCACCCTTTCTCGATCGCGACACTGCGCGTTGGCTCGGCGAGGTCACGCGCCCCTTGGCGTAGTGCAAGGCATGGCGCGTAGATGGAACTAGCGCAACACAGGCGCGATCATGGGCGGCCCAACGGCGATACGTGACAACAGCTTCGCGCGGATCGCAAGTGAGGCCAAACCGATTGCGAGCCCGGCTACGATGTCGGCGATGTAATGGCCTCCGACCGGCACGGTCGACACGACGACGATGCCATTGAGAAGAATTGCCGGCGCCCCGACCCAGCGCACCGGCGCGAGGGCCCAGGCGGTAAGGACTGCGAGCACGCAATGGAACGAGGGGAAGGTCACGACGCCTTCCATTTTTCCAAGGTCGAAACTGGCGAAATGGCCTTGGCGCAAAGCCAGGAAGTCGGGAAGGAAAGCCTTTCCACCAGGTCCGAGGCGCTCGTAGAGCTCGCCCTCGATGCCATAGCTCGGAATCGGGCCGAAAGCCGGCGCCAATGCAAACAGCAAAATGGTGCAGATGAGAGTGGCCGGAAGAAGCGATAGATAGGTGGCAAGACGGTCATCCCGGCCCACGAAGCCAAGCACCAAAATCGTGAGCGGGATCTGGGGGAGCGAGCTCAGATAGGCGAGGGTGAGGCCCGTATTCACGGCCGAGCTTGCCGTCATGGCATCGACAAGCGCGCGCCAATCAACGCCGATGAAGCGCTCGAACGCCATGAACATCCCATCGCGCGTCGCAGCGCTTGTCGCGGCCGCCGGATAGGTGAGCACACCGGTCGTCCCGGCGAAAGCCAACATGAAGGCCGTTGCGGCCGTCACCACGGCGAGACGCCGATCCGGTCTGATGCTGAGATAGAAAAAGCTCGCCGCGAGAAAGATCGCGATGAGGGCAAAGGTGAGCGCGAGCCTTTCGGGTTCGATCCTGATGCCCAATGCGAGAAGAGCAGTATAGGCAGTTGCTCCCGTAATCGCGAGCAGGAACCAGGCAGCTCGCCCGGGGAAATTGAAAACCGACATGGCTTTCGGCCTACTCGCGGCCGGTTAATTCGGCCTTGCGGAAAAGCGTGGAACGCGAGCAATGATGCGACTTGGCGGCATCGCCCAGGCGCATGATTGGGTGTTGCGACGGCTTCGCGGCGGTATCGAGTTCCCGCCACGGCCGTCACAACGCTCTCGAACGGAGATTCTCACCCATGCATAGTCCCCAGAATGCTGAAGCGCATGAGAACCGGCGATGAGGCCCAAGGTTGCGATCATCGCGCCCGGAAATATGGGGGCGGGGGTGGGGCGGCGTCTCGTCGAGCACCAAATCGAGGTGGTGACCTCGCTCGAAGGGCGAAGTGCGGCAAGCCGCAGACGGGCCCATGAAGCGGGCATGAGGCAGGCCAGCCTCGATCAGGTCACCAAAGCGGATGTCCTGCTTTCAATCGTGCCGCCTGGCGAAGCGTTGGCGCTCGCGAAAGCCTTGGCGCCGCGCCTTGCGGCGCAACGTAGCGGCACGCTCTACGTCGATTGCAATGCGGTGAGCCCGCGCACAGTGAAGGAAATCTGCGAGGTTTTGAAAGGTGTGGACTTCGTCGATGCGGGCATTATCGGCCTGCCGCCGCGACCAGGAGAACAAGGACCGAGCTTCTATGCGAGTGGGAACGCCGCTCGTCGCTTCGCCGAGCTTTCACGATATGGGCTCTCGATCAAGCTGCTCGACGCCCCGATCGGGGCGGCCTCCGCGCTCAAAATGTCATATGCCGGTATTACCAAGGGGCTATCAGGCCTTGCCGCGGCCATGCTGCTCGCGGCAAGCCGGGAAGGGGCCGCCGAGGCGCTGAGGGCCGAGCTTCAGGAGAGCCAGCCGGCGCTGCTCGCGCGTTTCTCTAAAGCGCTTCCGCAGATGTATTCGAAGGCTTATCGCTGGGTCGCCGAGATGGAGGAGATCGCAGAGTTTCTCGCCGACGATGAAGCCGCTGCCAGCATGTTTCGTGGCCTGGCGCAGCTCTAC
>JAFAQA010000298.1 GCA_019246665.1 Hyphomicrobiales bacterium
GCAGGCGTTCAGGATATGCGTGTAAGTGTGCATCTGCGTCATCATCCGCCGGAACGGCACGTCGACGGCGGCTTCGATCTTGCCCTGAATCTCCTGCTCATCGGCAAGCAGCACCCAGATTTTCCCCTCGGCACGCTCGAACCCCGCAACGGGCGCTTCGCCGCCGGCCCAGCGGATCAACCCGCGATCGGCGAGCTGACCGCCACCCCCTGGAAAGAACGGCGAGACGGCAAGCAGGACCCGCCCGGGAAGGGCCTCGAGCACCTCCGTCTCGAGTGTCATGATCTCCGGGTGCTCATGATAAAAAGCGCGTTCCATCTTGCTTTCTCCCAAGGCTCAGAGCCGCCTTCCGCGATCTCAACCGCCTCCATTGTCGATAATTGAGGCGCTCACACGAAGCGCCCTGCTTTGCGTCCGGCGGCGCTTCAATCTAAGGAAAGCGTGCGGGGCCGCCGAAAATTTTTCGGCGAACCTCACGCGCCAACCCGGGCTCGAGCATGACCGCGCCGCAAAAAAGCATTTTGCTTTTATCCGGCCATGTTCTAGCCGATCGCGCAAGGAGGCGGAAATGAGCCTGACGCAGCAGAAGCTCGCCACGCCGCAAGGCGAAGCGCATTTCGATTGGTCCGACCCTTTCGAGCTCGAGCACCAGCTCAGCGAGGATGAGCGCATGGTGCGCGACACCGCGCGCGACTATGCCCAGAGCAAGCTCCTGCCGCGCGTCACCTCCGCCTATCTCGAGGAACGCTTCGACCGCGAGATCATGCAGGAGATGGGATCGCTCGGCCTTCTCGGCTCGACCCTTCCGGAGACCTATGGCGGCGCCGCTTTGGGCTATGTCTCCTATGGGCTCGCGGCGCGCGAGGTGGAGAGGGTCGATTCCGGCTACCGCTCCGCCATGAGCGTGCAGTCCTCGCTCGTGATGTATCCGATCTACGCCTATGGCGATGAGAGCCAGCGCAAGAAATACCTGCCGAAGCTCGCGACCGGCGAATGGGTCGGCTGCTTCGGCCTCACGGAGCCCGAAGCCGGCTCGGATCCCGGCTCGATGCGCACTCGCGCCGAAAAGACTGCGGGCGGCTATCGCCTTACCGGCTCGAAGATGTGGATCACCAATGCGCCGATCGCGGACATTGCCGTGGTCTGGGCGAAATCGGCCGCGCATGAGGGCAAGATCCGCGGCTTCGTCCTCGAGCGGGGCATGAAAGGGCTCTCGACCCCGAAGATCGAGAAGAAGCTCTCGCTGCGCGCTTCCGTCACCGGCGAGCTGGTGATGGAAGGCGTCGAGGTGCCCGAGGATAATTTGCTGCCGAACGTGTCGGGGCTCAAAGGGCCCTTCGGTTGCCTCAATCGGGCGCGCTACGGCATCGCCTGGGGTTCGATGGGCGCGGCCGAGGCCTGTTTTCACGCGGCGCGCGACTACACCTTGAACCGCAAGCAATTCGGCCGCCCGCTCGCGGCGAACCAGCTTGTTCAGAAAAAGCTCGCCGACATGCAGACCGAGATCTCGCTTGGCCTGCAGGCCGCGCTCAGGGCCGGCCGCATGTTCGACGAGGGAAGGCTTTCACCGGAAACGATTTCGCTCATCAAGCGGAATAATTGCGGCAAGGCGCTCGACATCGCTCGCGCGGCCCGCGACATGCATGGCGGCAACGGCATCTCGGCGGAATTCCACGTCATGCGCCACCTCACCAATCTCGAGACAGTGAATACCTACGAGGGCGCTCATGACGTGCACGCCCTGATCCTCGGACGTGCCATCACCGGAATACAGGCTTTTTCGTAAGATGAATAAAGATCCAGGCAAGATGCAGCAGGGTGCGGCGGCGGGCAAAGTCGAGTTCCCGCGCACTGGCGGGCAAATCCTCGTCGACCAGCTTCTCATCCAGCGCGTGGACCGCGCCACTTGCGTGCCCGGTGAGAGCTATCTCGCGGTGCTCGATGCGCTGCACGACGCGGCGATCGACGTGCTCATCTGCCGCCAGGAGGGCGGCGCCGCGATGATGGCCGATGCCTATGCGAGGCTCACCGGGCGGCCCGGCATCTGCTTCGTCACGCGCGGACCTGGCGCCGCGAACGCCTCGCCGGGCATTCACATCGCCATGCAGGATTCCTCGCCGATGATCGTCTTCGTCGGCCAGGTCGAGCGCGGCATGCGCGAGCGAGAGGCCTTCCAGGAGCTCGATTACAAGGCGGTTTTCGGCACCATGGCGAAATGGGCCGTCGAGATCGATGCGGCGGCGCGCATCCCCGAGATCGTGGCGCGCGCCTTCCGCGTCGCGACGCAAGGACGGCCTGGCCCCGTCGTCGTCTCCCTGCCTGAGGATGTGCTCACCGAAATGGCGACGGTC
>JAFAQA010000427.1 GCA_019246665.1 Hyphomicrobiales bacterium
GGATCGGTTTGTTGCGGAATCGGGTTGAGCGGCTCGCCGTTTGGAGGTTCGCCAATGGGGACGACTACATCGCAATTAATCGGCATGAGTGTTTCTTGCGAAAGTATTTCGTCCAGATTGCCGAGTCGGCGCTCCAGCTTGCCAGAGCTTGCGCGGGTCATCAGGTCAAAGGGCGCAGCTTTCCCTTGCCCCAGGCAGCATTTCGGATTCGATCAGCGCCTCTAAAGACGACCGAACGCCGCAGAGAGGCTGCTCGGTAACGAGGGTCGCATGACCGGGAAGATCAACAAGTCGGCCCCGGGTTGCCAATCCCAACGCACCATTCAACGGCCATCACACGTGAATGTCATGCGCCGAAGCTCGCGGCCGCGACGATGCTGCAACGGATCCGGCAAGTTTTGTCTCGATGCGGCGATCCCACAGCGAAGTGGCAACGCGCCATCAATGAGGTCCCATTGTTGCATCGTCAGATTTCACATAATATCGCAGACTGCTAAGCGCAAAACAAAGGGAGGGGTATTATGATTAGATTGGTAACACGTGGGCGTTTTACTCAGGATTATGCCAAGGGGTTGGTTGGCGCACCCGAGGATCGAGAGCCGGCTGTACGCAAGCTCATTGAGGGGGTCGGCGGCAAAATTGTGAGTTTTTACTTTACGACCGGCGACAGTGATTTCATGCTTATCTCTGAGGCTAACGAAGCCGAATCCATCATCGCCGCGTTGTTGGCTGCGTCGTCGTCGGGGGCGATTTCTAACGTGACCACTGCAAGGGCTTGGACCGGAGCAGAATTCAAGGCGGTGGCTGAAAAAGCCTCCAAGGCAGCGAGCCTTTACCGCGCCCCCGGCAAGAGGTAAGCACGAAAAATCGAAGGCGCGTGATCGCGCATTTCGAGACGGATGCTCTTGGTGTCGCCCACGCTCATGGGCGGACAAGGCCCAAGCCCTCGATAACCCTGACCTGACCGGATTGTCCAAAGCACTGGCCATCCGGTGGAAGTCTTCTGCCTTGCGCTGGAGGGGGAAATCGACTGAATCTTTTCTATCAGCTCATCGCTTTGTGATCTGTTCAGGGTCGTTCGCGTCGGTTCGACAATCCGGGCCTGGTCTGCTGTAGCCGCAAGTGCGGAAGAAGTAACCGACGACCAGAGCTTTGTACTTGGTGCTGCCCCTCGGTGAATGGGGGCAAGGGCAGGCATCGTCCACTTGTCCACAATGAGCCGAACAACCGTCATCTCCGACCGAGCCGCAAGTGCGACCTTTGCCGTCCCCGCTGCTTGCGGCAATAATAGCCCAGCGCTGAAGAAGGGGTACAGCCGTGCGCATCCACAACGTCTATGCTGACGAAAACGGAGAGACACACTTCCGCGACATCGAAATCGATATGACCGAGCATGGCCCTGATGGTTCCACTTCGGGGCGATTACCCGCCACTGGAATTTATTTCCGGATCACGCCCGGTGACTGGTTTTTCGATTGGCACCCTGCGACGCGGCGGCAATACGTGATCAATCTTGACGCGCCCAACAAGATCACCGCCAGTGACGGCGAGACACGAATCATCGGCGTAGGCGAGATCATCCTGATCGAGGATGTGCACGGGAAGGGACATCTGTCTCAGGCAGTTGGACAGATGAGGCGATCGGTGATGATCCCGATCGACTGATCAAGTAAACCAAACCAGCAACACAAAGTCAGTAGAAGTAGCTGACCAGCCCTCGGCGAACGTTGGCTCTGGGTCAAAAGCGGGCACCGTTCGCCGAAGTGGCGAGCAGACTGTCGCCGCGCCAGCCCTGCTCTCCAAAGGCTCTTCCATCTGTGGGCTGATAGGTACGACGGTGGCCTGGACGATATCTTTGATCTGCAGGACAGAATCACAGCAAGCGTGGTCGGCGCCATCGAACCGACGATGCGCAAAGCAGAGATCGAACGCGCGCACCGAAAGCCGGTCGAAAATCTCGATGCCTACGATCTCTATCTTCGCGCCTTACCCCATGTGTACGCTATGCGACCGGATGAAAATCTGTTGGGGATCAGCCTTTTTCAGCGCTCCACCTATCATGCGCCCGAGCCAAATGCGCAAATCTCTGCGCCGGAGGTGGTTCGGAGCTCTTCGTCCACGTCGCTTGATCCTGAAGTCTGTCCTTCCAGCAACGTGAGCGCCGTCGGGTCCGCTAGGCAGTTTCCCCGAAGATCGCGCGGCGGCGCTCGAGGCTGGCCGGCGGCCAGAGCTTGCGCGAGTCATAGTATGCTTCAAAGGAAGGGGTGCCTTCGGGCAAGGCGACCCACGGAAGCTTGGAGCGAACATAGATGTGCACGTCGGGCTTCAGCGCCCCTGGATCGTCAAGAGTGCCGACCCGGACGAAGAGCAGCTTTCGAACTCCGCCGTAGACGCTCCACACCGCTACCCCACAGGAGGGGCACCGATGGATCGCGTGTGGGCGGCCGCTGTCGGTCGGCACCGCGACCGGTTCGGGATTGCCGGACAGGAGGGTCACTCGGTCGGTCTCGATAAGTGCGTTGAGCACGAACGCGCTTCCGGTTTGCCGCTGGCAATCTCTGCAATGACAGCAATGCACGAACATGGGCCTCGAGGTGAGCCGGTAGCGCACTGCCGCACAAGCGCATCTGCCTTCCAAATCATCGAGCATGGGCTTCTCCGCCACATCGTGCCGATCATGTCTTGGCTTCTTCATGGGTGATCAAAACACAGCGTGTTGGCTTTGTTTAGGCGAATAATCACGCAACGAACAGTCCATCTCTTGGGCCGATCTCCGGTGCCCCGTCCCGCGAATTGGCTCAACCGCAGTTTGCTCGTCGAAATTTCCCGTCGGCCAAAACCAAACCAGGCACGCCGTCGAGATGGACTCGGCTGTCGAATTGCGGCCGATGTTCGGGCGGGTGAAAGCCTTCTGCGCAACGATCGTTCGAGCTCCGTCAATGGAGCCTGCAAGCACGGCAATCCATATCACGACAAGGGGAGGAGGAGCGGAAAATGGGTCAACGGACGTTTGCGCGCGAGGCCAAACACGAAAGCAGGCCTTCGTCGCGCGGCTTTCTTCCACACTACTTTGAGCACGCGCCTATTCGTTGATCGAGAAAGCGCCGCTCCATCGGATTGCGCGCAAGGCTGCGTGCAGCTTGGAAATGATCGCGCGCAAGGTCACGCTGGCCGCGGCGGAGCTCAAGTTCGCCCAGCGCGGCGGGATAAAATGGATAATCGGCGAGCCGATCGCGATCCTCGATTGCCTCAATCTCGGCAATCCCGCGTGCAGGGCCTTGGTCCTGGGCGACCGCAATGGCGCGGTTGAGCGCGACGACGGGAGACGGATGAATCTGCATCAGGGTGTCGTACAGTGCGACGATCACCTTCCAATCGGTATCCTCCGCCCGGAGCGCGGTGGAATGCGCCGCAGCGATTGCTGCCTCGATGTGATACTCGGTGACTTCGTGGCCGGTCGCGGAAAGCTCCAAAAAACGGAACCCTTCAAGCATCAGCTCTCGATTCCACAGCGACCGATCCTGATGAAAGAGCGTAATCAGATTTCCCGCGCCATCGACTCGCGCCGGCAGACGTGCCGCATTCAAGTGCATAAGGGCCGACAGAGCATAGGACTTCGACGTGGTGCCCGCCGGGTGCTCCAGCAGAATTGTGACAAGCCGGATCGCCTCACGGCAGAGTTCGATGCGCACCGCATGTGCCGCCGATGCGCCATGGTAGCCCTCATTGAACAGGAGGTAGAGCGCGCGGTGGACTGCCGGAAGCCGCGCTGAAAAATCGGACGGCAGTGCAACGTCGAACAGGTGCTTGGATTGAGCGAGAACTTTCTTCGCCCTCTGGATGCGCTTTTCGATCGCGGCATGGCCGCTGACAAAGGCGCTTCCAACTTCGCTGACGCTGAAGCCGCACAGGATGTTCAAAATCAACGCGACCTGCGACTCCTGCGCCAACGCCGGATGACAGCAGGAGAACATCATTCTCAAGAGGTTATCCTTGAGAGCGTTCGGCGCGAGCAGCTCTTCCACCGCCGGTGCGAGCGTCCATTCGCTGTCGAGGAGCCGCCCGAGCTCGGGAGCGAAGGAACGCGCAGCATGCTGGCGCCGCAAGACATCGAGCGCCCGGTTCTTGGCTGTGGCCATCAGCCACGCCGAAGGATTCTCCGGCACCCCGCGGAACTTCCAGACCTCCATGGCGCGGCAGAAGGCATGTTGAACAACATCCTCAGCCAAAGCCAGGTTATGCACGCCGAAAACGCGAGTCAGAGCGGCAACCAGCCGTCCCGACTCGCGCCGGAAAAGATGCTCGCTCGGGTCCATCACATGTCCATGATCTGGACTGGCCGCACCTCGACCGAGCCGCCGGCCTCCAGGATGGGGCACCCTTTCGAGAGCTCGACCGCCTGGGAAAGGTCCTTGGCGTTGATCAGGGTGAAGCCGTTCACCACGTCCTTGGCCTCGGCATAGGGCCCGTCATGGACGACTTTTTGTATGCCGCTCACCACCTTGCCGGTCCGTTGCAGCGGATGTCCGGGATACTTGATGTGGCCCTTGTCGCCAAGTTCCTTGAACCATGCGAGCCATTTCTTCATGGTCTGCTGCATTTGCTCGGGCGAGGCAGAGCCGTCACTGCCTCGAAACAGAAAAGTAAATTCACTCATAGCATTGCTCCTTGCTTGATGCATTGTGACCTTTCGACGTTCCAGCTGAGCAAGACCGGACACATTTTTCAAAATTTCCTCTCTTGCGCGCAAAGCGCGAGTCAGCAGACATCTTGGGGTGTCCTAGACGGGTCGATTGCGGACTGTTTTAGGTTGCTTTGCGGGAGTCCATCAGCCAGATCGCGCAAGCCGAGCTTGAGGCTTGTGTGAGGAACCCCGCTCGGGGGCCAACTTCCCGCGCGTTGGTTAAAGGGCGAGTGCGCGCCCCGTCAGAGTGCGCACGTGACAACGCCCACGATAAGGTCGCGCTCGGCAACGCAAGCCTCTGCGGAACATCATACATGCTGTCCTGCTTGATCGGACCAGTTTGCGACGTGGATCAAGGCCGATCTCGGAACGCTCTAGCCGCCGTCCGCTTCGAGCCGCATCCGGGCTCTCCGCGGAACACTTCGCGATGCCCGTTCGGGGTCATCAAGAGACATGACCCGGAGCTCCAAACTGATTGGGCTCTCAGCTTTCTTATTTTCGAAGGTCGGCGGCAAGGAACTTGGCCGCCTCGGCCTCCGCTTCCTGATCCACCTTGGCATCGTATCTGAGCGGTAGGTTGAACTTCTTGCCGAGCTCGGTGGCTTCAGGATTCGTGAATGCGTGCACCGCGCCGGGATATTCGATGATCCGGTAATCGGCCTTCGCCACGTCGAAATCCTTCTTGAGCGCATCGTACTGCTCGCGCTTCACGAAGGGATCGTCCGCGCCGTTCAGGATGAGGATCTTCGCCTTGACGGTTCCGGGCGCCGGCGCCGGGGTATTGGGACCAAGCAATGCATGAAAGACCGCAACGGCACCGAGGTCGGCGCCGGCGCGCGCCATGTTCAGCACGACCGCACCGCCGAAGCAGTAACCGACGGCGCCGACATGCTGGGGATCGACCGAGGCTTGGCGGGCGAGCTGGTCCCGCGCGGCGTTGAAGCGCGACGCCATCGCCGTCGGATTCTTCATCACCGAGCCCGAGATCGCATTGGCGTCCTTCGGATTATCGACGGTCTTGCCGTCACCGAACATGTCGGCGATGAACGCGGTGTAACCCTGCTCCGCGAACTTTTGCGCCTCGTCATGGATATGCTTGGTGATGCCCCACCATTCATGCACGATGACGATCCCGGGTCGCTTGGCAGTGATGGCATCGTCGTAGACAACGAAGCCCTTCATGGCGGTCTCGCCGTCCGTATAAGCGACGGGCTCTTCCCTGATCGCAGCGTTCGCGTTTGCGACTATGGCGATCGCGCAAAATGCACCCGCTATCATCGTTCGCATGCTGACCTCCCGGGGAGTTGGCCCAACTGCTCTGGTGTCGCCTCCGCGGTTACTTTGGCATGCCCTCAATCGCAGTGCCAGAGTGTGCGACCAGCCCCCGCCGTCACTGCGCGTCGTCGATCAAATGGAGGGGCTTCAACCCGAACGCGGGTGCGCCCATTCCTCGGGATGCTCGGCCCTCTGGTCTCGCCGGCGCAACAGCGCCGCGTCGAGGCCGCGATGATCGGGAAGCTCGGCCTCGATCGCGCGTCCGGCTCGGATCACGGCGCGATCGGTCTGCGGCCGGGCAAAGAGCTCGGTGAAGGATCGCGCCTTGAAAGCCACGAGGTCGGCCGGCGCGCCTTGGCGCAAGGCGGGTCCCTCTCCTTGTCCCATGATGGTGGCAGGCGTCGCGGTGATCGTCCGCAGCCAATCCCCGGCGGGATGATCGAAATGCAGGATGCGGGTCGCCTCACGAAACACTTCGAGCATGTCCAAATCCCCATAGGCGTAAAAAGGATCACGTGTGTTGTCGCTCGCGATCATCACCGGAACGCCCGCGCGCTTGAGCTCGTGCACGGCGGTGACGCCGCGCCAGCGCGGCGTGCGTTCGGCCTTGATGTCTCGGTCCTGAAGATAGAGGTTGCACATCGGCAGCGACACGACGGCAATTCCGGCGCGCGCCACCTTCTCGATGACGCGCTTGGCATAGTCCTGCGGTTGAAGGGCAAGCGAGCAGCAATGGGCGCAGAGGATCTTGTGGTCGAAGCGCCGCGCCGTCGCCATGTCGGCAATGACCTCCAGTGAGCGCGAGGATGGATCATTCGTTTCATCGACGTGAAAGTCGAGATCGGAGCCGGTCTCCTCGGCGAGCCTGAACAGGCGCTCGAGCGCGGGCTCGAGATGCGCGCTCATATAGGTCACGGCGCCGACCATCGCCTGGTACTCCCGCACGGCGAACGCGATCTCGTCGAAATGGGCATCGTCGAGCGCAAGCTCGACCGCGAAAAGCGGAGAGGCCTGCAAAGCGACTCGTCCCCGCCAGGCCTCGCGCAATTCGGCGAAGATGGGCCAGGAAATCGCGGTCTGCGGCGACATCGAATCGATATGCGTGCGCAAGGCCGAGGTGCCGTGCGCATAAGCGCATTCGAGGCCAAAGCGCATGCGGGCGCGAAGATCGGCAGCGCTCCAATTTTCCCGGTCGGTCCTGCAGGCCAGGAGCGCCGCGGCGAAGCTCCCATCCGTGTTCCGCCGGCGCGGCCAGATATGCCCCTTGTCGAGATGGGTGTGCACATCCGTGAAGGCCGGCAAGACGATGCCGCCGTCGAGATCGAATAGCGGCGTTGCCGTTTCGACGGCCATGGCTCCTGCCGATATTGCGGCGATCCGCCCGTTCTCGACGAGGAGCGACGCCGGTGCCAAACCGTCTTCGTCCGGCAAAAGCCCTGCGGCCGCGCTCACCGTGATCGGGAGGCGCGCATTCGCGAGCTGGTAACGCGTGAGGAAAGGCGGAATGCGGACGGCTTTGTTCAATTTGACCTCAATGCAACGCGTTCTAGGCCATGTACTCATAAATCGGCAGCTCAGATTAGGCACGTTTGAGTCCGCTGCGCCCATAAGCGGCCGCAGGCAGAGATGGCCGGAGGTCGGAGCCGAGCCCAAAAGCTGACTTTGAGTCTCGTCGAAACCCGCCGACCGTTATAAGATCACGATCGGCGCGTGCCGTGCCACCGGGTGGTTTCTGGAGGACTGATCAATGCCTCACCATTTCCTCCTCTGGCTCGCCGGCTTCGCCATGTCGATGCTGATGGGCGCAACCGCCCAAGCTGCTCTCCTGATCGAAATCGACAAGTCCGCGCAGCAGATGACCGTCACGCTCAATGGCGAGCGGCTCTATACTTGGCCAGTTTCGACTGGAAACGAGGAGTATGACACGCCGAGCGGCACCTTCACGCCGTTTCGTATGGAAATCGACCATCGCAGCGACGAATGGGACAATGCGCCAATGCCCTATTCGATCTTCTTCACGGATACCGGTGTCGCCGTGCATGGTACCTACGAGGGACGGTCCCTGGGGCGTGCGGTATCACATGGCTGCGTCCGGCTGTCGGTCAAAAACGCCGCCACGCTATGGAAGCTCGTGAAACAAGAGAAGATGGCCAATACCTCGGTCGTGGTGACCGGGGATATGGCGGAAGACGCGCTACAAGGCTGGCGAATATCTCCCGTGATCCGCTCACGCAGACCGCTTGAGTCGATATGTTCACACTGCTGAGAAGCTCCCAATCTCCACGATTAGATCTGGCGCTCCTCCGTGACCACGGTTTGAACTGCATCGACCGGTTCAAACAGTGCGCGACCGACGGCGCCAGCGAGCACGGCGCCAATGATGGGCGCCAGCCAAAACATCCAGAGCTGCGCGATGTATTCACCGCCCGCGAACAACGCCGGACCGGTGCTTCTGGCAGGATTGACGGAGGTGTTCGTCACCGGAATCGAGACCAGATGGATCAACGTCAGTGCGAGCCCGATCGGGATGCCGGCAAAGCCGACCGCCGCTCCCTTCGAGGTGGTACCCACTATGATCAGGATGAAAAAGAATGAGAGTACCAGCTCGCATGCCAAGCAGGCGGTTACCCCGTAATGTCCGGGGCTCAAGTTTCCATAACCGTTCGATGCGAAACCGGCCGGGACCCAATCGGGCTTTCCCGATGCGATCACCCACAGCACCGCCGCAGCGCCAATCGCCGCGATCACCTGCGCAATAATATAGGGCAGTACATGTTTGCTCTCGCAGCGCCCGGCCGACCATAGGCCCAAGGTCACGGCCGGATTGAAATGACCGCCGGATATATGCCCGACGGCATAAGCCATGGTGAGCACGGTCAGTCCGAAGGCAAACGCCACGCCCGCAAACCCGATGCCGAGCTGAGGATAGGCC
>JAFAQA010000114.1 GCA_019246665.1 Hyphomicrobiales bacterium
ATGCGGTAGGCTCACTGATCCTTGTCGTTTTCATAGCTGCCTTTTTGGCGCTGCGACTGCTCCTTGACGAAGGCCAAGGGGTCACCACTCTCAGACGCTTTGTCGGTCCTGACAGGCGCTCCATACTGCTTCTTGAAGGCCGCCTTGTCGGAGGGTTTTCGATATCCGTTCGGAGGATCGGTCAAGTAGCGCCGCTTGGGCTCGTAGCCTGGGCGGATTTGATCTTGTGCCTCGGGATCCTGCGATGCGAATTGCTGACCCTGCGCGCGGACGACGCTGTTCGGGATGAATCCGTTCTCATTGACGCGGTTGGTGTCATAATAGGCGCCAGGAGGGCCGGCAGGCTGGACAGGAGGGCTCGACGATTTCCCGGCGAGCACTTCCCATACCGAGAGACGCGTCTCCTCGCCGCCATTGTCACCGCCTTGGCGACGCACGACCGGCTTGGAGTTCTCCGCCTTTTCCTTGAGCTTCGCCGCGACATCCGGGTCTGTCGGCCAATCCGGGTTGCGCTCAGCCGATGCTTGGACCGGCGAGGGAAGCTCCATCGTCTTTGGCACCACGAGAGGGGCCCGCTCATGGTATTCGATTGGATCTCGCTCGGGCGCGATGATGCCGAGTGTGGTCAGAGCACCCTTGAAAGGCGTATCGCTCAAAATCTGAGCCGAGGCTGGCGTCGCTGCCGCAATTGACATCCCCGTAGCCGCGAGGATGAGGGCCAGAGCTCGGCGATGAATCTCGCTTGATCGCATGAAAGCCATCGTCTTACATCCGTTTTAACTGCCGTTTCGGATACAAAGCACCTGCGGCAGAACCAAGGCGCGCCTCCATTCTACCGCGTCTCGCCGCTTTCCTCCAGCCGCTCTTCCTTCGCCACAATCGATTCGATGATGAGGAGCACCACGCCGAGCGAGATCGCCGCATCGGCAAGATTGAACGAATAGGGAAAATCGAGCCACGGGATAGCCCCGCCATGCAAGTGCAGAAAATCGATGACCGCGCCATAGATCGCCCGGTCGAGGGCATTTCCGAGTGCCCCTCCCCCGATGAGCCCGAGCGCCGAGCCGACCAGAAGGGATTTTGTGCGCGTGAGCCAAAGGGCAATGAAAATGACGGCAGCTAGCGCGCCCGCGACCAGGATCCAACGCCCCCATTCGCTGTGCTGCTGGAACAAGCCGTAGGAAATGCCGTGATTCCAGACGAAGGAAACGTCCAGAAAGGGCAAAATCGCGATTTGCGCGCCTTCGGTGAGGCCGATCACGTGGAGAACATAGAAATTACAGGCCTGGTCAAGCAGGACGACCGCGAGGGCGAGCGCGCAACCGAACTTCAGCACCGAACCCCGCCCTTTTCCGCTCATGCGATCTGCCTCTCGAATATCGAGGCCTCGGGACCAGAGGCGTTCTTCGCGAGGGCAACTTTGGCCTCGAGCACATCCTGACGCATTTGGGAGACGAGGGCCTCGACGCTTTCGAACTTCTCTTCTCCACGAAGCCAATCCACGAATTCCACGACGAGCGATCTGCCGTAAAGATCGCCTTCGAAATCGAAGAGAAAGACCTCGAGCAGCGGCGCGCCATTATCGAATGTCGGCCGACGGCCGAAGCTCGACACCGCCTCATGCACCCGCCCGTCAAGGAGAACCCGGACCGCATAGATGCCATGACGCAGGCGACATGACGGATCGAGGCGAAGATTGGCGGTCGGGAATCCAAGAGAACGTCCACGCTTCTCGCCGTGGAGCACCTCGCCGGTCACGAACCAGCGATGCCCCAATAGCTCGCTCGCGAGAGCGATATTGCCAGCCTCGAGCGCCCCGCGTACTGCGCTTGAGGAGACGCGCAGCGCTTCGCTGGTCGCGACCTCCGGCAGGATTTCCACCTCGAAACCGCAGCGCGCGCCCTCTTGCGCCAGGAATTGCGAGGTGCCGGCACGCCGCGCACCGAATCGGAAATCGGTACCGACGATCACTGCGGAAATATCGAGCCGCCCGACGAGCCATTCCTCGACGAAACGTGCCGCTTCCATCTTCGCCATCTCGGCGTCGAAGCTGAGCACGATCAGAGCATCGAGGCCAAGCTCTCCGGCGATGAGCGTCTTCTCCGCAAGCGGCGTCAAACGAAACACCGGCGCTTGCGGCCGGAAGAAATCGCGCGGATGAGGCTCGAACGTCAAGATGGCGCTGGGCCTTCTGAGACGCTGCGCGAGTGACAAGGTCTTGTCGATCACGGCGCGGTGGCCGCGATGCAGCCCGTCAAAATTGCCGATGGCGACAACCGGCCGCGCGATCTCCGCCGGCAGGCTGCTCGGGTCACGAATGAGGGCAATGGGTGGCATGGCTTTAAAAATCGTGATCCGGACGAAGCATCACCAGCACAGCTTACCGATGACCGCATCAGGTTGACCCGGCGCGTCGGCGAGCATGCGCGTGAGAGCCTGCCGAAGGAGGAGGCCTTGCGGCATCAACTCTCTCGCATGAATCCCATTGGCGACGAGGAGCGAGCGCGCGCCGATCGAGCGCGCCCCTGCGATATCGGTACGCGGAGCATCGCCGATCGCGAGAACCCGTGCGGGGTCGATTGCGCGGCCGCGACGCCTCTTCGCATGGGAAAGCGCGAGGTCGTAGATCGGCCGGTGCGGCTTTCCGGCGTAAAGCACCTTTCCGCCGAGGCTCTCATAAAGCACGGCTAACGAGCCCGCGCAGAGAAGAAGCTCATTGCCCTTTTCCACGACGAGATCCGGATTGGCGCAGACGAATTCGAGGCCGCGACTGGCGAGCTCGCTCAAGGGCTCGCGGAAATGCTCGACCGAGCGCACGTCTTCCGGCATCGGCCCGGTGCAAAGAAAATATTCGGCGTGCTTGGGGGCAACTCGAGGCGCGTCGAGGCCGTCGAACAGGCGGAAATCGCGGGCGGGTCCCATATGATGCAAGGGAACCCCCGGGCGCGAGGCAACGACCTCTCGCGTCAGATCGCCCGAGGTCACGAAATCGTCGAAGGCTTCGCGCGTCACGCCGAGCTGGGCGAGGCGCTTCTCCACAGCTTCGTGCGGGCGGGGCGCATTCGAGATGAGGATCACGGTTCCGCCGCGCGAACGGAAGCGGCGCAAGGCTTCGGCCGCCTCCGGGTAGGCTTCGAGACCGTTATGAAGCACCCCCCAAACGTCGCATAAAAGGACGTCGAAACGGTCGGCGAGAGCACCCAAACCGTCGACGATCGGCGGGGCATCGATGGTCTCGGGCAAAAGGGCCTCCGCCGGGTCACAAGAAGGGCCTTTGCGCTAAAGATCGCGGCAGGTGGCGTCAAGACGCGCGTGGTTGACGCATCGGGCGCCCAAATTTTTCGTAGGACACGCTCGCGAGGGAATTTGACACGCGGCCCGCGCGAGCTATGGTATGCGTTCGAGCCGCCCGCGGGGCGGCGATTTCATTTGTGGCGCCGGGTCGCTCTCGCGCCGGGCCCGTCTGGCGAAGGGAGGATATCGTGACGACGTCAGCTTTGCTGCCGACATTCGCGCGTGCGGACCTCTCCTTCGAGCGAGGCGAGGGCTCGTGGCTCTACGATTCGAACGGTCATGCGTATCTCGATGCCGCCGGCGGCATCGCGGTGACCTCGCTCGGCCACGCCCATCCCCATCTCGTGGCCGCGCTCATGGAGCAGGCGCAGAAGGTCTGGCACGTCTCGAACCTCATGCGCATTCCGGACGGCGAGCGCCTTGCCGAACGCTTGGTCGAACTAAGCTTCGCCGACAAGGTGTTCTTCGTGAACTCCGGTGCCGAGGCCAATGAATGCGCCATCAAGATGGCGCGCAAGTTCCACGCGCATGGCGGCCATCCGGAACGCTACCGCATCCTCACTTTCGAGGGCGCCTTCCATGGGCGCACGCTTGCCACCATCGCGGCGGGCGGCCAGCAGAAATACATCGACGGCTTCGGGCCGAAGGTCGACGGCTTCGATCAGGTCAGCGTCGGTGACAAAACCGCCATCGAGAAGTGGATCGGCCCCGAGAGCGCGGCTTTCATGATCGAGCCCGTCATGGGGGAAGGCGGTGTGCGCGTCGTCGACCCGCAAAGCCTGCGCCATCTTCGCGAGCTCGCGGATAAGCATGGCCTCCTGCTCATCTTCGATGAGGTGCAAACTGGTGTGGGACGGTCGGGGCGCTTCTTCGCTCATGAGAAGGTCGGAGTAACGCCCGACATCCTCTCCGTTGCCAAAGGGATCGGCGGCGGCTTTCCGCTTGGCGCCTGCCTCGCGACGGAAGAGGCCGCGCGCGGCATGACCGTCGGCACGCATGGCACGACCTTCGGCGGCAATCCGCTGGCCATGGCTTGCGGCAACGCGGTGCTCGACGTGGTGCTGGGGCCGGGCTTCCTCGAGGAGGTCGAGCGCAAGGCCCTGCTCTTGAAGCAAAGACTTGCCGAGCTCAAGGATCGCCATCCCGGAGTCATCGTCGAGATCCGCGGCGACGGCCTTTTGATCGGGCTTCGCCTCCAGACCTCGAACACCGAATTTGCGATCGCCGCGCGCGACGAGAAGCTTCTCGTCGTTCCGGCAGCCGACAACACCGTGCGGCTCCTGCCCCCGCTCACCATCACGGACGCCGATATCGGCGAGGTGATCCGCCGCCTCGACGCGGCGGCGACCCGCGTCGAGGAGGCCACTCCGCGCCGGGCGGCGGAGTGAGCGCGATCGTGCCATGTCTCTTCCGCGTCACTTCCTCGATCTTTCCGATTTCACCGCACGGGACCTGAGAGGGCTCATCGAGAATGCCCGCGCCCTGAAGGCGGGCTTCCGGCGCGGCGAGGCACCGCGCGAGCGCCCGCTCGCCGGCAAGGTGCTCGCCATGGTCTTCGACAAGCCCTCGACGCGCACGCGGGTTTCCTTCGACGTGGGCATGCGCCAGCTCGGCGGGGACACGATCATGCTCACCGGCAAGGAGATGCAGCTCGGCCGCGGTGAATCGATCGCGGATACGGCGCGCGTGCTGTCGCGCTATGTCGACGCCATCATGATCCGCATTCTGGATCATGCCGCCATGCGCGAGCTCGCGGCCAACGCCACCGTGCCCGTGATCAACGGCCTCTCGAAGATGTCCCACCCCTGCCAGGTGATGGCGGACGTGATGACTTTCGAGGAACGCAAGGGGCCGATCACCGGGCGCACCATCGCCTGGTCGGGCGATGCCAACAACGTTCTCGGCTCCTGGGTGCACGCGGCCTCGCGCTTCGATTTCGATCTACGCATAGCGACGCCGCCAGAATTGCGCCTCAAGGAAGAGCTCGCCTCCTGGGCGCGCGAGAATGGTGCGCGCATCACGCTCACCGGCGACCCTTTCGAGGCGGTCGAGGGCTCCGATTGCGTGGTGACGGATTGCTGGGTCTCGATGGGCGACGAGGACGAGGGGCGTCGGCAAAATCTGCTGCAGCGCTATCAGGTCAACGACAAGCTGATGCGCACGGCGAGGAAGGACGCGATCTTCATGCATTGCCTGCCCGCGCACCGCGGCGAGGAGGTCACCGACGAGGTGATCGACGGGCCGCAATCGGTGGTCTTCGACGAGGCGGAGAACCGGCTGCACGCGCAAAAGGGCATTCTCGCCTGGTGCCTCGGAGCGACGGGACGATGAGTTCGCCTCCCATCTGGGAGGGGGCGCATGGTCCATATGGTGACGCGAGCGACCGCATCCTGCCCTTCTCGGTCGATGCGCTCGATGCGCGCGGACGCGTGGTCAAGCTTGGCGCCTCGATCGATGCCGTGATCGGCCGTCACGCTTATCCCGAACCCGTGTCGCGGCTCCTCGCTGAGGCCTCGGCGCTCACCGTGCTGCTCGGCGCCTCCCTCAAGATCGCGGGGCGCTTCCAGCTTCAGACGAAGACGGACGGGCCGGTCAGCATGATCGTCGTCGATTTTCGCTCGCCCGACAGCTTCCGCGCCTATGCGCGCTTCGACGAGAAGAAGATCGCGGCGCTGCCCAAGGAGAAGCAGAGCGGCGGTGGCCTCATTGGCAATGGGCATCTCGCGCTCACCATCGATCCGGCCGAGGCCGACCGGGCGCGCTATCAAGGGCTCGTCGCGCTCGAAGGCCAAAGCCTCGAGGAGGCGGCGCATCATTATTTCACGCAATCCGAGCAGATCCCGACGCGAGTTCGACTAGCGGCTGGCGAGCTTTATGTGCCGGGCGCAAACGCCGGCGAGGGTACCAATGGCGCCGGTAAATCTTGGGCGGCGGGCGGCCTTTTGGTGCAATTCCTGCCGAAGGCGAGCCAACGGCAAAGAGTGCGCGACCTTCCGGGTGGCGACGCGCCGCCCTCCTATGAGAAAGCGCCACCCGCGAAAGAGGACGACGCCTGGACCGAGGCGCGCATGCTTACCGACACCATCGAGGATCACGAGCTCATCGACCCGCTGCTCTCGGCCGAACGGCTCCTCGTGCGCCTCTTCCACGAGCGCGGCGTGCGCGCTTTCCAGCCGACGCGCCTCAAGGAAAGCTGCCAATGCTCGCGAGAACGCATCATCGGCATGTTGCGGAGCTTCAGCGAAGCGGACCGGCGCGAGATGATCGCCGATGACGGGATGATCACGGTGACGTGCGAGTTCTGCTCGGCGCGCTACCACGTCACGCCGGGGGAGGTAGCAGAGGGGTCCAAGGCCGACGCGAAGGCGTGAGGGTGGGTGGTCGTCGCCGACGAGGCGAGCGGGGCGAGCCGAGGGAAGGAGATTCAGGAGCCCGATGCCGACGAGAGGAGATGGCAACCCGAGAAGCGGGATGCGGGGCGCGCGTTATTCCCGTTACTGTAGAGAAGGCGAAACGAGGCGGATGAAGGGCCGCGAGCTCTACCGCAAATGGGTAGGGTAACGCTCGAATTGGCGTTTTACGCCGTGCACATGCCGGCTCTACCCGTTGAGTCAGGCCCGCAACCCCCGCTTGGCTGAAGATTCGAAACCTACCCGTTCGTGGCGCACCATTGCGCGAGGTCGCGCATGAAGGCAGCGCCGGCATCGATTTGCTCGAGCGTGATGAATTCATCGGGCTGGTGCGCCTGATCGATCGAGCCCGGGCCGCAAAGGATGGTGGGCAGCCGAGCCTCCTGGAAATGGCCGGCCTCGCTGCCATAGGCGACGGTGACCGGGCGGTTGCGCCCGGTCAGCTTGAGCGCCAGGGCCTCGGCGACGGAACCCGGATCGGGCGAAAGGCCCGGCACCGAGACCTCATTGATCGTCTCGACACGCGCGGGCTTGCCGTGAGCGGTGAGGCGCGGCAGCACCACCTCTTGCGCATAGCGCTCCAGACGGGCCGGGATCTCGGCGGGATCAATGCCCGGTACTCCGCGGAACTCCCAATAAAAGCTGCAGAGCCTCGCGATGATGTTGCGGGCCGTGCCGCCATGCACCTCACCGATGTGGACGCTGGTGTAAGGCGGATCGAAGCGCCCGGTCGGCTCGCCGCGCGCGATCATCTCCTCGCCGATGCGATCGAGCTCGGACATGAGCATCACGGCGCCTTTGATCGCGCTTACGCCATGCGCGGGTATCGACGAATGCGCCTCGAAACCGTGCACGTAAGTGTTGAAGGTCACGACGCTCTTATGAGCATCCGCCGGCTGCATCGAGGTCGGCTCCCCGACGATGACGGCAAGCGGGCGCGGCAGGTCCGCGCCCATCCGCGCGATCGGCTCCTCGACGCCGAGGCAGGTCGTCTCCTCGTCATAGGAGAGGATGAGGTGGATGGGCGCCTTGAGCGCGCTCTTCTGGAAAAGAGGCACGTGCGCAAGCGCGAGCGCGCAAAAGCCTTTCATGTCGACCGCGCCTCGGCCATAGGCCTTGCCATCAGCGAGGCGAAGCGTGAACGGGTCGCTCGTCCAGCTCTGCCCTACGACAGGTACGACGTCGGTGTGGCCGGAAAGGCAGATGCCGCCGCGATCCGTGGGGCCGATGGTCGCGAACAAGCTCACCTTGTCGCCAGCGGCGTTCGGCATCCTCGTGCTCGCGACACCGAGATCGCGGAGGTAACCCTCGACATAGTCGATGAGGGGAAGGTTCGAGCGCGAGCTCTCCGTGTCGAAGGAGACGAGACGTTCCAAGATCGCGATCACCTTCTCGCGGCTCACGCTCGCATCGCGCATCATCCTCTCTCCCTCTCCAGCTCGCTCATCGCCGCCAATAACCGGGCAGGAAGATGACAACCGCCATGATCACCTCCAGCCGGCCCACGATCATGCCGCCCGCCAAGAGCCAATGAGCCGCGGCGGGCAATTTGACATAATCGGCGGCGGTGAGCCCCGGTCCGAAGCCAGGTCCCGCCTTGGTCAGCGCCATGACCGACGCGGTGAGCGCGCCGCCCGCGCCGAGCCCCGCGAGCACGAGCGAGAGGCTCAGCACTGCGAATGCGGCGAAATAGATGACAGCGAAAGCGAAGACGGTCGTCACCGCTTCCTCGCGAAGCCGTCTTCCGCCATGAGTGAACGGCACGGCCGCATGCGGGTGAACGAAACGGATGAAGGAACGTCGCATGCCTTGGATGAGCACGGCGAGCCGGATCGGGCGCAAGCCGCCGGCCGAAGACCCCGCGCAACCGCCGATGAGGGCCGCGACGATAAGCAACAACACGTGGAAATCACCGCGCCGCCCGGGCTCCCCCGCCTCGAAACCGGTCGTGGAGATGCGGCTGACAACATCGAACACCGCATGGCGCAAGCCGACCCAGCCGCTCTCGATACCGGCGAGCGCAAGATGCGTCCAGGCGAGCGCCGCGATGATTGCCGTCATGCCGAGGAAGAGCTGGACCTCGCGATGCGTGAGAAGCGGTTGAATTTCGCCCTTGAACAACATGGCGACCGTGCCGAGCGGCAAGGCCGCGAGCAGCATGAAGATGATCGCGATCCATTGCAGATCGGTCCTTCTGAAGAACCCGAACGAGGCGGCATGTGTCGAAAAACCACCCGTTGAAAGCGTCGAGAAGGCATGCGTCACAGCGTCAAAGCTCGACATGCCGCCGGCGAAAAAGGCGATGGCGCATAGAAGCGTGAGCGCCCCGTAGACACCGAGCACGCGGGGCGCGATGCGGCGAAGTCGCGAGGCTTCCCAATTCGGGCCATCCGGCATCCAGAAGCCGTCGGCGTGCCCCTGCCCATGGGGAAGGAGGCAGATCATCAAGGCGATGAAGAGCCCGCCTCCGACAAATTGCAGAAGCGCGCGCCAGAAGAGGAGGCCAGTGCCGGCAGTGTCGGGGGAAGGAAGCGCGCTTGCCCCATTCGTCATGAGGCCGGACGAGGCCTCAAAGACCGCGGCCGCGAGCGGCATCTTGCTCGAGCCCAGCGCGAAAGGGGCCGCCGCGAAGACCACGAGGAGCACCGCCGAGCCGGTCGCGAAGAGCGGCAATTCGCGCGCGTTGAGCAAGGCTTTTTCGCGGTCCGATCGGGCGACGAGACGCAGCCCGATGCCCAGGAAGGCGGCCGCCGCGGCGCAGGCAAGAAAAAGCACCGCGTCGCGCCCATCGCCGAGTGCGGCCACTGCGGCCGTCAAGACGAAGGAGAGCGCGAGGATGAGCAGCAGGCTGGCGGCGGCGGTTACGAGCGGTCGCAGATCCATCCGAATCACTCTTGCGCGCGGCGAAGGCGCCGCCGCTCCCTTCAAAATGCCAGCTTGCGGCGCGTCTGTCATGCCTTGCCCGTTGCGCCGATGAGAATCGACGCTCCCGAGCAAATCTGGGCTCGTGGGCCGAAGCTCGTCATCGCCGCAATATCGAGACTCTCGCAAACGGCCAGCCACGCTCCTGCTTCAAATACGTGGTTGAATGAACGCCGTCCCAAGCGGCACGAATGAGGGGGCCCGGCGACCCGAGCTCTTTTAGAAACCGCAGTAAAGGCATTGGCTTTGGATCCCGCGTCGGCAATCTCGGTGAAACGCACGGTTTCGCGTGTGGTCTACTCAAAGAGCACGAGAACAGAACCGGAGATGGAATTTTGATTGCGTTGCCGTTACCCGATAAGCTTGTCTCTGCCTTACGCCTGGATGCGCGCGGATCGGGCGACCGATTTTATCGACCGAGAGCTCACACAGGATTCGCACCCTGACGATACCGCTGCGATGGGGTATTGTCTTGCTCAGCACCAATGATCGATTTCGCAATGACCGCGCCCCCCCGCCTGATCACGCCGGAACGCCGCGAGGATGACCGGCTCGAAGCGTCGATTCGCCCGCAGAGCCTTGCCGATTTCGTCGGCCAGGAGCAGGCGCGCTCCAATCTCAAGGTGTTCATTGACAGCGCGCGAGCGCGTGGCGAGGCGCTCGATCACGTGCTCTTCGTCGGACCGCCCGGCCTCGGCAAGACAACACTCGCTCAGATCGTGTCGCGCGAGATGGGGGTCGGCTTCCGGTCAACCTCAGGTCCCGTCATTGCGAAGGCCGGCGACCTCGCCGCGATCCTCACCAATCTCGAGGAACGCGACGTTCTCTTCATCGACGAGATCCACCGCCTTAATCCGGCGGTCGAGGAAATCCTCTACCCTGCGATGGAGGATTTTCAGCTCGATCTTGTGATCGGCGAAGGCCCGGCGGCACGCTCGGTCAAGATCGACCTCTCGAAATTCACCCTCATCGGCGCGACCACGCGGGCGGGCCTCCTCACGACGCCGCTGCGCGACCGTTTCGGCATTCCCATCCGCCTGAACTTCTACACGGTCGACGAGCTCGAGTTCATCGTGAAGCGCGGCGCGCGTGTCATGGGCTTCCAGATGTCGGAAGACGGCGCGAACGAGATCGCCAAGCGCGCCCGCGGCACGCCGCGCGTCGCGGGCAGGCTGTTGCGGCGCGTGCGCGATTTCGCAGTGGTCGACAAGGCGGAAAGCGTTACGCGCGAGCTTGCGGCGAGCGCGCTCTCGCTCCTTGAAGTCGACGCGCGCGGCCTTGACCAGATGGACCGGCGCTACCTCACCGTGATCGCGGAAGGCTTCGCCGGCGGGCCGGTCGGTGTCGAGACCATCGCAGCAGCCTTGTCGGAGCCTCGCGATGCGATCGAGGACATCATAGAGCCCTATTTGATCCAGCAAGGGTTTCTGCAGCGAACACCCCGTGGCCGTCTCTTGACGCCGCAGGCCTTCCGCCATCTCGGCCTCGCGGAACCGACTGGGCGAGAGATCGCCCAGTTCGGCTTGTTCGGAAATGGCGACAGCGATGGTTGATCGGCGCCTGCACAGCCTTTCGCTCCGCATCTATTACGAAGACACCGATTTCTCAGGCGCCGTCTACCACGCGAGCTATCTGCGTTTTTTCGAAAGGGGGCGCACCGAATGGCTGCGCGATTTGGGCGTCGATCAGGGGACCGCCTTCGAGGCGCGGCCGCCCGTAACCTTTGTCGTGACGCGTCTTTCCATCGCATACCGCCGCCCCGCGCATATGGACGACGTGATCACGATAAGGACACAGCTCGTCGAATTGCGTGGCGCGAGCCTCGTCCTCGCGCAGCGCGCCTCGCGCGGCGCAGAGGTTGTCGCGGAAGCCGAAGTCACCGTGGCGTCGCTCTCTGGCGGACGCCCGGTGCGTTTGCCGCGCGCAATCGCCGAAGGGCTGTCCACCGTCACTCCTTCGTCCCAGGCTTGATGCGGTCCGCGACAGCTGTAAAAGCGGGTACGCCCAGCGCACATCGTAGCTGAGGCTCCTCGGCAGCCGTGTCATCGCGTCTCTGCAACGCATTAGCGCCTGCGATCGTAGGTGGTGGAACCGCTCGCGTGCTCTAACTACTTGTCGAGGCGTGATCTTTTCGGACAATGGCAGTTTTCGCTTTCCCGCATCACTGGAGGCGACCGCGTTGTCTTCGAATAAGGCTTGTTGACGCGCGGGGTCAGCTTGTGGCTTGAGTTCGCCCCTCGAAAGCGGCACGAGCGGACATGAAATCTCGTTGGCGATGGCTTGCCCTCCTGCTGCTCGGCCTGGGGTTTTGTCTCCTGGTGACGGCGCCGTTCTATGAATCGGCGGTTCTGATCTTTCTGGACGAGCATCTGGAAAGGTTCACGCGCCTCGTTGAGGAGAACCGGATCGTCGCGCTCCTGATCTACATTACGGTTTACGTTGCTTGTGCCGCGGCATCGTTCCCGAGCGCCATTCTTTTCACCTTGATTGGAGGGTGCTTCTTCGGTGCTTTCGTCGGCGCCACGGCCGCGGCCATCAGCGCGACGCTCGGCGGCCTTTGCGCCTTCCTTGCGGCACGCACGCTGAGCCAGAATTGGTCGCGCAGACTCGCGGGCTTCGATCTCTCGCGCATGATCGCGGCGCTCGAGCAGGACGCTGCCTCTTATCTCATATTCCTTCGCTTGACGCCGATCTTCCCTTTCTGGCTCGTCAATCTCGCCGCTGCGATCGCGCGCGTCCGGCTCAGCACTTTCGTGTGGACGACTTTCTTCGGTGTCATACCTGGTGGGCTTGCGTTCGCGACCGCCGGCGAAGCGCTGGGTGCCATATTGGGAAGACAAGCCCAAACCTATCGCGAATGCCTCGCGCGGGGGGCTGGCGCGTGCAGCTTCCATGTCGAGCCGGTTGATCTCATCGATCCGCGTCTCGTTTTCGCGCTCATCTTTCTTGGAACACTTGCGCTCATTCCCGTAGTGATGAAGCGCATCCCTCACCTCGCCCGGTTTTGCGAGCGCCGTGGCTGGATCCGCGCGACGAGCGGTGGAGAGCCTTCATGAGCGAAGCCTTGCGCCCGGATTTGTGCATCATTGGGGCTGGCGCCGCCGGACTTTCTCTCGCCGCCTCCGCCGCTGCCTTCGGCGTTCCGACCGTGCTCGTGGAACGAGGCGAGATGGGCGGAGAATGCCTCAACACGGCCTGCGTACCCTCCAAGGCTTTGATCGCAGCAGCACGCGCGGCAAGACCCTCGCCGCTCGCGCCGCGCCTCGCGAAGGAGCTTGTCCCTCCAGCTTTAGAGCACCAACGCGTGCTCTCACATGTGAATGGGGTTGTTGCCGATATCGCGCCCGCGGATTCCGCTGCGCGCTACGCCGCGCTTGGTGTCGAGGTGATCAAGGCCGAAGCGGCTTTCACCGAGCGGACGACGGTCCGGGCCGGAGACAAGCTCGTCAAGGCGCGGCGCTTCGTCATTGCCTCCGGATCCGAGCCCGCGATTCCCGAAATCGCCGGGCTTGATGCCGTCCCCTTTCTTACCAACGAAACAGTGTTTGCCCTTCAAGAGCCGCCCCGCCATCTTCTCGTGATCGGCGCGGGCACGGTCGGCTGCGAGCTCGGCCAGGCTTTTCGGCGGCTCGGCAGTGAGGTGACGCTTTTCGAGCAAGGACGGTTGTTGCCGCAAGAAGACGAAGAACTCGTGGGCGTCGTGCGCGCCGCACTCGAGCGCGACGGGGTGAGTTTGCGCGAAGAGATCAAGCTCGCCGCGGTCGCAGCCGCCCCTGACGGCGTTCGTCTCCATTATTCGGATGAGACCTCGGCGCCACGGCAAACGACCGGTTCGCATCTTCTAATCGCGGCCGGCCGAAGTCCAAGGACATATGGCCTTGGACTCGAAGAAGGCTTTATTAAATACGATAAAAGCGGTATAATTGTAGACCATGGTATGCGCACCAGCAATCCGCGCGTTTTCGCTATCGGCGACTGCGTCGGTGGCGATTTTGGCGGTTGCCGTTTCACCCATGCGGCGTCTCTCCAGGCAAGCGTCGTGATTCGCAGCGCATTCTTTCGCCTGCCTTCCCGGTTCGACCCTCTGCGTGTGCCCCGCGTGACCTTCACCGATCCCGAGGTCGCTTCAGTGGGGCTTTCGGAGGGTGAGGCGCGAAGCAAGCATGGGGACATCCGGGTCTGCCGTTTCGCGCTGGGTGAGACCGACCGCGCCCGAGCGGAGGGCGAGCGAGAGGGGCTCGTCAAGCTCGTGTCGTCGCCGAACGGGCGGCTGCTGGGAGCGGCGATCTGTGGCAAGGGCGCGGGCGAGATGATCCCGTTATGGACGCTCGCGCTCAAGGAGGGGATGAAGCTGTCCAAGATCGCGAGCCTGGTCACGCCCTACCCGACGCTGAGCGACGCGTCGCGGCGCGCGGCGCTCGAATTCTACACGCCCATGGCAAGACGTCCGATCCTGCGTCGTCTCATGGGCGTGCTGCGCAAATTTGGATGAAGATGCATGGACGACATCACCCAGCGCAGCCCCACCTCCGCTCTTCCAGACATCGCCGCGCTCGTTCGCGCTCGGCCGGGGCTTTCGGGCAAGCTCCTCATCCTCACGATCGCCTTCGTCATGCTGGCCGAGGTGCTCATCTTCATCCCTTCGGTCGCGAATTTCAGGCGAAGCTGGCTCATGAACAAGATTGCCGCGGCTTCGACCGCGGCGCTCGTATTCGACGCTGCTCCTTCCGGCATGGTGCCAGCCGACCTCGGCAAGGAGCTTCTCCGGCAGGTGGGTGCCCTCACCATCTGGGCCAAGCGCGCCGATTCGCGGATGCTGGTGGCGAGCGTCGACAACCCGCCGCAGGTCGATGTGACGACCGATCTGCGCGAGACGAACCCCATTCACCAGATCGTCCAAGCGATGGGCACGCTCGCCGCCCCGCCGGGGCGCATCCTGCGGGTGACGGCTCTCGGCATGGGGGTCGAGATCAACATGACGATGGAAGAGGATTTTCTGCGGGCCGCAATGTGGGGCTTCGCGCGCAACATTCTTTTGCTATCCCTCTTGATTTCGCTGATCACCGCCGGGCTCGTCTATCTTTCGCTCATCCACATGATCGTGCGGCCCATCAAGCGGCTCTCCGAGAACATGGCGAGCTTTGAGCGTGACCCGGAGAATGATGCACGCGTCATCTCCACAGGTCCGCGCGATGACGAGATCGGCTTCGCCGAACGCTCGCTTGCGAGGCTCGAGGTCAAGCTCGCCGATGAGCTTCGGCGAAGCAAGAAGCTCGCAGCCCTTGGCCTGATGATCGCTAAGATCAGCCACGACCTGCGCAACGTCCTTTCCGGCGCGCAGCTCTTCTCCGAACGCATCGCCGAGCTGAAGAATCCGAACGTGCAGCGCTTGGCGCCGCGCCTCGTCGATGCCCTGCGCCGGGCCATCGATCTTTGCGAGGGCACCCTCGCCTATGGGGCAGATCAGAGAGCGGCGCTGAAGCCTTCACGCTTCTCTCTCGCTCCGCTCGTCTCCGAATGCTGGGAGCTTGCGCTTCCGGTGAACCGGATGGCTTCAACGCTCATCAATGAAGTGCCGTCTGAGCTCAAGGTGACCGCCGACCGTGACCAGATCGCGCGCGTCTTCCTCAACCTCATGCGCAACTCGCTCCAGGCGATCGCGCCCCCGCCAGGGCAGCCGGCCGAGGGCGAAGCGCGTGTCGTGGTATCGGCGATAGCCGAAAGCGATCACATCGCCGTCTGGATCCAGGACAACGGGCCGGGCGTATCGGCGGCGGCTCGCCAAAGGCTGTTCGAGCCTTTCTCGGCCTCATCCAGCAGGCGCGGCAGCGGGCTTGGCCTTGCGATCGCCGCCGATATCTTACGCGCCCATGACGGCGATATTCGTCTCGCGGACAGCGTCGTCGGGGCGCGCTTCGAGATCAGCTTGCCTCAGCGCTGATCGAAGCAAGATCAGCCAAGCGCCGCCGCGCCGATCCGCGCGAGCGCGATGCGAGGTGCCCATCTCGGCTCCCAGCCGGTCTTCATCAGCTTTGCCGGAGAGGCGACAAGATCGCCGAGGAGCTTCGCTCTCATTTCGCCCATGCCGGGAAGCGAGAGCGCCGAGCGCGTCAGGGGAGCAGGAACAGCGAATAAGCCAGGCCCGCGGTTGAGTCCTTCGCGCAAGGCGGCCAGCATGGCGGCGATGTCGATCGGCTCCGGATGCGCTGCGATGTAGGTCTCGCCCAGATGCGCTGGGTCGACCAGGACGTGTGCGATCGCCGCGCACAGATCCTCGCGATCGACGAGCGAACGCCGCGCCGTGAAGGCGCCCATCGGCAGGGGAAGCTTGAGGCCAGCCAGGCGGAGCAGGGCGGCGAGATTGCCGCTCGGTTGAGCGCCGGCGACCAGCACCGGCCTCACCGTGACGAACGGCACATGGCTGCCGGCAAGTGCCTGCTCGGCGGCGAGCTTGGCGCGGCCATAGGCGTCGGAAGGGCGTGGCTCGTCTGCTTCGGTCAATGTGCCGGCGGCGCATGACCCGCTCTGCGCTCGGATAGAGGACAGGAAGATCAGCCGCTCCACCGTCCCCCGCGCGGCCTCGGCGAGCGCGGCGACGGCGCGATGGTTGACGAGCGCCAGCTCAGCTTCATCGGCCGCCTCGGCATGCGCGATCGCAGCCGCATGGACGACCACGTCCACGCCGTCGAGAAGAGGCTTCCAATTCGGCGATCCGGCAAGATCAGGCGCCGTGACCGGTTGAACATCGTCCCGCGCCACCAAAGGCTTGCGGCTCGCGGCGCGCACCGCATAGCCACGTTCGGCGAGATAGCCGACGAGGGCACGCCCGATGAAACCGGAGGCGCCAGTGACGAGGACGCGCCTCAAGCCGATGTCTCGCGCATCGCGGAAGGACCGGCCGTCAGCCTCGCCGAGCTCACCGCGACGAGCCCCACGGCAATCACCAGCATCACCGCCGAGATCGGCACAGAATCTTGCCAGACGCTGATCAAGGCCAGCCCGTCGAGAACGAGATTGAGGAAGAAGATGTGTCCCACCACGGCGGCGACGCTCCACCCCGCATCCGTCGCCCGCTGGTAGACATGGCTGCGATGAGCCTCCCAAAAGGCTTCTCGTCGCGACAAACGCTGCAACAGCGTGGCGCCCGAATCCCATAAATAGTAAAGCGGCAAGATCAAGGATGCGGCGAGGTGGCCGGCGAGCGCCAAGCGATAAAGCCCGTAGCCCAGGATCAGGCCGATCGGCAAGCTGCCGACATCGCCGAGAAAAACCCGCGCCACCGGCTTGTTGAAGGGTGCAAATCCGATGAGCGCGCCGCAGAGCGCGGCGGTCAGAAGAGGAGCCGCCATTCCTTGCGAGATCGTCACGCCGCCAAGCAACGCCAAGGCGGCAAGCGGCACACCGCAACCGGCGACCGTGATCCAATCGATGCCGTCCATGAAGTTCACAAGATTGACGAACCAGACGCCGGCCAGGATGGCGAGCGCACGCTCGACGGCGAGCGGCAGTTCGGGAAAGAGCCGCGCCTCGGGTGGAGCGGCAAGCAGGATGGCGAGGCCGACCGCAAGAATTTGCGGCACGAGCTTGGCGACCGGCCCGAGCGGCCGCAAATCATCGACGGCGCCGGTCGCGGCAAGAAGAAGCGAGGCCCCAAGCACGACCGTGGCCTCGCGCACGGCATCGACTTGAGAAGCGGCGAACACGAGTCCGATCCCGGTCGCCACCAGCGTGGCGAGCACCACCGCGACACCGGCGCCCTGAGGCGTCGGTTCCGCGTGGCTCGATCGCGCATTCGGTCGCGCCAATGCGTAGCGACGCAGAAGCGGCATCATCGCCACCACGAGGCCCGCGGAAAAGGCCGCCGCGATCGCAAGCGTGAGAACAATGGCGGTGGTCATGCGCCAGGTCCTTGCCGCAAAGCGCGAGAGGCGGCAAGCGGACCGAAGCGTATGCGCCCCCAGCGAAAGGCGGCGGCCTCACGGGCGCGCAGCGTTTCGTTCTTCACGCCACGCATTGCCAAGTCGGGAGGCGGCGGCTAGAGACTTCCGCCGGTCATTGGGGCGTCGCCAAGTGGTAAGGCAGCGGTTTTTGGTACCGCCATTCCTAGGTTCGAATCCTAGCGCCCCAGCCAAGAATTTTATCTTTATATATGAATAACTTATACACGAGTAAATGATTCGACATTTCCGGTCCTTCGGCAGGCTCGGCCCGTCTGTCGAGTGCCGTTATGCGCGGCCAGGAGGGTATTTCCGGCGGATTTTCGCGCCCAGTCTCTGTGGTGCATTTTCCAATGTCCGCAGTGAGTCCTACCGATGCGGTCCGTCCCGTGGCAAATCGCGCTACGGCGAGCTCTGATTAGCCTGGAGAACCGCTTCTGGCTCGGATGATTCCAAGCGTCTTTTCCTGCGGTGCCCAGCTGTGTAGGAGTGAGCCGGTCAGCGTTGTTACCGTGAAATGAGTAGGTGCGCTTCCACGTAACTGGGCGCTGCTCCTCACCGCATCGAAGCGACTGGGGTGGTAGCGTTGCGGCGCCAAAGGGCCGATTTTATCGACGCTGCCGCAGTGTCCCAATCGCGGGAGACCCTTTTCGTTTGGGTCGGCGACATGGGACCGGCGTTGTGTGCGCGGTGTACGGCCACTTCTGGCCAAAGTGCGGGGCGATGTCGACGTCCAGTATACCTCGCGGTCCCTGCGCGCGCAGTCTCTGTCGCACGTTCCAATGTCCCGGCAGCGATGCTGGTCAGAAAGATCAGGGGGCGGCGGCAAGCTACGCTGACGGTTGGTTTACACAAAGCAGGGGCGGTGCTACGTCTTGCCGTGCCCATGTCAAGGGCGCCGGTCGGCTCTTTCAATCCGAAGCCGCGCATATGAGCTTGATCACCCCGGTCGAGATTGCTGCTGCCACGACCGTTCCAGTGCTTCGGCTGGAGCTCATCAACAAATTCTTTAGCCGTCACCAGGTGTTGCGCGATGTGACTCTCGAGGTGGAACGGGGCGAGGTCGTGTGTATCATCGGCCCCTCCGGTGCCGGCAAATCGACCCTGCTGCGCTGCATCAACCATCTCGAGAATGTCGATAGCGGGACGGTTTTCTTCGAGGGGGCACCCGTCTACCGCTATCAACGTGACGGTAAGACCGTCATCGACCCGGACCGACGGATCGAAAAGATCCGGTCGCAAATCGGCATGGTGTTCCAGTCCTTTAATTTATTCCCGCATCTCACCGCCCTGGGCAATGTAATCGAGGCGCCGATCAATGTCCGCCGCGACCCCCCGGAAGAGGCAAGGCGCCAGGGCACGGCGGTTCTGACCAAGGTCGGTCTTGCTGCCAAGGCCAATAGCTATCCCCACCAGCTCTCTGGCGGTCAGCAGCAGCGCGTGGCGATCGCCCGTGCCCTCGCCATGAACCCTAAGCTCATGCTGTTCGACGAGGCGACCTCGGCGCTCGATCCCGAGCTCGTCGGTGATGTGCTGCGAGTGATGCGGCAGCTCGCCTCGGAAGGCATGACCATGGTGGTCGTGACTCACGAGATGGGCTTTGCCCGCGATGTCGCCGACCGGGTGATCTTCATGGCCGACGGGGCCATAATCGAGGAGGGCGATCCGCGCCAGCTCTTCACCGCCCCGGTAAATCCGCGCACCAGGCAATTCCTACAATCCGTGCTGGACCGCAACGGCAACACCGAAGGAGCCGGATGATCGCGCGGGCCGCACCGCGGGCCGCAATCAGGGAGGAAGTTCCAGGCCGCCGCGTGCCCCGACGGCCGGCAGGGTTGTGCGTCGAGGGCACGACATCGCCCACTTCGAACGCCATCTCGCCGATAGGAGGTACATCCATGACCGATGACACCAACCCGATCCGGAGCGTCAAACCGCGTTTGTCACGACGCAGTGTTCTGAAAACGGCCAGCGCAATGGCGCTGGTCGGTGTAGCCGCACCCCATGTGGCCCGCGCCGCGGCAATGCCCGAGGTCGACAGCTCGTTCAAGGACTTCACTCTGCCCAAGTCAAGCTGCGACGATTCGCTAGTCAAGATTCAGCAAAAGGGCGAGATCGTCGTCGGCACCTCGGGTGACTGGCCCTATTCCTTCTTCCCGGCCAAAACCACCGAATGGACGGGGCTCGACGCCGACATCATCCGATATGTCGCGAAGATGCTGAGGATCCCGAAGATCACGGTGCAGACAACGCCATTCTCGGGGCTCATTCCGGGCCTGCTCGACGGCCGCTTCGATATTGTCGGCGATTCGATCCACTGGACACTCGGACGCGCCAAGGTCGCCGATTTCTGCTTTCCAACCTACTATTACTCCGAGTGGCTGGCGGTCAAGAAGGGCAATCCCCTCAACATCCATACCTTTGCCGACTTCAAGGGCCATACGATCTGCACCGAGCTCGGCACCAACTATGCCGAGTGGCTGGGCAAGATCGAAGGCATGAACTTCGTCACCGCTAAAGATTGGGAGGAGACCATCCAGGACTTGGTGATCGGGCGCGTCGACGGGATCGTCTACGACCAACCGGTGCTCGCTGCCTCCTTCAAGGACCATCCGGAATGGCCGGTTGAGCTTGCATCCGGCTACGAGCCGCGCACCACCAAGAACCCAGTCGGTTACAGCCGTTACGCGCTGCGGCAGGGCGACGTGCAGCTCAACGGGGGAATCTCGGCGGCGATCCAATGGATGCAGGATCAGCAGGAGATGTCGAAGATCCTGACCAAGTGGAATCTCACCGGCTATAACAACTAGCGCGGGATCCGAGTGTGGCAGGGCGGTGCTTCGCCCTGCCCCGCTGCGCTTGGCGGCACCCAAATTGCCGAGACCGCAACCATGGAAGGCGCAGCCGAATGTTTTCGATCGACGAGATGATCTCGTTTCTGCCGCCATTGCTGGGCGGCGCCTATATCACGATCACCGTTTCGCTCCTCTCCTTTGCGCTCGCCGCCATGATCGGCCTCATGATGGGCATCGCGCGCATCTCTCGGTCGCTGCTGCTGCGCGCCATCGCCACACCCTATGTCCAGTTCATCCGCGGCACGCCGCTGCTGCTCCAGCTCTTCTTCATCTATTATGTGTTGCCCTATAGCGGAATCGTGCTCTCGCCCTTCGTCTCGGGCGTCATGGGTCTGACGCTCAACTATAGCGCCTATATGGCCGAGGTGTTCCGCGGGGGCATTCTTGCCATCCCCAAGGGGCAGTGGGAGGCCGGGCTGTCAGTCGGCATGTCGCGCAAGCTTCTGATGCGACGGATCATTCTGCCACAGGCACTGCGCATCGTCGTGCCCGCCATCGGCAATTTCTTCGTCTCCATCTTCAAGGATTCGGCGCTGGTGTCGGTCATCACCATGCGCGATCTAATGTTCAGCGGCCAGATCCTCGCCGCCGCCACCTTTAAGCATTTCGAGATCTTCGCGATGGTGGCCGCGATCTACTTCCTGATCAGTTATCCCACGGCGAAGCTCGTCGAATACATCGAAGCTCGCCTTGACATCTCCCGCGCCCAAGCCGCAGCGGCACCGGCGCATACCTGAGCCACCTGAGCCGGTCGCTCCATGCCATTTGATGCAAGCGTCAAAGAAGCCATTGAGTCGCGCGTCTGTATAGCGCGGTACGGGGTTCCTTTGCTTACCGCAACATTTTGAAGTTCTAATCGTCCTATATGCAGCCAGCCAACCCTACCATCTGTAGGGGTGTCTCGGCTGCCGCAGAAGACGGGAAAGATTAAGTCATGGGATCCTCATCCATGGTCGCTAACGCACGTGTCGCCGAAGTGACGGCGGTCGGCTGGATTCTGGCTGAATACAACAATCTCGAAATCGGCCTTTGCAGATGGGCATCGGCGACTTCAATCATGCTTTTAAAAAAATGTTCGGCGCGAGAGGTGAGACCAAGCGCATCAACGCTGCTCGGGACCTTGCCCAGGCCGCCTATCGCGAACTCGGGCTCGGGACGGATTTCGCCACGGGCATCGACGCCATCCGGCACGCGCTACGCATAAGAAATCAATATGCGCACTGGACCTGGTGGGACGATAGTTCCGGCCAGCTCGCCATTGCGAACCTCGAAGATTTGGCAAGAGAGCCTAGCGCCATCAGCGGCTTTGATCGACTGCATGTGCATCACGTCGACATGCCCCTCTTGGAGATGCAACAGGCCTATTTTGCCTATGTCGATGGTGCCCTTGCCTGGATTAATTTTGAGGGCCGTTTTCTGAGGGGCGACATCAGGACGCGAATCGTGCGGAAACCCGCTCCCCTTCCGAAACCAGCATTTTATCACCCCCAACCCTCATATTGTCGAAGAGAGTAATGGTCCTGGGGCCAGTCCCCACATCCGGCCCGTCCGCGCCAATCGCGCTGCGGCGAGTTAGGCTCGGATGATTCCGAGCGTCTTCTCCTGCTGTGCCCAGCTGTGTGGTAGTGAGCCGGTCAGCAAGGTCACCGTCAAATGAGCAGGTGCGCTTCCGTCCGCGATGGCATTGACGACTCGCGGCGAAAGGAAAGCAAGCGGCAACAGCCGCCGGACGTGGCGCACGACTTTGTTCTCGCGTTCTGCAATTTCCTCGAACGAGCCGATTCGCCCATCCATGAGATCACTCATCCAAGAACGCGATCGCGCAATCGAGGTGAGCAGTTTGTCACGGTCCGCTGCATCAAGATTTGTTCCACTTGAGGGGGTCCAAGCCACACCCTTTCGAGCCTTCGCTACTGTCGGGTTCCATGGGATATTGATTGTCCGCCGCTCACCGGGCTC
>JAFAQA010000131.1 GCA_019246665.1 Hyphomicrobiales bacterium
TCAAGCGCTTCAAATCACTAAATCCGAGCAACACGGCTTCGTTGTGGTAATTGCTCTTGGCGGTTTGAAGCATCGAAGGGCGTCCTTCTCAAAATGGGGCGCTGAAGCCTAGTCCTTCAGCAGGTCGAGTCAATCGAAGGCTTGTCCAGGACAGGCGATGGTCAGTAAAGCGAACACATGGCGATTGCACTCGAAAACCTTGTTGCGCCTTCCGAAGGGGCATCCTAACCTTGCTGCCACTGATCGCCCCGTAAGAGTTAGGCGACGGGCACGTTCGAGGAGGAAAGTTCAAGGGAGGATTTCAATGTCGAAACGGCTTTGCTTCGCCGCCCTGGTGACAGCGTTTTCGCTGGCCTTTGCGGCTCCGGCCGCTCACGCCGCGACGCCTAAAGATACCGTCGTGATGGCGTGGCAGCTTGATGGCATCATCACCTTCGACCCTGCCGAATCGTATGAGATCGCGACGCAGGAGCTCGGCACCAATATCTATGATCGCTTGATGCGTTATGAGGCCGAGGATCCGTCGAAGCTCGTCGGCGGCGTCGCCGAGAGCTACACGGTTTCACCGGACGCCAAGTCTTTCGTCTTCAAGCTGCGCCCAAACCAGAAATTCGCGAGCGGCGCTCCGATCACGGCCGATGACATGGCTTGGTCATTGCAGCGGGTCGTGCTCCTCGACAAGCCGCCCGCCTTCCTTTTCACGCAGCTCGGCTGGAGCAAGGACAACGTCAAGGATCTCGTGCAAGCGACCGATCCGAACACGGTCACGTTCAAGATCACCGAGGACCTCGCTCCCTCGCTCGTGCTGAACCTGATGAGCACCTTTGCGGCCTCGGTCGTTGAAAAGAAAGTCGCCATGGCAAACGAGGCCAACGGTGATCTCGGCAATGCCTGGCTCAAGACTCATTCGGCCGGCTCCGGCCCTTATAATCTCGTGTCCTGGAAGGCCGACGAGTCGGTGACGCTCGAGGCCAATCCCAATTATCATCTCGGCGCCCCGCATATGAAGCGGATCGTGGTACGACACGTCCCGGAGCCCGCGACGCAACGCTTGCTGCTCGAGAAGGGCGACATCGACATCGCGCGCGACCTGACGCCGGATCAGCTCACGCCGATGGCGAATAACAAGGACATCCGCATCGAGTCCTTCCCGGCGGCGAACACCTTCTATCTCGGCATGAACTTGACCGAAGAGCACCTCAAGAACCCGAAGGTCCGCGAGGCGATGAAGATGCTCGTCGATTATGAGGGCATGGTGAACACCGTGCTCAAGGGCCGCTTCATCCAGCAAGAGGCTTTCCTCCCGCTCGGTTTCCTTGGGGCGATCGCCTACAACCCCTTCAGCCTGAATGTGGAGAAGGCGAAGGCCCTCTTGGCCGAGGCAGGCTACCCGAACGGCTTCGAGCTCGAGTTCACGACGCCGAATCTCCCACCATGGACCGACATCGCACAATCGGTTCAGCAGACGATGGGGCAAGGCGGCATCAAACTTAAGATCGTGCAGGTCGAGCTCAAGCAGGAGCTGCAAATCTTCCGCGCCCGCAAGCATCAAATGGTGCTGAACAGCTGGGCGCCGGACTATTTCGATCCGCACAGCAACGCTGATACCTTCGCGCATAACGACGATGACAGCGACACGCCGAAGATCAAGCCGCTTGCCTGGCGCACGCATTGGTATATTCCAGATCTGACCAAGCAGACGCTGGCGGCGGCCAAGGAAATTGATCTCGAAAAGCGCAAGGCCGAGTACGCCGCGTTGCAAAAGACGGTGACGGATACGGGGCCGTTCGTCATCATGTTCCAGAACGCTAATCAGGTCGCGTCGCGCGCTGACGTCAAAGGCTTCAAGACCGGGCTCTTCGAGGACTTCAATTTCTATCGTACGATCACGAAGTGAAAGTTCGCCCGTTGTGACGGTTGTCGCGCCGGCGGCCGTCACTGATGGCGAATGGGTCCGGCGAGTAGCCGGACCCTTTCGTCGCGTGTGCCGTCTGCTGTTCTCGGTCCTCTCGACTTTTCTCGGCCTGACTTGCGTGACTTTCTTCATCGGCCGAGTGATCCCCATCGATCCGGTGCTCGCCATCGTCGGCGACAAGGCCTCGATGGCGACTTACAACCGGGTGCGCAGCGAGATCGGCCTCGACCTGCCGATTCCGGTGCAATATTGGCGTTATCTCATCAAGGTGCTGCACGGCGATTTCGGCAATTCCGTCATCACTTCGCAGCCTGTTCTTCAGGACCTGCTTCGAGTTTTCCCCGCAACTCTCGAACTCTCCCTGATGGCGCTTATGATCGGTGTCATCTTCGGCATACCGCTCGGCGTGATCGCCGCCACGCATCGAGGGCGATGGCAGGATCAAGTGATCCGGTTCGGATCGCTCATCGGATATTCGATGCCGGTGTTCTGGCTCGGCCTCATCGGCCTTCTAGTCTTTTACGCGAAGCTTGGTTGGGTCGAGGGGCCGGGTCGGCTTGATGTGAGCTATGATGATATCGTGCCCGTGGTCACCGGGCTGATCACGGTCGATAGTCTTTTTGCCGGCGAGCACGAGGTGTTCTGGAACTCGCTCGGGCATCTCGTCCTGCCCGCCGCGATACTTGGATATCTCTCGCTCGCTTATGTGGCGCGGATGACCCGAAGCTTCATGCTCGGCCAACTGAAGCAGGAATATATTCTGGCGACACTAGCGAAAGGCTTGTCGCCCTTTCGCGTGGTGTGGGTGCATGCGCTCGGCAACGTCTGGGTGCAGCTCGTGACGGTGATCGCGCTCACCTTCGGCAGCCTGCTCGAGGGCGCGGTGCTGACCGAAACCGTTTTCGCCTGGCCTGGACTTGGGCTTTACATGAAGAATTCGCTATTCAACGCCGATCTCAACGCAGTGCTGGGCGGCACGATGCTGGTGGGCGTGGTCTATATCGGCCTCAACATGCTATCCGATCTCATCTACCCGCTTGTCGATCCGAGGGCTCGAGAACGGCGATGAACGGCACACTGACATGGCGCGGCTGGCTGCTTGATCCAGCGCCCGTGAGCCGGCGCCAGGCGCGTCTCGGACGCTGGTTCCGAGCCTGGCTCGCTTTCCGCCGCAATGGGCTCGCCATGACGGGCCTTTTCGTCGTCTCGGCCTTGGTCCTGACGGCCCTTGCAGCCCCGTTGCTCGTCGATCCGCGCGCCGCGATCTTGCAGGTGCTCACCGAGCGCTTGCAACCGCCGTCCTCTTCGCATTGGTTCGGCGTCGACGAGCTCGGGCGAGATATCTTCGCCCGCATCGTCTTCGGTGCTCGCACCACCTTGATCATCGTTGCCCTCGTCTCTGCGATCGTGACGCCCGTAGGCCTCGGCATCGGGCTAGCCGCGGGCTATTTCGGCAGCTGGATCGACGCCGTCTTGATGCGCATCACGGACATATTCCTGTCTTTCCCGCGCCTCGTGCTCGCGCTCGCCTTCGCGGCTGCGCTCGGCCCGGGGATCGAGAACGCGGTCATCGCCATCGCCTTGACGACATGGCCGCCTTACGCGCGCCTGGCGCGAGCCGAAACGCTCACCCATCGAAGGTCCGAGTTCATCGAGGCCGCCGAGCTGCAAGGTGCTTCGCACCTGCGCATCATCATGAGCCAGATCATGCCGCTGTGCCTTCCTTCGGTGATCATCCGCCTCACCTTGGACATGGCAGGTATCATTCTCACGGCGGCCGGGTTGGGCTTCCTCGGGCTCGCGGCGCAGCCGCCAGCGCCGGAATGGGGCGCGATGGTGTCGTCCGGCCGGCAGGTGCTGCTTGGCCAGTGGTGGGTCTCGACCATACCCGGCATCGCGATCTTCGTGACGAGCGTGGGCTTCAATTTGCTGGGCGACGGCTTGCGCGACGTGGCGGATTCGCGCTCGTCATGAGCGACACCCCGCTTCTCACCTTGCGCAATTTGCGCGTGGTCTACCCGGGTGATGAGGGTGATCTCGTCGCTGTGCGCAATGTGTCCTTCGATTTGGGACGCGAGCGGCTCGGCATCGTCGGTGAATCCGGCTCCGGCAAATCGACCACCGGGCGAGCCATCATGGGCCTCGTCGCCGCACCGGGGATCGTGACGGCCGATGAGATGCGGCTTGCCGGAAAGGACCTCACCTCGCTCGATGAACGTGGCTTTCGGCGGCTTCGCGGCAAGAAGGTCGCGATGATCCTGCAAGATCCGAAATACTCGCTCGATCCGGTGATGAGCGTTGGCCAGCAGATCGCCGAGACGCATCGCTGTCATTTCCGAAGCTCCATGAACGCTGCGCGCGCGGCGGCACTGGACATGCTTGCGGCCGTGCATATTCGTGACCCTGAGCGCGTCTATGCGCTCTATCCTCACCAGGTCTCCGGCGGCATGGGCCAGCGCGTCATGATCGCGATGATGCTCATCGCCGGACCGGATCTGTTGATCGCGGACGAGCCCACTTCAGCGCTGGATGTGACGGTGCAGCATCAGGTGCTCGCGATCATGGACGACCTTGTGCGCAGCCGCGGCATGGGGTTGATCCTGATCAGCCACAACCTCCATCTCGTCTCTTCATTCTGTGATCGCGTGCTCGTGATGTATGGCGGGCGGGTGGTGGAGACCTGCGCGGCCGGCGAATTGTCGAAAGCGCGCCATCCATATACGCGCGGCTTGCTGGCATCCCTTCCCGAATTGGGCCGGCGACGCGCGGAACTTCCGCAATTGCGGCGCGATCCGGCTTGGGCGGAGGGGTGAAACGTGATCGTGCTGGAGCATGTCACGGTGAGCTACGGCACCGGCATCGGGCGCATCTTCGCCGCGAGCGATGTTTCGTTCCGGGTGGAGGAAGGAGCGGCTTTCGGCCTGGTGGGTGAATCCGGCTCCGGCAAGTCGACGGTTCTGCGCGCCATTGCCGGGTTGATTCCGCATGCGGAAGGACGCGTCATGCTGGCCGGGCGCGAGATGCCGATGCGCCGCTCTACGTCGGAGCGGAAAATGGTGCAGATGGTCTTCCAGGACCCGTATGGATCGCTGCACCCCAATCAGACCGTCGATCAGACCTTGAGCATGCCGATCGCGATCCACAAGCTCGGCGATTCCGACCGGCGCATCTCATCGGTGCTGCGAGAAGTTGGGCTCGGCCGCGAGCACCGCTACCGCTATCCGCATCAACTCTCGGGTGGACAGCGGCAACGCGTCGCCATCGCGCGCGCTCTCGTGCTCGAACCGCGCATCCTGCTTCTCGACGAACCGACATCGGCGCTCGATGTATCGGTGCAGGCGGAAATCCTGAACCTGCTCGCGCGGCTTCGCCAGATCCACGGGCTCACCCTTTTGATGGTGAGCCATGACCTTGCGGTGATTGCGCATTTATGCGAGCGCATCGGGGTAATGAGCAACGGATCGCTGATCGAGTTGACTTCCGCGGAGGCCTTGTCATCGGGGAGAGTGACCCACTCCTATACCCGACAACTGCTTCGTTCGAACCGCGGCTTCGATCGCAGTGGCGCTGAAATTGTCGACGCCGCATCCTAAAGAAAAGGCTTGGCCGATGGGAGGCCCTTGATGTCCATTCATACCAGCGCGGCTCCCGAGACGGTGGCGGCACGCATCGCCGACATCGTTCGGCGCCAGCCGAAGGCGCATTCTCTGCATCAAGCGCTCTATGACAGCCCGGAAGCCTTTCAGCACGACATGGAAAGGATCTTCCTCCGGCACTGGATTCTCGCGGGACATGAATCGAGCGCGCCGAATCCCGGCGACTGGTTCCTCCATGAGATGGCGGAGGAGAGCATCATCATCATGCGCGGGAAGGACGGTAGGCTTCGCGCCTTCGTCAATGTCTGCCGCCATCGCGGATCGCGCATCTGCAGAACAGCCACCGGGCACGCCTCCGTGTTGGTCTGCCCTTATCATGCCTGGAGCTATGAGCTCGACGGAAGCCTCCGAGCCGCCCGTCACATGCCTGCGGATTTCGACAAATCAAGCCATGGTCTCAAGCCGATTCATCTCGAGGTCATTGAAGGGCTTGTGTTCATTTCGCTCGCCGAAAAGCCCCTCTCGCTCGACGCGGCACGTTCGGCTATCTCGGCGGCCTATGGGGCCTATGGTTGGGGCAGCGCCAAGGTCGCGCAACGCGAGACCTACGTCGTTGCGGCCAATTGGAAGCTTGCCGTCGAGAATTATCTCGAATGCTACCACTGCACGCCGGCTCATCCGGAATACTCGAAGCTTCACGCGCTCGAACGGCCGCTCGAGGAAATCGCCGATCTCAACGCCGCCATGGAAGCTCGCAGCCGCGCCTTGGGCGTGAAGGTGCCGGGCATCGACCATCGTGTCGCTTCCTCGACAGGGGAGGCGTCCGTTTTCACCTTCCGTTACGCTCTCTATGACGGGGTCAAGACAGGAGCGCCGGACGGCAAGCCGGTCGCGCCTCTCATGGGAGACTTCGGCGACTATGACGGCGGGGTCACCTCCACGCATTTTGCGCCGTCGAGCTTCTTCATCGCTTATCCCGACCACGGCGTCCTTTATCGGTTCCTGCCGCTCGCACCGAAAAGCTCTATTTTGGAGCTCGTATGGCTGGTCAGAGGCGACGCGCGCGAGAGCGAAGATTACGACCTCGATAAGCTCACCTGGTTATGGAAGGTCACGTCTGAGGCGGATAAGCGCATCACCGAGGATGCGCAAAAGGGCGTCAGCTCCCGCTTTTACGAGCCCGGCCCTTACTCACCGACCGAGCCGAATGCGATCGCCTGGATCGCGTGGTACCTCAGCGAAATCGCTTGAGTTCCAAGATGAGCTTTGCCGCTCTCAGGCGTCCTCCGAGCTGCCATTGGAGTAATAGCGAAAGCGGTGCTCTGAAACATAAGGGCGTTGCATGAAGGCGCTTGCGACCGCGATGATGATCTCGCGCTCGGTGGACGCGCCAAGCTCCTCGACTTGCTTCAAAATGCTCTCGAACCTTTGATAGGTCGCTTTGCGCGGATTGGAAGCAAGCCCCTCCGCCTGGGCGGCGAGCTCCTCCAGGCGTTGCTGGCGAACCTCCCCTTGGTGTGGAGAGAGGAGCGGCGGCCGATTTTCGACTCGCGAGTTCCGGCGAATATTTTTGGCGAAGGCATTGAGTGCAGTGGCGACGTGGCCGTCAGATGACATTGACTTGTTCTTCTCCTTGAGTTGCCGGGATGCCGGGAATTCGTAATCGTCCGCTGCATGGCTTTCCTGAAAGAAGTATTCTCAAAACCTTATAAAAATTACTTATCGTGAAATGAGAAGGCAAGATTTCGCTGGCTTTCCACTGCTTTTGCCGAAGCAGGGAACGTCAACCTGACCTCTGTTGGCTTCGTCCGGGCAGGCGCAATGTCGCATTCTCGAGCGGCGGAACCACGACGTCGCAAGCATGTTGAAGACAATAATGTCAAAGCGCGGGAAAAATCCTGGAGAAGAAGCTGCCCGCTATCGAGCGATGGCGGAGGCTGCGCGAAGACGCGCGCGCTCGTCCGATTGGACGACGAGGCTTGCGCTTCTCCAGGCTGCGGAAAAATACCTGGCCATGGCGCGCAGCCTGGATGCCACCAGGTCACGCGCGAGAAGCGCAAGCCGGTAATGAGAAGATTTTTTTAGCCAAAGATCACCGGCAGTTCCTTTGCCCTCAAAATCAGACATCGCTTCGCAGACGGGCGCGGCGGATTCCGGCAAACACATTGTAAGCTGGAACGGCAGAAAGCCTGGTTGCGTTGTCGGGTCGAATTCGCCGCGGTTCTGGGCGCGCCGGTGGGATGAGATGACCAAGCGACAGCTGCATCGAACGCGTTCCTTCCTCTTTGGCCTGGACCGTTCCTTATTTTGTCTCGTGGTCATGTTTGCTTCATCGGCACTCCCCGCCGTCGTTCAAGCGCAATCCTTATCGGATACCACGAGTTTCTCGAGCCTTTCCGAGATCAACGCGACAAATATCGCCGGCCTTACTCTGAGCTCAGGCTTCGTCACCGGAATCGCTGGCGGGCAGGGTGGAGCTCCCCAGGCAAACGGAGACGCGATCTTTTTCGAAAGCCCCTTTCCGAATGTGATTTTTGCACTCGATGTTTCGCGAAAACCACCCCGCGTGAAATGGACTTTTGCGCCCCGGCCGGATGGGAGGGCGCAAGGGCTTTCCTGCTGTGGCAGAGCAGATTTTGGGCCGGCGCTCGCCGGCGGGATCCTCTACGCAAATACGCTTGACGGGCGCACATTCGCACTCGACGCCGAGAGCGGCGGTCTCATCTGGCAGGCGCGCCTAGCCGATCCAGCAAAGGGTGAGACTCTCGCGACACCTCCTCTGCTGGCAGAGGGAAAGGTGTTCATCGCAAATGCGGGTGGCGAATACGGAGCGCGCGGGTGGATCGCCGCGCTCGATGCGAAGAGCGGGCAAACGATCTGGCAGAAATTTGCAACCGGCCCAGACGCCGAGGTCGGCATCGGGGCGGAGTTTGCGCCGTTCTATGAGCGCGATCGCGGTACCGATCTGGGCGTGACGAGTTGGCCGCCCTCAGGGTGGATGCAGGGCGGGGGGACCACCCCGGCTCGTCTTCTTTATGATGCGGAGCTTCGCCTCCTCTTCGATGAAACAGGACGCGCAGCCCCATGGAATGCCGAGCAGCGCCCGGGCGAGAACAGATGGACGTCTGGTCTTTTTGCGCGTGATGCCGGTACAGGCGAAGCGCGCTGGTTCGTGAGTTTCGGC
>JAFAQA010000145.1 GCA_019246665.1 Hyphomicrobiales bacterium
GGTGAGGAAATCGTCGCAAGGTCGTCATGGCGATTCTCGCAGACCCGGCAAAAGAGAGAAGAAGATCGCAGGGAGTCCGATCATGAAGAGAACCCGACATGTTCATCCGTCTCGCCGTGCCGTGCTCGCCGGAGCGGCGGTGCTTGCGACACCCGCGCTTTTGCGCGGGCGGCCCGCGCGCGCCGAGGAGAGCAAGAAGATCATCGTCGGCACCTGGGGAGGCGACTACGCCAATCTGCTGCACAAGAATGTCGAGATGCCCTTCCTCGAGTCGAAGGGCTGGGAGGTGGTGCACGACACCGAATCCGATGCGCCGCGCCGCGCCAAGATGGTCGCCGAGAAGCGCCTGCCGCGCGGCACGAGCGATGTGCAGGCGCTTTCCGACGTGAACGTCGCTGAGATGACGGCGGCGGGCGTGCTCGACAAGATCGATTATTCGAAACTGAGCCGCGCCCCGCAAATTCTGCCTGTGCTCAAATCGGATTACGCGGTGCCGCACATCTATTCGGGCCTCGTGCTCGTCTACAACCCGAAGCTGATCACGACGGCGCCGACATCCCTCAACGATCTGTTCGACGGCAAGAATGCCGGCAAGGTCGGCGTCATCGACATTCAATATATCTACACCGTCATGGCCGCCGCGCTCGCTGGCGGCGGGAGCCTAAACGATTTCGAGCCGGCGAAGGGGAAGCTCGGCGACCTCAAGAAGCAGGGTGTCAAGATCTATCCGACGAATGAGGGCATGGCCCAAGGGCTCAAGACCGAGGAGGTCGGGCTCTGCGTCATGTGGAAGGCTCGCTGCGTGCAATGGCAGAAGGCGGGCGTGCCAGTCGAATCGGCGGTGCCGAAGGAAGGCATCATCGCTTACCAGTCCTTGTTCTCGATCCCGAAGAACGCGCCCAACAAACAAGGCGCCTATGCGTATCTCGACGCGCTTTTGCAGTCGCAGGCGCAAATCAATTTCGCCAATGACATGGGCTACAACCCGACCGTCACCGACGCTCCGCTCCCCGATGATCTGCGCAAGCGCATCGGCTTCACCGATGAGGAGCAGAAGCGTCTGATGACGGCCGATTACACTTACGTCACGCAAAACGACGCCAAGTGGAAGGAATGGTGGGACAAGGAATTCAAGGCCTGAGGGCATCGTCAAGCGTTGATCTCAAGACTCGTCGCCATTCCTAGCGGGTGTGTACGACATTGTTACGGTTAACGCATAAGCGGAAGGCGTGGATGCCCGGGCCAAGCCCGGCCAGGACGAGGCGGTCACGCTCGTGAACCAAGGGGCCGACGTCCAGCATTGCGTCATGCGCGCACTTGGTGCGCGTATCCACGCCTTTCTTGTGTGCCTAGCGGCCTCCGAACTCCTCCCAACGTGACCCTCGCCGCCTCTGACATCGCCGTCACGCGCCCCCAAGCGGGCGCGCCCTCCTCGATGGCGCTCGCCCTCATCGGGCCGGCGACCTTGTTTTGCCTGCTCCAGCTTCTCGTGCCGGTCGCGATCCTCTTTCGCTACAGCCTCAACCGCTTCGATCCCGCCGCCTACATGGTCGACGCGGTGACGATCGAGAATTACGTCAAGTTCTTCACCGACCCTTATTATCTCACCGTTCTCGCCCGGACGATCCGCGTCTCTGTCGTCTCCACCCTGATCTGCCTCGTGATGGGCTTCCCGCTCGCCTATTGGCTGGCGCGCATGACCTCGCGCTGGAAGAACCTCATGGTGATCCTCGTGGTGCTGCCGCTCTTTATCGGCAATGCGGTGCGGGCGGCGGGCTGGATGACACTCTTCGGCGCGAAGGGCTTCATCAACAGCGTGCTTCTCGCCGCTGGCATCATCGATCAGCCACTCACTCTCATGTACACCGAGCTCGCCGTGGTGGTCGGCATCATCACGGTCAATCTCCCCTATATGGTGCTCACCTTGCAGAGCGTGCTCGAAGGCATCGCGCGGCCGATCGAAGAGGCAGCGCTCAGCCTCGGCGCGCCGCCCTTCCAGACCTTCCGTCGCGTGGTGTGGCCGCTCGCGCTTCCCGGCACGCTCGCG
>JAFAQA010000002.1 GCA_019246665.1 Hyphomicrobiales bacterium
GGCGAGCGTCGCATGACGTGTCACGTCGCGGAGAAGCCCGACGCCGCCAATGGTCGGCGTCGGCATGATCGAGCGTCCATGTGTCTCGTTGTAGAGCGAGACATTCCCCGAGACGACCGGGAAATCGAGGGCGCGACAAGCGTCTCCGATGCCGCGAAGCGCCTCGACGAATTGCCCCATCACCTCAGGTCGCTCAGGATTGCCGAAATTGAGGTTGTCGGTAAGCGCCAGCGGAAGCGCGCCGACCGAGCTGAGATTGCGCCAGGCTTCGGCGACCGCTTGCTTGCCGCCCTCGAAGGGGTCTGCCGCCACATAGCGCGGCGTCACGTCACAAGTGAGCGCGAGCGCCTTCGGCCCGTCTCCGACCCGCACGATCGCCGCGTCCCCTCCCGGCGACAGCACCGTGTTGCCCAGAATCAGGTGATCATATTGCTCCCAGACCCACCGCTTCGAGCAAAGATCAGGCGAGGCGAGGAGGCGCGAAAGCGCCTCCATGTTCGAGCAGGGCGGCTCGATGCTCGTGCCTTCGACCGCGTCGGGCACGGTCGGTTGGGCGAAGGGCCGGTCGTAAACCGGCGCTTCGTCACCGAGCTCCTTGATCGGCATATCGGCCATCACCTCGCCCTGGTGCTTCACGACGAAGCGGCGCGTGTCGGTGGTGCGCCCGATGACCGCGAAATCGAGCCCCCATTTGCGGAAGATCGCTTTTGCCTCTTCCTCCTTCCCGGGCCGAAGCACCATCAACATGCGTTCCTGGCTTTCGGAAAGCATCATCTCATAGGCTGTCATGCCGGCTTCCCGGCACGGCACCTGGTCGAGGTCGAGCTCGACGCCGAGATCGCCCTTGGCGCCCATCTCGACGGCCGAGCAGGTGAGGCCCGCTGCCCCCATGTCCTGGATGGCGATCACGCAGCCCTTCGCCATGATCTCGAGGCAGGCCTCGAGCAGAAGCTTTTCGGCGAAAGGATCGCCGACCTGAACGGTCGGGCGCTTCTCATGCGCATCGGCGCCGAACACATTGGACGCCATGGTGGCGCCGTGAATGCCGTCTCGCCCCGTCTTCGAACCGAGATAGACGATCGGATTGCCGACGCCGGAAGCGGCCGCGTAAAAAATCTGGTCCGTGCGCACGAGACCGACTGCCATCGCGTTCACGAGGATGTTGCCGTCATAGGAGGGATCGAAGCCCATTTGCCCGCCGACGGTCGGCACGCCGAAGGAATTGCCGTAACCTCCGATTCCGGCAACGACGCCCGCGACAAGATGGCGGGTGCGCGGATGCTCAGGCGCGCCGAAGCGCAGCGCATTCAAGGCCGCGATCGGGCGCGCTCCCATGGTGAACACGTCCCGCAAGATTCCGCCCACTCCGGTCGCGGCGCCCTGGTAAGGCTCGATGAAAGAGGGGTGGTTGTGGCTCTCCATCTTGAAGACCACGGCCTCGCCATCCCCGATATCGATGACTCCGGCATTCTCGCCGGGGCCCTGGATCACGCAGGCACCCGCGGTTGGCAGCTTGCGGAGATGGATGCGCGAGGATTTATACGAGCAGTGCTCGTTCCACATCGCCGAGACGATGCCGAGCTCGGTCAGGCTCGGCTCGCGCCCGAGAAGCGCAAGCAGGCGCTTATATTCGTCGGGCTTCAGCCCATGCTCGGCGACGAGCTCCGGTGTGATGGCGATGTCATTCTTGAGCACTGCCGCTGATTCCAAATAGGGACGGGCCGGAATTCAAGCGTCGGTTAGGATAGAGACGCAAAGGATGCAAGGCTTGGTGCTTGCTCCTTCGGGGAAGACGGCCAGCGTGCCTCACTTGCCGGACTCCTCAGGAGAGCCCGTGGACAGTGAGCGAGCCCGCCGATAGCCTTTCTCGATGTTCACCGATCGCGTCGAAGCCAAATGGATCGAGAGTTTCGCGGCGGTGTTCCGGCTCTGCGGCATCGCTGCAAATGAGCCGGTGCGCATCCTTTCCGAGACGCAGTCGCGAACCCTCAATGTGCAGCTTGCCGAGCTTGCCCTCTGGAGCCTTGGCGCGTGCCCCTTTCACATCATGGTCCCGACACCGCCTCAGACCGCCCCGGTTCCGGTGCGCTCGACCGGCGCCTCGCGAGCCTTGCGAGGGCTCGATCCCTTGGTGAAGCCGCTGAGCGGGCCGGGCTTGCTGGTCGATCTTACGCTTGAAGGCTTGCTGCACGCGCCGGAGGTCAAGGAAATCCTTGCGAGCGGGGCGCGCCTCATGATGATTTCGAACGAGCATCCCGATGTCCTTGAGCGCCTGGCCCCTGACCCTGCTCTCATGGCGAAGGTGAAGCGCGGCACCGGCATGCTCAAGAACGCTCGAAAGATGCGCGTCACCTCGAGCGCGGGAACCGATCTCTCGATCTCGCTCGAGGATGCCCGCACGGGTGGGGTCTGGGGCTGGACCGACCGGCCCGGAACCGTCGCGCATTGGCCGGGAGGTCTCTGCCTCGCCTTCCCGAACGCCGGCGCCGTCGATGGCACTTTGGTGCTTTCGCCCGGCGATGCGAACCTCACCTTCAAACGCTATGTCGAGGCGCCTGTGTGTCTTGCGATCGAGAAGGATTTCATCACGGCGATCGAGGGGAGGAATCTCGACGCCGAGCTCATGCGCGACCACCTCGCTGCCTGGGGCGAGCGTGACGCCTATGCGGTGAGCCATGTCGGCTTCGGGCTCAATCCGAAGGCGCGCTGGGACGCCATGGTGATGTATGACAAGCGCGACATCAACGGGACGGAGCTTCGCGTATTCGCCGGGAATTTCCTTTTTTCGACGGGCGCCAACGAGGCGGCTGGCCGGTTCGGCCAAGGCCATTTCGATCTGCCCTTGCGCAACTGCACGATCACGCTCGACGACGCACCTGTCGTGACCGAGGGAAGACTGGAAGGCGAGCTCGCATGAACGAGAATCTCGCTCCTGCTTTTTCGTCGCCAGCCGCCGCCGTCCGCGCGCTCGGGCTTGGCGAGGAGGCGCTCCGCCTTCTCGTCGCAGTCGACGAGATGGGACCGGCTTTTGCCGAGCGTGCCTTCCGCTACGACGCGGACGCCTCCTTTCCGTTCGAGAATTATGACGATCTGCGCATAGCGGGCTTCCTCAAGCTCTGCGTGCCGAAGCGCCATGGCGGCCTCGGCGCCGATTACCGCGCCTATATGCTGGTGTCGCAGCGGCTCGGCTTCTGGTGCGGCACCACCGCGAATACCTTCAACATGCATGTGGCAAACTCGTTGTGGACGGCCGACCTCGTGGATACACTCGATCTTTCGCGCCGGCAGCGCGCCGAGCACGAGACGCGCCGTGCGCTGCACTATGGCCGCATGGTCGAGGGCGCGCTTTACGCCCAGCCTTTCTCGGAGGCTTCGAGCGCGGCCGCCGGCACCTCGCCCTTCGGCACCACGGCGAAGCGCGTCGATCGCGGCTTCGTTCTCGATGGACGCAAGATCTTCGCTTCGCTCTCCGGCGCGGCTGACTTTTATGGCGTGCTCTGCACCGAGTTGAAAGCAAGGGCGAGGGCGTCGCGGCGTGACACCATGTTCGTCGCCGTGTCGGCAAAGGCAGAGGGTCTCTCGATCGTCGGCGATTGGGATCCGCTCGGCATGCGCGGCACCGTCTCGCGCACGCTCATCTTGAAAAATGTGTTCGTCCCGGACGACGAGCAGCTCATGCCCCGCGGCATCTATATCCAGGCGGCGAGGCGCTGGCCGCACATGTTCATGACGCTCACCGCGACCTATCTCGGCGTCATGCAGGCCGCCTATGAATTCACGCTTCGCTATCTGCGCGGGGAAATTCCCGGCATTTCAGTCAAGCGGCGCATGTATCCGACGAAGCAGATCGCGGTTGCCGAGATGCTGGTGAAGCTCGAGCTCGCCTGGGCGATTTTCTTGCGCGCCGTCGCGGACGCCAAGCTCGACCCTTCGGAAGAAGAGCGGGCGCGGGCCCTCGCTTGCCAATTTACAGTGATGGAGCATTGCAACGACGTCTGCCGGCTCGCCATCCGCACCTGCGGGGGGCAATCCATGCTCAAGTCATTGCCGCTTGAACGCTATTATCGTGACAGTCGATGCGGCTCGCTGATGCTGCCTTGGACGGCGGAGATCTGCATGGACCGACTCGGGCGGAGTGCCTTGTATCGTCCCGGCGAGACAGATGAGTGAGAAAGCAAGGGATCAGAAGATCCTGCCGCTCTGCAGACGCGATAGGCCCGCCCGCGCTGTCGTATTGCCGTTATCCAACGTCTGAGCTTGCTGGTAGGATTCCACAGCCTCGCTCTTGTGTCCGAGCTTCTCGTCGGCCGCCCCTCTTCCGGCCCAGGCGTCGGCATTCTTGTTGTCGACATTGAGAGCGGCATTAAAATCGTCGAGCGCCATTTGATACTGCCCGGTTGCCAGATAGCTTTGGCCGCGCGCTTGATAAGGGGGCGCCGCGAACGGGTTTCGATCGATCGCGGCGCCGAAATCGGAGATCGCCGCCTGCTGATTGCCCTGCCGCTGGCGAATCAGGCCGCGCGCATGAAGCGCCTCGGCCGATTCCGGAGCGAAGCGGATTGCCTGATCGAGATCGGCGAGCGCCTCGTCAAAAGCGCCTTGGGTGCGTTCGAGGTTGCCACGGCCGAGATAGGCAGGGCCGTAGCTCGGATTGGCCGCGATGGCCCGATTGAAATCGGCGAGCGCGGCATCGTTTCGGTTCGTCTGGCGATAAGCCAGGGCCCGATTGGTGAGCGCCGCGGCGAAATCGGGCTGAAGCTGGATCGCTTTGGTGAAATCGGCGACCGCTTCGCTGAAATGCCCGGTCTTGGCGTAGGCAGCGCCACGCGTGTTGTAGGCCTGGGCGTCATTCGGGCTTCGCGCGATGATGGCGCTGAGCGAAGACAGGTTGGCGGAGGTGACGGCGGGGTCTTCCTTGGCCACCACGGCGACGCCCGGATCGCGGGCGCCCATATAGGAATCGCATCCGGCGAGCGCAAACGTGATTGGAAGTCCGATCGCGAAGATGCGCATCGGCCGATCCTGGAAAAACTTCGTGCGCAGGCTCATCAAACCCATGCCGTGCCGTTCTCCCCGAATGTGCATGAGTCTCCAACCTGCGTGAAGTCCGAGGCAAGCGTCGCGATGAGGTCGGAATTCCGCCTCGCGGTCCGGCCCTGGCAAATGGTTCCCGTCTGTCGGAAAAGGCCTAGCCACGAAGCTATAATATTGTGGATGAATTTTACCGGCGGACGAGGACCATCCGTCGGAATCGATCCACTACCGGCTCGCAGATTCCCATGCTCGACGAGGGCGCGAAACATTTGCGCTACTGCCTCGCCTCGCGAAGCCGTCTGAAAAGCCCAGGCCTCAGCGAACCGGCTTCGGCTTCACGGGCAGGAGCCCGTCGCGCTGCGCGCGCTTGCGCGCCACCTTGCGCGCTCGGCGAACCGCCTCGGCCTTCTCGCGGGCCCGCTTCTCGGAGGGCTTCTCGTAATGGTCGCGAAGCTTCATCTCGCGGAAAACGCCCTCGCGCTGCAGCTTCTTCTTGAGCGCCCGAAGGGCCTGATCCACATTGTTGTCGCGAACGAGAACCTGCACGTCTTGTCCTTGCCGAAACGAGTTGAGCCGTAACAATCGTCAAGCCGACCATATTTCGGCGAAGCTTGTGCCCGGCGAAGCGCCGCCTGGACGACGATTGAAATTCGACGCGCGCTGTAGCCGAATTTGCCGCCTCTGTCCATTGCCGAATATGCTTGATCCCTCCCCGTTAGAGCGACATCCCAAGAGCACGGCGCGCCATTCTCATCGGGGGTAATAAGGTCTCGCTATCCGATGCGGTTCGGTTCGCGAGATATTGAGTTGGCGTGCGCAGCGCCGAGGCAGTAAGGAGAGGCATGATCGCAAAAACCATATCGGGTCTCGCGAAGGCGGTTTTCTTGATCCTCGTGCCGTGCATTGTCATCAGCGCTTTTGTGAACGGCCCTGCATCGGCACGCGCCGGCGCCTACCTTCTCGACGTCATTCGCACCGAACCTTATCGTGACGCCTGGACCCGTATGCTGGCGAAAGAGCATGACGTGCCGAGCTGGATCGCGGATTTTGCCGTCACTGGAAATGGCGTGAACACACCGTCCAAAATGGTACCGGTCGGCTACCGCGCATTCACTTTCGGGACGCTCTGCAAGCCGCATGATTGCGCCGACAACATGCTTTATGTCTTCTTTGCCCCGGATGGCGCCGAGGCTTTCGCCAAGCTCGTCGAAGCCGGCAAGACGCCTCGCCTCCTTGGGCAACCCGACGCCGCGACCGCTTCGGCCATGGAGGAGGCGATCGCCGCTTCCGGGCGGCGGAACTGAGCGGCTAAAAAGGGCCAGGCACCCCTCGTCTCACTCTAGAACGCGTTGCGTTTAGATGAGATCAGTAGCGTCAGGTTATCTTCTTGTTTTTCCGCATGATCTTACCGCAAAAGTGGGGCCACTTTTGCGGATCATGCTCTAGCGGGACTTTGCGACGGATTCGACTTCACCCGCCACTTCCCCTAATTTGCAGGCCAAGGTGCGGACGGAGCCTTGCAACCGTGCAAGGGCTCAAGCGCCGATCGTGGCCCCGAAATTGCCGGTCTGGCCTAGCTAAGCCCATTGGGCGATATCGCCTTTGATGCAGAGACATCCCCTTCGCGACATGCTATGCGCGGCTGAGGGGAGGCGGCGGGTGCTGATGCGGAACGAGGAAAACCAGGAAACCTCCTTCGACAAGAGGGAGGAGTTGGTGGGGGGAGGCAACGCGACCCAGGAGGTCGCGGCCTCGGTGTCGCCGCCGCGCGACGATGACGCGCCCAAGCTTGCAACGTCGAGGCCTGCCCGCAGCGTCCTTGCGCTGGTGTCCTATGTGCTTTCGGCCGCGGTGGTCCTTGGCGCCTTCGGCTTTTTGCTCGCCGCGGGGCTGGCCGGTCGATTTTCTTCAGCGGCTCAAGATCAGGCAAATCGGTCCACCGCCTCGTCGCCTGTGCACATGGCGAGCCTTGAGCCCGCGGCGAGCGCTGCGCCGCCCCCCACCCCGCCCGCCCAGGCCGTGCCCGTGCTGACGGGCTTGAGCGAGAAGCGCCCGGCACCGATCACCGCGGATGCGGTGGGCCGGGTCGAATCCATGGCCTCGATCACGGTGCGCACCCGCGTCGATGGTCAAATTGCCAAGGTGTTTTTCCGCGATGGGCAAGCGGTCCAGCAAGGGGATGTGCTCTATGAGCTCGATGCCCGCCAGATCGATGCCCAGATCCGTCAAGCGGAGGCGATCGTCGCGAAGGACCGGTCGCAGATCGTTCAAACGAAGCGAGATCTTGCGCGCAACGATACGCTCGCCAAGACCAATGCGGGATCGATCCTCAACCTGCAGAACGCCCAGACGGCCGATGCGCTCGCCGAGGCGAACCTGCTCGCCGACCAGGCCGCGCTCGACAATCTACGCGTGCAGCGCAGCTATTACACCATCACTTCGCCCGTCAGCGGACGGGTGGGGATTGGGCTCCAGCGCGAAGGGAGCGCCATTCGCACCGGCGATGCGAGCGGCACGCTCGTCACTGTCAATCAGATTCGCCCCATCTATGTGAACTTCTCCCTGCCGCAGAAATTGTTCTCGAGCCTGCAGAGCGTGAACGCGCGCGGCGGGGTACCGGTCACGGCTACCGTGCAAGGGAGCGAGGTCTCGGCTGAGGGAAAGATCGCCGCAATCGACAATTCGGTGGATTCAACCTCGGGCAATATCGGCGTGAGGGCGGTCTTCGACAACCCCGACGAGGGGCTCTGGCCGGGGCTTTTGTGCAATGTGACGGTCACGCTCGGGCGCGACGAGGAGACGGTCATCGTTCCGCGTAACGCGGTGCAAAGTTCCCAGGACGGCAACATCGTGTTCGTCATCGAGCGCGGGATCGCCAAGGTGAAGCCCGTGACGGTCGACCGTTTCGAAGGCGCGACCGCCGTGCTCTCGTCGGGGCTCAGAGGCGGCGAAACCGTCGTTACGGACGGGCAGCTTCGTCTCACGGACGGCACGCCGGTGACCACTCTTCAGGACAAGGGCCGGAGAGGGGGCTAAGCCATGAACATCTCGGAGCTCTGCATCCGCCGTCCGGTGATGACGACACTCGTGATGCTCTCTTTCGTCATTTTCGGCGCCTTCGCTTTCCGGCAGCTTCCGGTCTCGGCCCTGCCGAATGTCGATTTTCCGACGATCTCCGTCTACGCGACTTTGCCGGGGGCTAGCGCCGAGACCATGGCATCCTCGGTCGCGGCACCGCTCGAGCGTCAATTCGCGACGATCTCCGGCGTCTCGACGATGACGTCGAGCTCCTCGATCGGCACCACCCAAATCGTCCTGCAGTTCTCGCTCGACCGCAACATCGACGGGGCGGCGCTCGATGTGCAGTCGGCGATCTCGAGCGCGGCGCGCAAGCTGCCGCCCGATCTTCCAGAGCCCCCTTCGTTCAGCAAGGTGAACCCCGGCGATTTCGCGGTGATGTTCCTGTCGCTGAGCTCCCCGACCCTGCCGCTCACCACGGTCAATGATTACGCCGAGACGGTCCTGCAACAGCAGATCTCGCAACTCCCCGGCGTGTCGCAAGTGCAGATTTTCGGCATTCAGCGCTTCGCGGTTCGTATTCATGTCGACCCCGACGCGGTGGCGGCGCGCGGCTTGACGCTCGATGACGTGAAGAACGCCGTCTCGGCCGCCAACTCCAACACGCCAGTGGGCGAGATGCGCGGCGACAAGCAGCGCATCACGCTCGAGACAGATGGCCAATTGCTGCACGCCGCTGATTACTCGAACATCGTGATCGCCGTGCGCAACGGGCAGCCGATCCGCTTGCGAGACGTCGGGGTCGCGGTCGACGGCATCGAGAACGATCAAAACGCTGCCTGGTTCGGCAAGAGGCGCTCCATTCAGGTGGCGATCTACCGTCAATCGGACGCGAACACGATCGATGTGGTCGACATGGTCAAGGACCATCTCGCCGGCTATCGGGCCGAGCTTCCTCCGTCGGTCAAGCTCAATGTGCTGCTCGACCGCTCGATCCCGATCCGCAACTCGGTCGCGGATGTGGAGAAGTCGCTCGGCATCGCCATCGTTCTCGTCATCATCGTCATCTTCCTCTTCCTCAAGCGCCTCTCGGCGACCCTGATCCCGGCGCTCGCGCTTCCCATCTCGCTCGTCGGCACATTCGCGGCGATGCATGTGCTCGGCTACTCGATCGACAACATCTCGCTCCTTGCGCTCACACTGAGCGTCGGCTTCGTGGTCGACGATGCCATCGTGATGCTCGAAAACATCGTCCGCCATATCGAGGAAGGCGAGAAGCCTTTCGCCGCTGCACTCAAGGGTTCACGCGAGATCGGCTTCACCATCTTGTCGATCACCATGTCGCTGGTGGCGGTTTTCATCCCCGTGTTCTTCATGGGCGGCATCGTCGGTCGCGTCTTCCGTGAATTCGCGGGCACGATCTCGATCGCGATCCTGGTGTCGGGCCTCGTGTCGCTCACGCTCACCCCAATGGTGTGCGCGCGCGTCTTGCGACCCGAGCGGCACGGCGCGGAAGCGAATTGGTTCGAGCGGGCGGTCGACGCGGCGTTCGGCGCCATGCAAGGCGCCTACCGGGTCACGCTCAGGCTCGCGATCAAGGCGCGCTTCCTCATGCTGATCGTGACCTTGGGAACGCTCGCGCTCAGCGTGAAGCTCTATGTCGATGTGCCCAAGGGCTTCTTCCCGC
>JAFAQA010000017.1 GCA_019246665.1 Hyphomicrobiales bacterium
CGGCACCTGCCCAAAGGGATTAAGACGAAGAAATTGCGGCGTACGGCTCCCCCCGCTCGCGGGGTCCACCGGCACCCAAGCATAAGATAATTTGAGAAAGTCGGCTGTGTATTTGACCTTCAGGCAATTGCCCGATCGCAAATCACCGTAAATCTTCATCACTTTTTCTCCGAGGGGATTTGGTCCCTACTTGGCTCCAGGCAATTGACTGTATTGTTGGACGTCACCCGCCCGCGAGCGCGTAAGCGGGCTGCGCGCGCTCGGCATTGAGCTCGGCGAGCGCGCGGCGGTATTCGACCGGCATCACCTTGCGGAACTTCGGGAGATACTCCTCCCAATTGTCGAGGATCCGCTTGGCGCGCGTCGAGCCTGTATAGGCGGCATGCTTGGCGATAAGCTGATGCAGGCGCTCGCCATCGAAGCGATCCAGATCCGCCATCACGTCGACGAGGCCATGCCCCTCGAGATCCCCGCCATGATGATGCAGGCGCTGCATCATCATCTCCTCCGCCTCGACCGGCTCGAGATCGACCATCGAGAGATTGCAGCGCTTGGCGAAGGAGCCGTCCTCGTCGAGCACGTACGCGATGCCACCGGACATGCCGGCTGCGAAATTGCGCCCCGTCTGACCGATGACGACCACAACGCCGCCCGTCATATATTCGCAGCCATGGTCGCCCGTGCCCTCGACCACGGCGATCGCACCGGAGTTGCGCACGGCGAACCGCTCACCCGCAACGCCGCGGAAATAGCACTCACCGGAAATCGCGCCATAAAGGACCGTGTTGCCGATGATGATGCTCTCCTCGGGAGTTATGCTCATCGCCTCATGGGGCGGATAAATGATGATGCGCCCACCCGAAAGCCCCTTCCCGACATAGTCGTTGGCCTCCCCCTCAAGCTCGAGCGTCACGCCATTGGCAAGCCAGGCACCGAAGCTCTGTCCGGCTGTGCCCTTGAGTTTCACATGCACGGTCTCGTCCGCTAGCCCGGCGTGCCCGTAACGCTTGGCGATTTCGCCCGAAAGCATCGCGCCTGTCGCGCGGTTGGTGTTGTTGATCGTGGCTTCGATGAGCACCGGGCGGCGCGTCTCGATGGCGCTCGCGGCGCGCATAATCAGCTCCCGATCGAGCACCTTCTCGAGCTTGTGGTCCTGCCGCTCGGAGTGAAAAATTCCAGTCCCCGGCAAGGGCACGGGCTTGTGGAACAGGCGCGAGAAATCGAGCCCCCTCGCCTTCCAATGCTCGATGACCTTCGCTTGGTCGAGCATCTGCATCTGCCCGACCATCTCGTCGAAACGACGGAAGCCGAGCGAGGCCATGATCTCGCGCACCTCCTCGGCCAGGAAGAAGAAGTAGTTGATCACATGCTCCGGCAGGCCGGTGAAGCGCTTGCGCAGCACCGGATCTTGCGTCGCGACGCCGACCGGACAGGTGTTGAGGTGACATTTGCGCATCATGATGCAGCCGGCAGCAACGAGCGGAGCGGTGGCGCAACCGAACTCGTCCGCGCCGAGAAGCGCGCCAATGACGACATCGCGACCTGTGCGAACTCCGCCGTCCACCTGGACCGCGATGCGTGAGCGAAGGCGGTTCATCACCAGCGTTTGATGCGTTTCCGCAAGACCGATCTCCCAGGGGGAGCCGGCATGCTTGATCGAGGTCAGCGGTGAGGCTCCCGTGCCGCCCTCGAAGCCCGAGATCGTCACGTGGTCGGCGCGTGCCTTCGAGACGCCGGCCGCGACCGTGCCGACACCGACTTCCGAGACGAGCTTCACCGAGACAGCGGCTGCCGGGTTGACGTTCTTGAGGTCGTAAATGAGCTGGGCGAGATCCTCGATGCAGTAGATATCATGATGGGGCGGCGGCGAGATCAGGCCGACGCCTTGCGTCGAATGGCGCACCTTTGCGATGACAGCGTCGACCTTATGGCCGGGCAACTGGCCGCCCTCGCCGGGCTTTGCCCCTTGCGCCATCTTGATCTGCATCACGTCGGCATTGACGAGATATTCGGCCGTGACGCCGAAGCGGCCTGAGGCCACCTGCTTGATCGCCGAGCGCATGGAATCGCCATTGGCGAGCGGGCGGAACCGATCGGCTTCTTCGCCCCCCTCACCGGTGTTGGACTTGCCGCCGATGCGGTTCATCGCGATCGCAAGCGTGGTGTGCGCTTCCCGCGAGATCGAGCCGAAAGACATCGCTCCCGTCGAGAAGCGCTTCACGATTTGTCTTGCGGGCTCAACCTCGTCGAGCGGGACCGGCGCACGCCCGTCCTCCTCGGCCGCCCTGATGCGGAAGAGCCCGCGCACAGTCAGAAGATTTTCCGCTTGCTCGTTCAAAAGCTTGGCGAAGGCACGATAGTCCTCTTGCTGATCGGCGCGCACGGCGTGCTGCAGAAGCGACACGGCCTGCGGTGTCCAGGCATGCGCTTCACCACGCAAGCGGAATGCATATTCGCCGCCGACATCCAACGAGTTGCGGTAGACCGGCGCGTCACCGAAAGCGTCGCGGTGGCGGCGCACCGTCTCCTCCGCGATCTCGGCAAGGCCGACGCCTTCGATGGTCGTCTTGGTGCCGAAGAAGAAGCGATCGACGAAGGCCGATGAGAGGCCGACCGCGTCGAAGATTTGCGCTCCGCAATAGGATTGGAACGTCGAGATGCCCATCTTGGACATCACCTTCAAGAGCCCCTTGTCGATCGACTTGATGAAGCGCTTGATGATCTCGCCTTCGTCGATCTCCTCGGGCAATTGCTGGCGCATCGAGGTGAGCGTCTCGAAAGCAAGGTAGGGGTTGATCGCTTCCGCCCCATAGCCCGCAAGGCAGCAGAAATGATGGATCTCGCGTGGCTCCCCGGTCTCGACCACAAGGCCGACAGAGGTACGCAAGCCTTTCCGGATCAGGTGGTGATGCACCGCAGCGGTCGCTAGAAGCGCCGGAATAGGAATGCGGTCGGGACCGACCATGCGGTCCGAGAGGATGACGATGTTGTAGCGGCCATGCACCGCGGCTTCGGCCCTCTCGCAGAGGCGGCCGAGCGCCCCCTCCATTCCCCTGGCGCCCTGCTCGGCGAGATAGGTGATGTCGAGCGTCTTGGTATCGAAGGCGTCCTCGCGAAAGCCGATGCAGCGTATCTTCTCGAGGTCCTCATTGGTGAGAATTGGCTGGCGGACCTCCAGGCGCTTCTTGCGGGAAGTGCCCTCGAGATCGAGCAGATTCGGACGTGGCCCGATGAAGGACACGAGGCTCATCACGAGCTCCTCGCGGATCGGGTCGATCGGCGGATTCGTGACCTGAGCAAAATTCTGCTTGAAATAGGTGGGCAAAAGCTTCGGCTTCGCGGAGAGCGCCGAGATCGGCGTATCCGTGCCCATCGAGCCGACGGCTTCCTGGCCGGTGACCGCCATGGGCGCCATCAGCATCTTCAGATCTTCCTGGCTGTAGCCGAAGGCCTGTTGCCGATCGAGAAGCGACACGTCGGTGCGTGATTCACGCGATTGCACCGGCGGCAAATCCTCGAGCACGATCTGGGAGCCTTTCAGCCATTGGCGGTAGGGATGGCGCACGGCAAGCTCGGCCTTGACCTCATCGTCGGAGATGATCCTCCCCTTCTCCAGATCAATGAGCAGCATCTTGCCCGGTTGCAGGCGCCATTTGCGGACGATGTCGCTTTCCGGAATCGGCAATACGCCGGCCTCGGAGGCGAGCACGACCAGTCCGTCTTTCGTGACCAGGTATCGGGCCGGACGAAGGCCATTGCGATCCAGCGTTGCGCCGATCTGGCGGCCATCGGAGAAGGCGATCGAGGCAGGTCCGTCCCAAGGCTCCATCAACGCCGCATGATATTCGTAAAAGGCGCGCCTTCCCTCGTCCATCAACGGATTTCCAGCCCAGGCTTCCGGAATGAGCATCATCATCGCATGAGCGAGCGAATAGCCCCCACGCACCAAGAATTCGAGCGCGTTGTCGAAGCAGGCCGTATCCGATTGGCCTTCGTATGAGATGGGCCAAAGCTTCGAGATGTCGTTGCCGAAAAGCTCCGAATCGACTGAGGCCTGGCGCGCGGCCATCCAATTGACGTTACCCCGAAGCGTGTTGATCTCTCCATTATGCGCGACCATCCGGAAGGGATGTGCGAGCGGCCAGCTCGGGAAGGTGTTCGTCGAGAAGCGCTGGTGCACGAGAGCGAATGCGCTCTCGAAACGAGGATCGCGCAAATCCCTGTAATAGGCGCCAAGCTGCGAGGCCAGCACCATGCCCTTGTAGACGACAGTGCGGCAGGAAATCGAGACGGGATAGAACCCCATGCCGCGCAGGTTGTTCTCCTTCATGTTGTAAACGGTGCCGGAGATCTGCTTGCGCAAGATGTAGAGACGCCGTTCGAACTCCTCATCACTCGCGATCCCCTTGCCGCGCCCGATGAAGGCTTGCAGGTGCAGCGGCTCGGTCGGTCTCACGCTCTCGCCGAGGTCACTGTTGTCGACGGGAGGCTCGCGAAAGCCGAGCAGCACCTGGCCCTCATCGGCAATCGTCTTCTCGATCACCTCGCGGCAGAGCTTGGCGGCTCCTTCATCGCGCGGAAGGAAGAAATGACCGACCGCGTATTGCCGAGGCTCGGGAAGCTTGAAGCCGAGCTTCGCGCATTCCTCGGTGTAGAAGCGATGGGGGATCTGCACCATGATCCCGCAACCATCACCCAGCTTCGGATCGGCACCCACGGCGCCCCGATGTCGAAGGTTGAGGAGAATCTGCAGGCCCTTCTCGATGATGTCGTGACGCTTGGCGTTCGACATATCGGCGATGATGCCGACGCCGCAAGAATCGTGCTCGCGGGCCGGATCGAACAGGCCTTGCGCGGGTGGGCGGCCGTGCAACCAGGCGGCGCGCGGCACGGGTTTGCGAGCGGGTGTCCGCGAGATCGCGTCCATCAGCTCGCTCGCCGCCACCTTCACCGCGTCCATGTCGCTGCCTTCCCATCACTGCTTGACGGTCTGCGCGCCAACCCTCACAGACGGATCTGCCGGACCTGCGCGCCTGCTGCCTAAAAAAGGTCAGCCTTGCTGCCTTATCTCCGACCATGCCAAACTTGTCCGCGATGTTCAATAGAACAATTCAGCCTTGAGGACCTCCATGAATTTCCGAAGCGACAACACGGCGGGCGCCAGTGAAAAAGTGCTGGCGGCACTGATCGAGGCTAATGGAGGTGCGCAACCGGCCTACGGTGCGGACGAGCTGACCAAAGAGGTCGAAAAAAGTCTTTGCGAGATCTTCGAGCGCGACATTGCGGCCTTCCTCGTAGTGAACGGCACGGCAGCAAATTCGCTTGCTCTTGCTTGCGCTGCGCCGCCTTGGGGAGCGGTTCTCTGCCACATGGAAAGCCATGTCTTCGACGACGAGTGCGGCGCGCCCGAATTCTTCACGGGCGGTGGGAAGCTTGTTGGGCTTCCGGGGGTCGCCTGCAAGCTCGAGCCGGCGACCGTGGCGATGAAGCTCGAGCGCATGCCGGCACGATCGCTGCGCCATAGCGAGCTCACCGCCCTATCGATCACGCAAGCAACCGAAGCGGGGACGATCTACACTTGCGATGAGATTGCGGCTCTTACGGAAGTGACGCGCTCACGCGGTCTCACCGTCCACATGGACGGCGCCCGGTTTGCGAACGCGCTCGTCGCGCTCGGCTGCACCCCCGCCGAGATGACGTGGAAGGCAGGCGTCGACATCTTGTCCTTCGGAGCCACCAAGAATGGCTGCCTCGCGGCGGAAGCGGTGATCTTCTTCGACAAGGGAAAATCGAGCGAGATGGCGATCCGGCGCAAGCGCGCCGGCCACACCCTTTCCAAAGGCCGCTTCCTCGCGGCACAAATGCAAGCCTATCTCAAGGACGGGCATTGGCTCGAGCTTGCGCGCAACGCCAATGCGGCAGCTGCGAAATTGGAAGAGGCCCTTCTTTCATTGCCCGGCGTGAGGCTTGGCTGGCCACGCCAATCCAATGCCGTTTTCGCTATTCTTCCCGAAGGTGTCGATCAACGTTTGCGCAGCGCGAAGGCCACCTACCATGCGTGGTCTCCCGATTGGCTGCCCGTCAAATCCATGCCGAAACCGGGTGAAACGCTGTTCCGGTTCGTCACCTCCTTCCGCACGAGCGCAGCGGAGATCGAGACGTTGCGTGCCATAAGTCACAGTGAACCGATCGCCTCCCGCAGCGTTAGAGCGAAGGCGGGTTGAAGATCGGTTCAAGGGAAACCGGAGGCGATGAACACCTATGGGACAAATGGCGTCATGCCGTCGTCCAAAGCTCGCCGCAATCGCCCCCGACAGATGGTGCGGGCGATCTATCGCAAGGGGCTCCAAATGAGCATGATCACCAGGTTTCGTCCGCTCAGCCCGGCATCACCGGGGCGAGCATCACTCGGATTTGCGCTGGCGGCGGGCATGGCGCTCGTCGCTTTCCAACCGAATTTGGCCAACGCGCAATTCTGGGGAGGCTATGGCTCTTGGGATGACGGTGGGCCACGCGCTTGGAGCGCGCCCCCGCCAGGCCCGCGCTATCAGGATGAAGATTTGCTGAGACCCGGCGAAATCTCCGATGTCTTGCGAGATCATGGCTGGACAATCCTCTCACCGCCTTCGATGTCAGGGCGCCATTACGTTGCCAATGTGCGAAACGGTTTTGGGCAGCGCTTGTTCGTGGTGCTCGACGCTTATGACGGTCGGATTCTCGACGCCCGGCAGGTGGAAGAGCGGCCGAACACCAACGAGCTCGCCGCCATTCCGAGTTATTCCGCGACAAGCCGTCCCGATGAAGTAATCCGTCCGGCCGCGCCGCTGCCAGCGCCACCGACGCCCGCCCCGAGGTCGCATCGTTATCCGCCCGTCCAGGCGAAGCATAACTTCTCTCCCCCGTCAGTGAAGACCACCCCGCTGGAGCCGCCGAAGGAAAAAGAGGGAACGATTGCGGTCGCCAAGCCGACGGCCGCCCCGCCTGCCGTCAAGCATGTCATCCCGGCACCGTCGGCCCCGGAGACGAGCGGCTCGAGCGCGCCTTCGGCTTCGCCCACTCCCGCTCCAACCGTGCGACAGGTCTACCCAGCGCCTGGCGGCACGCCGTCGGAGCCGCCGGCTCCGGCCCCCAAGGCAGCGGCGGAAGCTTCGCCGACGCCGACGCCGCCTGCCGCTCAGGCTCCTTCAAAGCCCGCGCCTGCCGTTCCGGCCAAGCCGGCCCTGCCCGCGGACGCTGGCTACGAATGAGGCCACGGGTCAGCTGAAGCAAGAACGCGCAAAAAGAGCGCTCTCTCGAGCGCCCTTGACGTCGATCGTCGTCGATATTCGCCGATCGATTACGCCGCCTTCTTCGTCTCAATCGCTTGATCATTGGCCGCCCGGCCATTGATCGGGATCAGGCGAGGCTTCTTGGCTTCCGGGATTTCGCGCACGAGGTCGATGTGCAACAGCCCGTTCTCGAGGCTCGCGCCAGTGACCTGCACGAAATCGGCAAGCTGGAAGCGGCGCTCAAATGCCCGTGCGGCGATTCCCTGATAGACCATCTCGGTCTTCGGTTCGCCGCTGGTGGCCTTCTTCTCGCCGCGCAAGGTGAGAGCGTTTTCTTTCACCTCGATTGAAAGATCGTCAGCCGTGAACCCGGCTGCGGCCACCGTGAGGCGATACGCGTTCTCGCTGACGCGCTCGATGTTGTAGGGCGGGTAGTTCTGGGATTCGCCGGAGACCTGATCGAGCATCGAAAAGAGACGATCGAAGCCGATGGTCGAGCGATAGAGGGAGGGAAGATCATACTGGCGCATGGCATATTCTCCTATAGAAGCAACATGCATTTCGTCCGCCGCGAGGGCCGGACAGGGTTCGCACCGCCTTTGGCCGGTGCGGCTCTAATGTTGGGATGATTTCACGCATTTCAAGGGTGTTGACAGCCCGGAAGTGCCTTAAAAGAGCTGCAAGGAGAAGGACATGGCGGGACGGCTCAAGGGCAAGGTCGCGGTGGTGACCGCGGCCGGCCAAGGGATCGGCAGAGCCATCGCCGAGGCTTTCGTGCGTGAGGGAGCGCAGGTCTTCGCGACCGATGTGGACGTCGCAAAGCTCGAGGGTATCGCGCGGGCTAAACGACGCAAGCTCGATGTGCTGTCGGCGCGCGCAGTGCAGGCTTTCCTGGAGAAGACCGGGCCGATCGATATCCTCGCCAACTGCGCGGGTTTTGTGCACCACGGAACCATTCTCGATTGCGACGACAAGGCCTGGGATTTCTCCTTCGACCTCAACGTCGGCTCGATGCATCGCATGATCAAGGCCTATCTTCCCGGCATGCTGGCCAAAGGAAATGGCGCCATTGTCAATATCGCATCAGGCGCTTCCTCGGTGCGCGGCATCCCGAACCGCTATGTGTATGGCACCACGAAAGCCGCGGTCATCGGCCTCACCAAGTCGGTCGCGGCCGATTTCATTCAGAAAGGCATCCGTTGCAACGCCATCGCGCCCGGCACCGTGCAATCGCCTTCCCTCGATGAGCGGATTTGCGCGCTCGCAGCCTCAACTGGAAAGACCGTCGAAGAGACGCGCTCGGCTTTCGTCGCACGCCAACCGATGGGGCGGCTCGGCACCGCCGATGAGATCGCGGCGGCGGCGGTTTATCTCGCGAGCGATGAGAGCGGCTTCACCACCGGCACGACCTTGATCGTTGACGGCGGATTCTCGCTCTGATCGGGAGCGTTCGCTGCGAGCGCCGAACCTAATCGGCAACGCTGCCGACTCAAGCTCGCCGGGCGTATGTTGCACGAAGGCCGCAAGGGTGGAAGATTGTGTATGACGTCTAGGCGAAAGCCGCGACTCATGACAAAAGGGGGGCTTCGGCTGGGAAGATTTCGAGGACGGCGCAAGTTGAGATCGCGTCGCCGCGGGCAGGCCCCTGCCGATTTGCTCTGATCAACCTGGCGGAAGCGGAGAAGACTCATGGCCAAGGCACCCGCGAAAGCGGCAACGAAAGCGTCAAAGGGCGGCGCTGCAAAGAAACCCAATGCTCTTCAAGTCCCCGTGAAGCCGTCAGCGGAGCTGGCGGCGATCGTCGGCACAAATCCACTGCCTCGCTCGCAAGTGGTCAGCAAAATGTGGGACTACATCAAGAAGCACAAGCTGCAGAACCCATCAAACAAGCGGGAAATCATGTCGGACGACAAGCTTTCCAAAATCTTCGGCAAGAAGAAAGTGACGATGTTCGAGATGAACAAACTCATTTCGGGCCATCTGAAGTAAGCCCATCATCAGCTTGGCCGGACTCTGGTGTTTTCCCGAGAGATCCGCCGCTCGGCATAACTGAGCCGAGTCGCGCCACCCCCTTCGATCGGCGCGATCACGCAAGGCAACGCCCGTCGTCAGCCGCTTCGGTATGCGACCTGGCGTTGCTTGCCGTTGCGGATTGCTGGATGGCGTTCCTCGCTGGAACTTGCTTCCCACTTGGCCACGCCCGTACCGTCGCGTCTCGTAAGCACATCCTGATTGCCGAGAGGCCCGCGCTCGCTTCCCGGCGGCTTGACGTGATTTTGAACCTGGACAATGCGGCCTCGAGCGAAATCGCGATCCCTTTCCCGATGCCGGGAAGCACGATCTCCGCCAAACTCGTTTTAGGCTTCAGGGCTCGCGCAAGCGGCGCGCTGGTTTCTCGCCGAGAATGCGCCCGTTGCCGAGAAGCCCGAGCAGCACCGTCGCGGAGACTGCAACCACCGCAATCAGAGCGAGCGGAAAAAGGTTGATTATTGGATCGAGCTTCATGGCAATCTTCACGATGGCAACGGCAATACCGCAGCCGGCGATCAGCCCAAAGAGCGCCGCGATCGCACCAAGGATCGCATACTCCATGAGGAACATCCGCAAGATCGCGCCTCGCCTCGCGCCAAGGGTCTTGAGCACGACTGCATCATACAGCCGCAGCCGCCGGCCAGCGGCGAGAGCTCCCGCAAGGACAAGAACGGCCGAGACGAGTGACACCGCGCTTGCACCTCGGATCGCGAAAAGAAGCTTGCGCACCAGAGCATCGACCGCTTCGAGGACGTCCTTCACACGCAAGGAGGTGACCGTCGGAAAGCTTCGAGCCACCGCCTTCACGACCGCGCTCTCCTCCTGCTGCGTTCCTCCGTCCTTCAGTCGCAACGTCGCGAGATCATTGAAAGGTGCCCCGATGAAGGTGTTCGGCGAGAAGACCATCACGAAGTTGATCGCGAGAGACGACCACTCGACACTTCGAAAATTGGCGATGCGCGCTTCGATGTCTCGACCCAAAACGTTCACGACGATGCTGTCGCCGAGCTTGAGGTCGAGTCCACGGGCGACGCCGCGCTCCATCGAGACGAGCGGCGGACCTGAATAATCGGCGGGCCACCACTCTCCCCCGACGAGTTTCGCGCCTTCAGGAAGCCAGGCCGAAAAGGTGATGCCGCGATCTCCTTCGAGCACCCACGCCACGTCTTCGGGCGCCTTGACCTTTTCCGAGGGCACGCCCGCGAGCGCGACGATACGGCCCCGCATCATCGGCACACGCTGCTCGCTCGCGCCTGAGACCGTGGTAGCGAGCAAGGCGGAAAAGCTTTCAGCGTCCCGGTCTGGCACGTCGAGAAAATAGAAATTGGGTGCTTTTTTCGGCAGGGTCCGCGTCAACTCGCTCGAGACCGTCGCATCGATCACGGCAAGCGCAACGATCAGCGTGACACCAAGACCGAGCGAGATGATGACCGTCTGGGTCGCGGCACCAGGGCGATGCAAGTTGGCGAGCGCGAGACGGGCCAGCGGATTTTTCGGCGCCGGAATCTTGCGCAAGAGCGCCATCATGCCCGCGCTGACAGCGCGCAACAACAAAAAGGCGCCCGCGCAAGCGATGACCGCGATCATCGCGATGCGCCGATCCCAGGCAAAGCCGATCGACGACGCGACGAGTGCGAGCGCCAGGAAACCGGCGCCCGCGACATATCTGGCGCGCGGTCGCGCGCGATCCGGCGCCACGAGGTCCCGGAATAACTGCGAGCCTGGCACGTCATGAGCTCGGCCAAGGGGCCAAAGCGAGAATGCGCCGGCGACCATGGCACCGAAGAGCGCTGCGAGCGCAAGCGGGCCCGGAAAGGGG